>DATJII010000065.1:0-37568 GCA_035493435.1 Candidatus Limnocylindria bacterium | reverse complement strand
GAAAGAGAACCGCGTTTTCAAGCCAGCGAAAGAGTTCAGCCGGAAGGCGCATGTGTCGTCGATGGCGGAATATCGCCGCCTCTGGACGGAGTCTGTGGAACGCCCGGATAAGTTTTGGGGCAAGTTGGCGAAAGACGAATTGGTCTGGCTCAAGCCGTTCAACAAGGTGCTCGAATGGAAAGAGCCGTTCGCCAAGTGGTTCACCGGAGGCAAGCTGAACGTGGCCGCCAATTGCTTGGATAAATGGTTGGGCACACCGCAAGCGAACAAAGCCGCCATCATCTGGGAAGGTGAACCCGCCACCGAGGGGCGTGCGGGTGAGGAACGGGTCCTCACTTTCGCCCAACTCCACCGCGAAGTGTGCCGTTTCGCCAACGTGCTCAGGCGCCATGGGATCAAAAAGGGTGATCGAATCATCATCTACTTGCCGATGGTCCCCGAGGCGGCGATCGCCATGCTGGCCTGCGCGCGTATTGGTGCCGTCCATAGTGTGGTTTTCGGCGGATTCAGCGCCCAATCGGTGGCGGAACGCATCTTCGATTGCCAGGCCAAAATGGTAATCACGGCCGATGGTGGGTATCGCCGCGGGGCCATAGTGCCGCTCAAGAAAAATGTAGACGACGCGTTGACGGTCAAGGACGCCCAAGGTGAGCTGCTGGCAAAGACCATCGAGCGGGTCGTTGTCCTGCGGCGCACCGCCCACGAGATCCATATCGAGGAGGGCCGGGACGTCTGGTGGCATCGCGAGCTCAGCTATGTGGGCTCCGATTGCCCGGCCGAGAAAATGGACTCGGAATCGCCTCTGTTCATTCTCTATACGAGCGGGTCCACGGGCAAGCCGAAGGGCATCCTGCACACGACCGCGGGCTACCTGCTCGGCTCCAAGGTCACCCACAAATACGTGTTCGACGTCCGGGACGAGGACGTCTATTGGTGCACCGCCGACATCGGGTGGGTCACCGGGCATAGTTATATTGTGTATGGCCCGCTGGCCAATGGCACCACCTGCGTCATGTACGAGGGCGCCCCGAACTGGCCGGAGCCCGACCGGATGTGGCGCATTATCGAGAAATACGGCGTCACCATTCTCTATACCGCTCCCACCGCCATCCGCGCCTTCATGAAATGGGGTGTGGAATGGCCGAAAAAGCACAATCTTTCATCGTTGCGGCTGCTCGGGTCGGTTGGTGAACCGATCAATCCGGAAGCCTGGATGTGGTATCACGAGCACATCGGTGGGAAAAATTGCCCGATCGTGGACACTTGGTGGCAGACTGAAACCGGAGCCATCATGATTTCCCCATTGCCCGGAGCCACCCCCACCAAGCCTGGCACGGCGACTCTGCCCTTTTTCGGGATTCTGCCCGAGGTGGTGGACGAGAAGGGCAACCCGGTTCCCAAGGGCACCAGTGGCAAGCTCGTGGTACGCAAACCCTGGCCCTCCATGTTGCGGGGTGTTTGGGGTGATAATGAGCGGTATAAGCAGACGTACTGGACCGAGGTCAAGAATTGCTACTTCACGGGAGACGGGGTGCGCCAGGACAAGGATGGCTACTTCTGGATCGTGGGTCGCATTGACGACGTCTTGAACGTCGCTGGCCACCGGATTGGTACCGCCGAGATCGAAGGCGCGTTGGTCAGTCATCAGTCAGTGGCTGAGGCTGCGGTGGTGGGACGTCCTGACGAACTCAAGGGACAGGCAGTCGTTTGCTTTGTCACCTTGAAGGGTGGCGTCAAGGCGTCGCCCCAGCTTAAGGACGAACTCCGTCAACATGTGGGCAAAGAAATCGGTCCCGTGGCCAAGCCGGACGATATCCGATTCGCCGAAGCGCTGCCTAAGACACGCTCAGGGAAAATCATGCGCCGATTGCTCAAGCAGGTCGCCGCTGGTCACGAAATCAAGGGCGATACCACGACTCTCGAGGATTTCAGCGTGGTGGCGAAATTGGCCCAAAGCGGGGACGAATAATCGAGCTCCCGAAATGGAAAGGGGTTCCAGGTTCGGTCTCCAGGCAGGTAGCTGGCGGTAGACGCAGCATTTGATTCCATGGCGAAGGACACAATCCGCGTAGTAGGGGCGCGGCAGCATAATTTAAAGAACCTGACCTTGGAGATTCCGCGGGACCGATTGGTGGTTTTCACCGGTCCCAGTGGTTCGGGAAAATCGTCGCTGGCCTTCGATACCCTCTTCGCGGAAGGCCAGCGAAAGTACGTGGAGTCGCTCTCGGCTTACGCCCGGCAGTTCCTCGACCAGATGCAAAAGCCCGACGTCGATTATATCGAGGGCTTGTCTCCGGCCATTGCCATTGAGCAACGTACGAGCGGGGCCAATCCTCGTTCGACGATTGCAACCACGACGGAGATTTACGACTACCTGCGCCTGTTATTTGCGAACCTGGGCCAGGCGCATGATCCGGCGACGGGCACCTCCATGAGCCAGCAATCGGCTTCGGAAATCGTGGAGAAAGTGGCGGCCTTGCCGGTGGGCACGCGGCTGATGTTGCTGGGGCCGGTGGTGGAAGACCAGCGCGGGGAGTTTCGTGACGTGCTCGAACGGCTCCAACGAGAGGGCTTCGTCCGTGCCCGCGTGGATGGGCAAATAGTCGAACTGAACGCGAAGACCCCCGTCCGGTTGGAAGCCAAAGGCAAGCACACCATCGAGGTGGTGGTGGACCGGGTAGTGATCGCCGACGGGGCTCGGGTCCGACTGGCAGATTCTGTGGAGACGGCGTTGAAGTGGGGTGAAGGGCGTTTGCTGGTGATGTCCCAGCCTCCCGGGGCTCCGGCCCAGAATTGGACCGAGACCTTGCACTCCACCCGGATGTATTCACCTGCCACCGGGCGTTCGTTTGAAGTGCCCACGCCGCAGCACTTTTCCTTCAACTCACCCAAGGGTGCCTGTCCCGTGTGCCTCGGTTTGGGGCAAAAAATGGTCTTCGACGCTGCATTGGTGGTACCGGATGGGGACAAATCCATCGAGGACGGCGCGGTGCAGCCGTACCGACGACTGGGGGGCAAGCGGATGGTGACCTATTATAAGAGTCTGCTGAAGGGAATTGCCGGGCACTACGGTGCGGATCTGAACGCCCCGTGGAAGACCTTGCCAGAGGATTTTCATAAGCGCCTTTTATACGGGTCTGGCGAAGAGGAAATTGAGTTCGGTTTCTGGCGGGCGGGAAAGGTTTCGAAATTAAAGCGCCCATTTGAAGGCGTGATCCCAAACCTGGAACGCCTGTACGCGGAGAGCGAAAGCGAGTTCACTAGAAACCGGCTCAAAGCCTACATGACGCTTTATCCGTGCGATGCCTGCGGAGGCAGGCGCCTGAAGCCGGAAGTCCTGGCCATTACCCTGGGCGCTTCAGGGGATTTGCCCTCGGGCGTGACTCCTACTTCGATTGGCAAACACCTTCTGCCTGGGCTCAACATCGCCGATTTCTGCTCCTTATCCATCGAGACTGCCGACCGTTTCCTGGCGGGCCTTCGTTTGACGGACTTCCAACGAAAGATTGGGGAGGAACTCATTTCCGAAGTGCGAAAGCGCCTTAAGTTCATGGGGCAGGTGGGGTTGGGGTATCTGACCCTGGACCGGGAAAGCGGCACCTTGAGTGGCGGGGAAGCCCAGCGAATCCGCCTGGCCACCCAGATCGGCGCAGGATTGGTCGGGGTTCTTTATATCCTGGACGAGCCGAGCATCGGTCTGCACCAGCGCGACAACGACCGGTTGCTGGCAACCTTGAAACATCTGCGTGACTTGGGGAATTCGGTCGTGGTCGTTGAACATGACGAGGACACCATACGCCAGGCTGATTATGTCGTGGACATGGGACCCGGGGCAGGGCGCCACGGGGGAGAGATTGTGGCCCAAGGCTCGGTGGCGGAAGTCATGGCGCACCCCAAATCGGTGACGGGCCGGTACCTTTCGGGCGACTTGCGAATCGAGATTCCCCGCGTGCGCATGCGGCCGCGGAGCGACAAAGGCTGGTTGGAAGTGCTGGGATGCCGGGAGAACAATCTTAAAAACGTCGATCTTCGAATCCCCCTGGGCACGCTGACTTGCGTTACCGGGGTGAGCGGCAGCGGCAAGTCCACGGCCGTCGACGACATTCTCCGCCGGGCGATTTTCCGGCAGTGGTACGGTTCCAAGGAGCGGCCAGGAACCCATCGTGAAATTGCCGGACTGGAACAGATCGAGAAGTGTGTG
This sequence comes from Candidatus Limnocylindria bacterium, assembly GCA_035493435.1. Classification (GTDB taxonomy): domain Bacteria; phylum Verrucomicrobiota; class Verrucomicrobiia; order Limisphaerales; family UBA9464; genus DATJII01. The sequence goes on along the minus strand of DATJII010000065.1, from coordinate 33,367 downwards.
GTCATTGACCAGTCGGCCATCGGGCGGACGCCGCGCAGCAACCCAGCTACTTATACCGGGATGTTCAACGAGATCCGCGATCTTTTCGCCCTCGTTCCCGCAGCCCGCGTGCGCGGATATAGTGCCGGCCGTTTCAGCTTCAACGTCAAGGGCGGGCGTTGCGAGAAATGCGAGGGTGATGGCCTCCTGAAGATCGAGATGCACTTCCTGCCCCCGGTGTACGTCACCTGCGAGGCGTGCGGTGGCAAGCGATATAATCGCGAAACGTTGGAGATTACCTATAAAGGCCTGAACATCGCCGACGTCCTGGAACTCACCGTGGATGAGGCCGTCAATTTCTTCCGCGCGGTACCCAAACTTCACGATCCTTGCCAGACCCTGGCCGAAGTGGGTTTGGGATACGTCCACCTCGGGCAATCGGCGACGACTCTTTCCGGCGGTGAGGCACAACGGCTCAAACTCGCCGCCGAACTTTCGCGGCGGCAGAGCGGCCGGGTGTTGTATTTGCTGGATGAGCCCACTACGGGCCTACATTTTCAGGATATCGCGAAACTCCTGGAGGTGTTGTTCAAGTTACGGGATTCCGGCAATACGCTGGTTATCATCGAGCACAATCTGGACGTCATCAAAGTCGCGGATTGGATCATCGATCTCGGACCGGAAGGTGGAGCTGGGGGCGGCGCCATCGTCGCCGAAGGACCGCCGGAAGTGGTGGCTGAAGTGCCTGGAAGCCACACCGGGGCCTATTTGGGGCGGATTTTGTCGAAATATCCCAAGCGGGGCGTTATGCAAGAGGCTGTCCGATAGTGTTTTCAGATTTTCAGTCCGGTCAGGAAGCGCGATTTTTGAGTTCAACCTGTCGGGCATTTCGGTTTCCAATGGGTTCGTGAAATCTGTTCGACTTGGAGTCCTTTTGGCGTGCTTGGGTGCCGTGGTGGAAAGCCTGCCTGTTGCCTTTGGCGACACCAACGCTCCGGTTAAACAAGGGGCGGCGTTGATGAAGACCGACCTTCTCGGCGTTTTCGCGCATCCTGACGATGAAACGGGCGCCGGTGCAGTAGTCGCACAGTATGCCTTGGGGCAGGGTAAGGTTGTCGCCCACGTGTATTGCACCCGGGGTGAAGGCGGCGGAAACATGGTGGGGACCCAGGCGGGAACGGCTCTGGGACATTTGCGCGAAGCGGAGCTTCGGGATTCCTTGAAGGAGGTTGGTGTTCGCTATTGCTACTTCTTGGGACAATCCGATTTTGGCTACACCGAAAGCCTGAGTGCCACGTTTGAGCGGTGGGACCATACCGAGACGCTTCGCCGCCTTGTTCGGCTCATTCGGACTCTGCGCCCCGAGGTGATCCTGACTATGAATCCGGCTCCGACAATGGGACAGCACGGACACCACCAGGCGGCGGCCGTGCTTGCCACCGAGGCCTTCGATGCCGCCGCCGATTCAAACCAGTTCCCCGAATTGATTTCGAAAGAGGGCCTGTATCCGTGGCAGGTCAGGAAGCTTTATTATCCGGGAGCCATCGCAGTCGGTGCAGCCATACGGTTGGACAAGCCGTTGCCTGATGGAAGATTTCCCGCCGATGCTGCCGCCGATGCCATGGCACGGCATCAATCCCAGGCGTTCGGAAACCCGAAGCATCCTGGCGCATTGAAGTCCCCGCAATCGTGGGCTCTGGTCAAGTCAGTGGTTCCCATCGAGGCGGAAACCGACTTTTTTCGGGGCTTGCCGGTGGAAGACTCCGCCGCCCACCGTGTCCTGGCTCCTGGAGACGGGGTGCCGGAAGCGCCGATTTCGCTTCGATTCCGGGCCAATGCCGATACGGAACGATATTGGCAATTCGTCCGCCGTGAGAAGATCGAGCATGCGGCCACCACCATGATTGCGCAGATTCCGGTGGTGGCGGGAGAACCGTCGGAAGTGCCTATCTTACTCGGAAACTCAACGACCAACGGGGTTTCCTCGTTGCTCAAATTTGTCCTAACCAAGAACTGGGAGGATAAGACGGACTCGCACATTCTTTTTTCACCGATGACAACGAACTTGCTGACGACATTGGTCAGCGTGCCGGCTGGGCTCCCGCATACCGAGAACATGTGGGTCAAAACGGAGTATAAGGGGCAGGTGTTGGAAAGTAAGGCCCGGTTGGAGCCGGTTCCGCGGGTAGTCGTCAAGAAGCTCGCCGCTGATCCTGTCATGGACGCCAACGATGCCGACACCCTCTGGGCCACTCTGGCGGCCAACTCGATCGATTCCACGCGGGTTTGGCAGGGCAAGGTTCGCGACGCCGCCGATTGCAGTGGCAGCTTTCGTATCGGACACCGGAACCAGATGTTATATGTTGAAGTGCGGGTAGTTGACGACGTGGTCGTCTCGAATATCGAGCCCAACGACATCCGCGGGCATTGGCGAAGTGACTCTGTGGAGATCTGTCTGGACCCCGCCATCGGAGCCCTGCACACGTTCGGCTGCTATAAGCTTGGCATTTTTCCCTTCGACACGACGGGACGAGTGCGGGCCGCCCGCGATGCTGACGCCAATCCTGGACCGGTGGAAGAAACGGCCCCTGGTACGCGCCTGGTTTCCTGGAAGACCACCAATGGTTATGCGATACGTCTGGCCATTCCCTTCGCTGAGATTGGCCTCAAACCCGAGGAGGAGCCTCGCTTCGGCTTCAATGTCTTGATTTACGATGGAGACAAAGCCGACGCCGCCCAGGGTGAAAATATCAACAAATCGCGGCTGGCGTGGTCGCCCACCTCCGGTGTGCAGGGACGTCCGCTTAACTGGGGACGGGCTGATCTGGAGTAAGGCTGGCCACCCCTCGAAGCCTATTCGGACACCGGTGCCGGGGCGGGATGCAGGTATTCCGTCAGGATCGCGAACTGCCGGGGGGATACTTTCTCCGCCCGTTCCTGGGCTGAGATTCCGGCTGCGGCAAATCCCAGGTCCAGGCGGTCCATGGGCCAATGCTGTTTTAGCAGCTTCAACATCATTTTTCTGCGCTGCGAAAAGGCGGTCTTGACCACGCGAACGAAGGCGTTCTCCAGTGCCGCGCCAACCAAAGGTGCTGGGCGGAGTTTGAGAACCACGCATCCGGAATCGACGTCAGGAACTGGAAAGAAACACTCGCGGCCGATTTTAAATGACTCGACAGCTTCAAATTTCAGGCCGAGCAAGAGTGTAAGGATCCCATAATCCTTGGAATCAGGCTGGGCGACGATGCGGTTGATCACCTCGAGTTGCAGCGTTGCGACCATGAGTGCCGGGGGCGACGCCGAGAGGGCCAATTCCACCAAAATCGGCGAGGCGACGGAATACGGCAGATTGCTGACCAGCTTCCAGCCCGTCCAATTCCGGCTCAAGTCGCGAACTATATCGAGGGCATCAGCATGCAATAGCTCCAGGCGCTCGTCTTGGGGAAATCGTTCTTGAAGGACCGAAACCAAGCGGAGGTCCATTTCAATCGCGAGCACTTTGGCCGCGCGGGACACCAGGATTTCAGTCAGCGGACCCAAGCCCGGGCCGATTTCCAAAACTCGATCCGCATCGGTCAAATGGGCGGCATCCGCGATTCGTCGCAATTGGTTGCCGTCATGGAGAAAGTTCTGGCCCAGGGAACGGGTAAGCTGGATCTGGCGTTCGCCGAGAATCCGGCGTATTTCAGTAAGTGTCACAGTTTTTTGGAAAGTCGGGAAGTTCTTGGGATCTTCTTGGTTCGACCTTGGGCTGTCGGCTCGGCCCCCAGGACGGTCGCCAGGCAGGCAATCGTTTCGCGAATTTGCCTGGGAGTGATGATCAATGGAGGGGTTAAAGAGATGACTTCGGCGTGGGCTCCCTCGGGCAGGAGTATATAGCCTAGGTGGAGCATGGACTTGATGGCAGCCAGGACAACTTCTGTGGCGGGCTTACCATTGGGGTGGAGGATTTCCAGGCCAGCCATCAGGCCGGTTACCCGGACTTCGGTGCGATATTGCGGCAGTCCCTGGGCGAGGGAATTGAGTTCCCTTTCGACAAGGCCACCCAAGCGCCGCGCCGCGCCCACGAGATTTTGGCCTTTGATCTCGGCTATCTGGGCCAGGGCCATGGCACAGCCCACGGGATGCCCCAGGAAAGTACTCGTATGGATGGCTTCCCCTTGGGAAACAGGCCAAGCCTGGTCCATAAGTTCAGCGCTACCGACACAAGCGGCCAGGGGAAAGCCTCCTGTCAGGCCTTTGCCCAGGCAGATCAAGTCGGGAACCACACCGGAATGTTCGCAGGCAAACCATCGGCCAGTCCGGCCAAAGCCGGTATAGATTTCATCGACGATCAGCAAGGCGCCATAGGCCTGGCACAACCGCTTGAGCGTGGGTAGAAAGTCAGGCGGAGGTATGTTGATGCCTCCCCGTGCTTGCGTGGGTTCGACAATTACCGCGCCGAACTTGAGCGATTTCAGGTGCTGGGCCAGTATCGATTCCCAATCGGTGCCGGGGACAGACGGCGATGCGCCAACCGCCACACGGGAAGGGTTCGCCGGAAAAGGAACAAAGGTGGCGAAATCCGCCAGTTGTCGGCGAAACGGGGCGCGAAAATGTTCGCGGTGGGTCGCATTAAGTGCTCCGTATCCCACCCCATGATAGCCCCCGGTGAAGGCGATCACCTCGCGTCGGCCGGTGGCCAGGAAAGCGGTTTTTAGGGCTGCTTCAACCGCCTCGAATCCGGAATTGCATAATATGGTTTTGCCCTTGCGGCGCAAAAGCGAGGGATGGCCTTTGTTCCAACGACCAAAGGTGATTTCCGAAAGCTGCCTGACCAGTTCCGCCTTGGCCGGATGCGGATGAACGTCGCCCATCGCGTGCAGGAGCGTTCCCATTTGTCTCTTTCCGGCGCGGACCACGGCGGGATTGGCATGCCCCGCAGCAGCGACCCCAAAGGCCGCAGTCAGGTCGAGATATCGCCTGCCTTCGGGGCTCCAGACATGCATGCCCCGGGCTTTGGACCAAACCATGGGCCACGAACCGTCGGGTTCGGTATACGTTATGTTTCGGGACTCAAACTCCTGTAAATCCCGAAGTGTTTTCTGGCTGGTGGCGACCTTGGTGGACACGCTCGAAAATTGGAACGGAGTCTCAAACTCCTTTTTGGTCAGGCGGCCAGATGAACTTGTGCATCTGGAGTTGGAAGCGCACCGGAAGGCTGTCACGCACGATCGATTCCACCAGATCGACTCGCGAAATGGGGTTCTGTCCCAACGGAACCGTTTTGAGAGATTTGTCACGTTGATGCTCGTTCAAAGGGGCTACCCAGGAGAAAAGCAGGGGACAAACGGAGTCCAGTCGATGTTCCCGGATGGCCTGTTTGGCCCATTGGTAGTCTTCGTGGGTCCCGATTACGAACTTCACCTCGTCAGTTTCCCGCAGGTGAGCCAGGTTTTCCCAGCGGTTCTTGCTGGATTCCCCGCTGCTCGGACATTTGAGGTCCATAATCCGGCGGATGCGGGCGTCGAGTTTCCCGATATCCCAGGCGCCGCTGGTTTCCACCAGGACGGTAAAGCCCTTGTCGCAAAGCTGTTGCATGACCAGGGCGCTGCCGCGTTGGAGTAACGGTTCGCCACCTGTGAATTCCACGAGAGGCAACCGATGTCGCCCCGCGGAACCTGCAAAAACGTGCGAACCTTGGTAGGGGAGCGCCAGTTTTTCCACCTCCCCGATGATTTGGTCAAAACCTTGTGGAGTGCCCTCCGTAAAGGCGTAAGCGGTATCGCAGTAGGAACAACGGAGATTGCAGGCGGTCAGGCGCACGAAAACGCACGGCAGTCCCGCAAAGGTGCTTTCCCCCTGCAGACTCAAGTAGATCTCATTAATGTTCAGCGTGTCCGCCACCACGGGAGAGTAGGCCAGGACGGGGGGACGAGGAAATCCCGGAGTTTTCAAAGCGAACCGCGGTGCATCCGAGCCAATTGAAGGATGGGGGAAGCTATTGCCAGAAATCCGTGGTGAAACGGCAAGTCACGAGAGCCACGCTTGGTTGCCGAAGGGGTGACAGTTCTGTATCCCGAAGGATGGGTGGTGTTTGCGGAATATAGTTACATGCGGGATGGCGCGATTGTGACATTAATTGCCCTTGTGCGAATTGCATCTTGTTCAGGATGCTCGGTGAAACCTCATCAGGCAAAAGACGGTTCTCCGTGAAATACTGGGGGGACGCGACCGTCTGGGTGGGGCCTAAAACCAATTCAAATATTCCATGGAACCATATCTCGGGACAATTCTACCGGTGGCCTTCAATTTCGCCCCGTACGGTTGGCTAATGTGCCAGGGACAGATACTTCCCATCCAACAATACACCGCATTGTTTTCGCTTTTGGGCGTGAATTTCGGCGGCAATGGAACCTCCAATTTCGGGCTGCCCGACTTGCAGGGCCGCATGGCGATGGGCTACGGAGATGGCCCGGGGTTGCCTTCCAACAATATCGGGGACACGGGAGGTGCGGTTTCACAGATGATGTTGACCAGCAATATGCCCGTTCACACGCACCCGATGCAATGCTCGACGGGTTTCGGCAACACAGCCACCGCATCGAACAATTATCCCTCGGATATCAGCGACAGCAATGGCAATCCATTGATCGGATATATCTCGGATCCGGCGCAGGCGACTTTGACGCTCAACCCGCTCGCCGTGAGCGTCACGGGTTCGGGAATTCCCTTTGGGACCCAGTCGCCCTACCTGGGATTGAACTACCTCATTGCCATGAGCGGCATCTTCCCAACTCGCCCTTAATCGGGGATCGCCTTCAGAATTTAATCATTAACTGGAATAGAATATTATGACAGCATATCTCGGATTAGTCTTGCCGGTGGCATTCGGCTTTGCGCCCAAGGGGTGGAATCTATGTCAGGGACAATTGCTTTCCATCAGCCAGAATCAGGCTCTCTTTTCATTGCTTGGCACATTTTATGGAGGCAATGGCACGACCACCTTTGCCTTGCCGGAGTTGCGCGGGCGGGCGGCGGTCGGATATGGTAGCGGGGCCGGCCTTCCCCCGGTCGAAATAGGGCAATCGGCCGGTTCCTCGACGGTCACTTTGCTTCCCTCGAATCTGCCTCCCCATAACCACATGATCAAGTGTGGCGCAGCCGGAACCACGGCGGTCGGGGTAGGTGGTTTCCTGGCCAATTCCACCGATCCCAATGGTGGCACGCTAAAATCGGATATATCGGATCCGGCCCAAGCCACCGCCATCCTGAATCCCGCGGCATTGGCTGTGGCTGGGGCAAGCGTGCCGCTCAACTTGATGCCGCCTTATCTGGCCATCAATTACGTCATTTGCATGTCCGGCATCTTTCCGTCCCGGAATTAAGTGAAATATATCCCATAACCAACTTCTAAAACGATATGGAAACTTTTGTTGGAACCATTCTGCCGGTCGGATTTAATTTCGCACCCAATGGCTGGCTGCCGTGTGACGGACGCTTGCTGCCCATCAGCCAGTATGAAGTCCTCTACGCCTTGATCGGCACCACTTACGGCGGCGATGGACAGTCCACGTTTGGGCTCCCGGACCTTCGTGGGCGCATTCCCATCGCCTACGGACAAGGGCCTGGACAGCCGAATTATGTGCTCGGGCAAAAGGCTGGACAGATGGAGGCCACCATCCTCTCCAGCAACATGCCCGCTCATAACCACTTGGTTCGTTGTGGCGCTGCAGGCACCACCAATGTTCCGGCCGGTAATTTCCCGGCTGATCTGTCGGATGCTGGGGGCTCCGATCTGTGGGAATACACTTCGGATCCCACGTCGCTGGGCGCCACCTGGAACCTCTCGGCGGTCAGCACGGTGGGTGGCAGTCTTCCTGTCGATACGGTGGGACCCTATCAGGTAATCAATTATATCATTGCCTACGTGGGTATTTATCCGCAGCAAGGGTGATGCATTGGCGCGTCCGTTCCTTTTTGCACGAAAGCGGCGGCTTCCTGGCTGCCGCTTTTTTGCGTGGGTAAAGAGTACATTTCCCGGTGAAAAGGATGTTGATCATCCACCGACCTCCGTTTCACGCTGGCTTGGTGGATGATCGATGGGTGGACCGATTTCATTTTGAACGCCAGACCTCAGGTAAGTGTGGCGGACGTCTTGCAGGGGTTGACGAAGCTGGCCGTGGCCCCTTGGCCGGGGCGGTCGTGGCTGCGGCGGTGATTTTACCCGTTGAGTGGCACAGTGAGGGGGTTCCCGTGGAACTCTGCGGATTGAATGATTCCAAGCAACTCACCATACAGCAGCGCGAGGCATTCTTTGTCTGTCTGACCCAAAACCCGGCGATTCATTGGGCCATTGGCGAATCCTCCAACGAACTCATCGACTCGATCAATATTCTCCAGGCCACCAACCGGGCGATGAATCAAGCCTTGCGAAGGCTTAAAGACGTCCGCCATGCCTTGGTTGATGGACGGCCGGTGAAAGGGCTGGTGTGCGAACAGACCGCCATCGTTAAAGGCGACGCCCTAAGCTACTCGATTGCCGCCGCCAGTGTCATCGCCAAGGTCACGCGCGATCGCTATATGGTCGAGGCGGAAGAGCGCTGGCCAGGCTACGGTTTTGCTGTCCATAAAGGCTACGGTACGCCCGATCATCTGGCGGCCTTGGAACGCCTGGGTCCATGCCCCATTCATCGGCGGAGTTTTGCTCCCTTGCGCAAGCCCGATCCCGAGTTGTTTACCTCATGATCCGCTGGCTCAGGGAATGGTTGGGAAAGCGATCCTTGCCGGAGCATCTCCGTCGCGGGCGCCTGGGCGAAGCAGCCGCCCGGAGAACGTTGCGCCAAGCGGGCTTTAAAATTCTTACGGCAAATTATCGGGGTGGACGGGGTGAACTCGATTTGGTCTGCCGAGACCAAGAGTGTTTGGTGTTCGTCGAAGTCAAAGCACGTTCGTCCGAGGAATGGGGACGCGCTGCGGCGGCCGTGGACAAAGAAAAACGCCGCCTCGTGGCGGAGGCGGCGCTGGTCTATTTGCGGCGATTGGGGAATCCCAAGGTCCGATTTCGTTTCGATGTCGTTGAGGTGCTTCTCAAAGACGGAGCCGTCCGTGAGGTGCGACATCTTCCCAATGCCTTCGAATTACCCAAGCCATTGATTTACTGCTGAGCGGCCAGCCGATCATTCCAAGGGCCATAGCCACGGGTTAGGGTCTTCATTCGCAAGACGCGGTGATTCGCGGTGATAAAGAGTGTGGAGCCGTCTTCACCCCAGGCGCAGTTGCCGGTGGGGACGCCCGTATTGATCATCCCCAATAGGTTCCCTTCCGGCGAAATAACCAACATTCCACCCGGGCCTGTAGTCCATAGGTTTCCCTGGACGTCCACCTTTAGGCCATCGGGAAGCCCTTGGCGCCCTGCGGTCAGCGGCTTGGTATCAAAGAAGACCTTGCTTGGCCCGATGCTTCCATCGGCACCAATATCGTACACCAGAATGACTGGTTTATCGGCGTCCGACACGTTGACGTAGAGCTTCTTTTCATCGGGCGACAAAGCAATTCCGTTGGGAAAAGTGACTTGATCGTCCACCAAGACAGTTTCGCCACTCGCCTTATACAGATAAACGCCGTTGAACATGAGTTCCTTCAGGGGGCTGCTGTTCAAGCCCTTGTGGCCATACGGGGGGTCGGTGAAATAGAGGTTGCCGCGCCGGTCAAATACCAGGTCGTTGGGCGAGTTGAACCGCCGCCAATTGAACTGGTCAACAACGGGTTCGATCTTGCCATGGGAATCCATCCGGGCGATGCGTCGGTTGCCGTGCTGGCAGAAAACCAAATGCCCACCGCGATCGACGGTCAACCCGTTGGATCCTGGTTCCTGGAAGCTGAGCCCGGTACCGGTATAGCCGCTGGGCTGCAAATAAACGCTGAGACCTGACTTACGACTCCATTTGTAGATCCTGTTCTCGGGCACGTCCGAAAACAGCAGGTAATCGCCGTGAGCCATCCACACGGGGCCTTCGCTCCAGTGAAGTCCGTCGGCGACCACCTCGGCCACCGTTCCCGGAGCAACCAGACTATCGAACTCAGTTGAGAGGCTTATAAACGAGGCGGCCTGTCCTTCGGGCGGCAGGGATGCGGGGGGAGGCGTGGCATAGACCCGAGGCGCAACCGTCGCCGCCGGTGCGGGCATCTCGGGTGTCTTGGACTGGCTGGCCGACGCAGCAGGTGGAGTCGGCGGTCGGGGCGGGGCCGGTGGCTTTGGAGCGGCAGGTGGCGCCTGCTCTTGCGAAGTGTCGGGCGGCAAGGCGGCGCTGGAGTGCCTTTTGACTAGAATGTCTCGTTCGGCGTGTACGGAAACGAGGGTGGCCATGACTAGGCAGGCGCCTGATGGGAAGGATTTTACCAGGTTCATTTGAAGTTGGGTCGAAGTTAGCGTCCCTTTTCGGTCGGTCAATCTCTCTCCGAACACCAAGCTTCCCAGAAGTATGACCTTCCGTCCGTTCTATGTCAGGTCGAGCTTCTCAAACGTCTTACCCAACAAGCTGATCGCGAGGGCTCCTTCGGCAATCAACACCGCCAAGGCAGCAACCGCCCCAATGGCGACGCCAATCTGCCAGGTCAGGAATAGCGAGGATAACCAGCAGCAAAGGCCCAATACCAAGGAAGCCGGGATTAAACCCACGGCGATGAGAATCATGCCGCCGAACGTCATGATCATACGTTGTCCCATTACTTCGAGGCCCGCCGGGCCTTCCTTGCCAATCTGTATCCACGCAGGGAAGAACAACGTCAGGGCATTGGGAACCACCAATCCAATCAGGTTGAAGCCAGGCATGATTATTCCGGCGGCCACCGCTATTAGGAGGTGTTCCCAGACCTCCATCGGAGTATGAAAGGTCTCCGAAACTTGGCTCCCCAAGCTCAATACGGTTGCCAACGCCAAGAGCACCCATTGGATAGCGGTCAGGACCACCACGGGCGCCAGCATTTCCCCCAGCACAATTTGCCAACCGGGGAGGGGATAGAGCTTCACCAAGTCTACCATTTGCAAGTCCTGCCGAAAGTCGAAGCGGGCCATCTGGGGACCCATCAGCATCGACATACCCAAAAGCCCCAGGGTTAGGCCGAAGAATACCACCGGTAGACTCGAATCGTGGCCGAGCCCATTTACGAGTAATGCGCCCGAAACCGAAACGGAAAGTGTGATGAAAACGAATATCCTGGGTCGGAATCCGGATCCGGCGGCGATCAGGTTTTTCCACAACAGCGCGATTGGTGGAAATCCCGTTGGGGCCAGCCGAAACGGGGAATTGATTTTTCGCTGTTTGCCAAGTGCCAGGGGATGTTTGCCGGCCCGGAGGGCGGAGATGATTTCGGTGCGTTTCCGCGCCGCTTCCAGGGAGGCTTCTTCGAAGGCCACTTCGGTTCGAATCACCCAAAGGTAATGGGCGGCAAGAACAACGAGCGCCATCGGGAGGCGCGTCATAAATTCCAGGAAATCATGGCTGAAACGGGGACCGGTAACCCAATGGATGGGCAGGATGATCCAATGCAACGGGGGCGTGGCCAGAACGCCTTGAATCCACCGAAGAGGTTCCTCGGCGAAGTTCTCTTTGGTCAGCACCAATTCAGGGCTGTTCCGAACCATCCAAAACAACGAGAACCCGACCACCGCGAGTGCAGAAACCAAGATCGCCAGGCGTCGCCACCAAGGTGTCACTCCTCGATCCATCAGACGGGTCATCGTGAAGGCGGCGGCGGTGGCGTGGAGGTGCAGAAAAGTCATCACTATCCACCACCCGGCAAATCGGATTAGGAAGGGAGACCGCGCGCTGGATCCACCGAAGCCTCTGAAAACGAAAGAGATCACCGCAAAAGTCAGGGCGGTGAATGCCAACGGCACCAACGTTCGGACCAGCTTGTACTGCAAGAGGGTTCGACGGCCAATGGGTGCGGGGAGGAGGAAAGCAAGTTCCGCTTCACTGAATTGGAGCGCTGGACTGCTCGTGGAGGGAAGGATCCAGTTGAACGACAACCAAAGCAGCAATCCAATCTCGGTGACTCCTTGCCACAGCGAAAAATTGGGCGCTTGGATCGGTTGATGGGGAGTGTGGCGCCCCGCGTTCATCATCCCCATCAAGGCCGGCAAAAAGCTCATGCCAAGGTAGCCAATACCTACCAAGGCACCAATGAGATACTTGGGTTGGCGCAGACGTCGGAATCGCACCTTGACTTGATTCGCCCAGGATCGGCTCTGGAGAAACCAAAGCGCGGGCAGAATCCGCATCAATCCACCGAGGCCCATTCGGTTCATGAAACGCTCGGGGGAAGCGATGGCGGTAAAGCGGAAGGCGAAGGTGGGACTCTGAGAGGGAAATCAGAAGGCGACGTGCCTTCGGCGATCTGCATGAAAACTTCTTCCAAAGTGGCATCGCCCGCAGCTCCCGTGAATTGGGCACGCACCTGATCCAAAGTGCCGTAGGCCGCACGCTGTCCTTGCTTGACGATTAAGACGTGGGTGCAGAGTTCCTCAAGCAAATGGAGCAAATGCGAACTGATCATGATCGACGCGCCTTCGTTCGCCAGTCGCTTGATGGTGTTCTTCATCCGCCGGATGGCCAGAGGATCCAAGCCGGTCAGAGGCTCATCGAACAGGATCACCTTGGGGCTGTGGAGCAGTCCACACGCAATCGCCGCTTTCTGCTTCATGCCGCGTGATAATTCGGCAGGCAGTTGGTTGCGCTTGTCGGTCAGTTCCAGCTCCGCGAGGAGCGAAGGGATTTTATCCGTTGCGTCCGCGACTTGGTAGAGCCGTGCGGTGAACTCCATGTGTTGCTGGACTGTCAGGTAGTCAAACAACTTGGGCTCGTCCGAGAAGATTGCCAACTCGCGTTTGGCGCCCAAGGGGTTCTCGGCCAGATTGTGACCGGCGATTTGAATGTTCCCGGAAGTGGCGGGAATAATACCGGAAAGGCAGCGCAGGGTGGTCGTCTTGCCCGCTCCGTTGGGCCCCACCAAGCCCAGCAATTCACCGGGTTGGACGCGGAAACTAAGGTCCCGCACGGCCACAAAATCGCCGTAAATCTTGTTAAGTCCTGCGACCTCGATCATGGACGACACAAAGCTGCCAGAGTCTTTTGGCAGGGCGAGGAGAATCTTGGTGACTCTTTGGGATCCTTAAAAGCAGACACCCGCCAATGGCCGAGGGGCATGGCGGGTGAGATCCGGATAGTGCGTGGTCGCGAAATTACTTGATGTCGTTGAGCGACACTTCCCCGCCCGCCTCTACGTTTTTCATTTTCGATCCGGCGGTTGCCGTCGGGCGTTCTTTAAGTGCTTTGATATTGTAGCTCTCCCCTGCGACGGGTACCGGGAATCGCTCGCCGCTGAAGTAAGGGGCTAAATCCGCCTCCGTGGGAACCGCCTCGTCTCCCTTGCGGTTCTCGTTACCCCAGGTTTGTTTGGCGAGCTCGATCGCCTTCAAATTGGCAATGATGGCCTGGTACTTGGCGGTTTCGAGGTAACGCTTCACGTTCGGAATCGCAACCATGGCAAGCAGTCCCATGATCATGACGACGATCATGATTTCGATAAGCGTGAAGGCCGACCGGTACTGGCGGCGACGTTTAGAGTCGTGTTGGAGTCTCATGGACAACGTTTCCTGTTAGGGATGCATGGCATCCCCGGTTTGTTCAACACCGAAGGTGCAAAAAGGTTGCCTTGAGATAGCGACGGGGATGGCCTGGCGTTGCCCGAAGGCTCCCCGCCAAGCCCAGTTTTGCGATTCCGATCCCGTCTACGGGGCCTGCTTGGGTTCGTTGAGCGCGATTTCCTTGTCCGTATCGATCGTCGGACTCAGCCAGGTACCGGCCGTGGCGGTGGGGCGCTCTTTCAACGAGCCGATATGGTAGACCTCTCCGGCGATGGCGGCGGGAAAATGGCCTCCACCGAAGTAAGGATCCAGATCCGTTTCGGTGGGTACCGCATCGTCACCTTTTCGCGATTCATTACCCCAAGTAAGCTTGGCCAGCTCGATCGCCTTCAGATTGGCGATGATGGACTGGTACTTGGCGGACCCGAGGTATTTTTTGACGTTGGGAATCGCCACCAGGGCCAGCAGCCCCATGATCATAACCACAATCATGATCTCGATGAGTGTGAACGCGGCGCGCCTGCGGCGGCGTTTTCCGGATGTGTCCGTGATATAAACAAGCATGTTTCATTCAACCTTTCCACAGCCCCCACGGTAGAATGGCACCGGGCACGAAAAGTTGCGGTATGCAATAATCGGGGCCGCGTGCGAATGCAGCCCGGGACTATTCGTGGCCGCCCCGATACTTCTTTTCGCCCGCCTCGACAGCGATGGGCAGCGTATTTTGGCGGGGGGGAATGGGGCAGGTGGCGTAGCGCGTGAAGGCGCAGGGCGGGTTGTAGGCGTAGTTGAAGTCGATGATGACCCGGCCCTGCCGATCCGGCACTGTGGCGTGGACAAATCGCCCGCCGCCATAAGTAGTTTCCCCGGAGGTGCGGTCGCGAAAGATGACGAAAAGATCGTGCTCATCCTCATCCAGCAGGGCGTCCAACCTATATTCCTGCCCTTTCCGGGTAAAAATCACCGTTCCGGGCGATTTTTCATTGGCCGAGACTCCGGTGACATCCCCGATCAAGAGGGTTCTCGGCGTGGCTGGTTTTTCCAGGCGTCCTTCGAGGCGCCACTGCGGATCGTAGGGAAACCAGTCAAGCCCGGTGAAATGCAGCCGGGTGGGTGCTTGCGGATCGCGGACCCGGAGTCCAAAGCGCTCGCCCCGTTTGATGACAGTGATGGCCAATTGGTCCACTTGGAGAACGGCCGGGGTGGCTCCATTTTCATCCGATTTCAGTTTGGCGCGAACGACCGGCTTGCCATTGATTTTGGCCACTCCCGGAGAGGCAGCCACAAAACGAGCCCGATATCCGGTTCGAATCACATTTCCCACCACCTCCGGAGAATGATCCTTCGGCAATTTGAGTTCATTCGTGATTCCGCCGCCCAGTGAATTCGTTCCCTCATGCAGCCAAAGAAGACCGGCGAGCGAACTCCACCCATTGGTGCCCCCGATGGATTTGGCCCGCTTCGCTTGCCATGCCGGGAATCCTGCCTCGCCGTACGGGGTCTTGGGAGCCCCTTGCAGTGCCAAGGTATTCAGGAGGCCGAGGGCCAGCGATAGAAATGCGGCTGCCCATCGTCCGCTCAAGGTCGGTCGCATTGGAGTGAAAACGTGTTTCATAAGGAGGTGGTGCAAGAAACGCGGCAACGCAGGGCACCTATTGCGGCCTGCCCAAATGGCTTTGGAAGAAGGCGACGATGCGCATTTCCAGCCGTTCCTTGACCAAGGGATCGGGAACCATGTGAGTGAAGCCCGAGAGGGGTAGAAATTCGAAGGGTTGTCCGGCGCGAAAAAGGGCGTCCGCTAGCTTGAGGCTGTGGCGGAAGAAGACGTTGTCGTCGGTGGTTCCATGTATCAATAACAGGGGGCAGTTCAGTGTTTTGGCGTCATCGATGAGCGAATTGCGGCGATAAACTTCGTCGCCGGGTCCCGGCACTCCCAGATAGCGCTCGGTGTAACAGGTGTCATAGTCGAGCCAATCGGTTACCGGGGCTCCTGCCGCGGCGGCCCGGAAGACGTCGGGACGCCGTAGCGCTGCCAAGGCACTCAGGTAACCACCAAAAGACCATCCAGTGATACCTACCCGGTTCATGTCCAGTTCGGGATATTTGCCCCCCAAAGCCTGCAGGGCGGCAATCTGCTCACCCAACGGAATCTCGGCCATTCGATTGGTGACAGCGCGTTCCCAAGACCGGCCGCGTCCCGGGGTTCCCCGACCGTCCGCCGAAACGACAATGAAACCATGGTCCGCCAGCCACTGATCCCGCAGCGAACCGTAGAAACCCTGGCCGACTACTTGGGACGTTGGGCCACCGTAAACGGAGGCAATCACCGGATAGCGCTTCGTCTTGTCGAAGTTCTGGGGCCGCACGAGCTTCACATAAAAGCCGGCACCCGTTCCCACCCGGGTAAACTCTGCATGGGGAATCACAGGAGAATGCTCGGCGACGGACGGAAGTATCCCGGCTCGGGTCCCGTCCGAGCGCAAGATGCTCCATTCCTGAGGAGTGCGTGGGTCAGAATGGCCGACTGCAAGCAATCCTTTAGGCCCCAGGACACCGCTACTTGTGCCTTCTCCCGTTCCAGCCCGCTCGCTACGACCTGTTTTTACGTCGATCCATCGTACTTCACTGCGAGTCGGGTCCACGCTGGTGTGGAACAGTACGCGGCCTGATGGGGCATCGAAAACGGGAGAGCTCCGTTCACCTAAACGGGCTCCCAAGGAATCGGGAGCCAGTATTTTCGTGAGTCTACCGTCAGGCCCTCGTAGCTCCAATTGCCAGGCAGCCTCGTTCTCAGTGGCCCATAGGAATCCACTACCGTCTTCCAGCCATTGCACCAAGCCGGGGACGAGATTGACCCACGCCTCGTCGTGGACCGTTATCAACGGATGCGTGGTGCCTTGATGCGAATCCACCTTCAGCAGGGCGAGATCCTTTTGGTCGCGAGACAGAACTTGCAACGTCAGGCCACCCTTGGCGTCCCAATCGACCGAGCCCACATACGGGTACCGTTGGCGATCCCACTGGACCCAAGTGGGGGTTCCACCTGTCGCGGGGAAGATGCCTAGTTCAACCACGACATTGGATTGTCCCGGCCGTGGATAGAATTGGGGTTCACCCGCGCGGCTGGGATTCATCGGGTCATTCACTCGCCAGGTTTCGACACCACGCGCATCGGCTTTTTCGACCAGCAGGGATTTGGAATCGGGTGACCACCAAAATCCATGCATGCGCGCCATCTCTTCCTGGGCGACAAATTCCGCGAGTCCATACGAGATGGCCTCGGTTCCGCCGTGGGTGACGGCGCGACGACGAGCCGTCTGAATATCCGTCACGTAAAGATCCTGTCCTACCACGTAAGCCACCTGACGGCTATCCGGTGCCCATTGCGGATCGATTGCGCCGCCTGTTTCCGGGATTTCTCGGGTCATTCCGTTCGTTCGAGTCAGCACGTAGAGTTTGCTCGCCAAGGGCAACAAAATGGACCGGCCATCCTTGGCCAGGAGATAGTTTGCCAGGCCGGAAGCAGTGAGACGCATGCGTTCACGGCGGGCCCGTTCGGCGGGCGTCAGAACTTCACTGGCACTTCCCAGGAGTTTTACGGCGCTGGCAACCTCCCGAGTGGATCCATCGGCGATATTGAATTCGAACAGCGACCGACGATCGTCTCGCGGACCGGATCGCAAAAACAGTACGTGCTGTCCATCAGGGGTGAATTCGATCCGCGTAGGATTACCCCGCCCATAGTTGCGGGTTTCCACCAGATCGTGGAGGGCTCTGTCGGTTTGGGCCAGGAGCGGGCGGGGAAGACTGAGCAGGCTCCCGGCGAGTACGAAAAAGAGCCAGACGGCGATGGTTTTGGATATTTGGCGCATCCGTGGCAGGAGGCTGCACTGGGCGCGGTAAACGTTCAAGGCGACGATCAACCGGTGGACCACAAAATACTCCAGAAATCCCAGGCAGAGAAGGGCGGTGAATGTCGCGATTCGTGTGTTTTTGGCATTTGCGAAACGGGAGACGGAAGGCAAAACTCATCCTCAAGTCACCGCCATTAGTTGCCGATGTAATCGCATTACCTGTAAAGGTTTGCCTGTGCGGGAGGCGTCAGCTTTAGAGTCGCAGCGAGCCAATTCCATTCATTGTCCACCATGTCACCATCAAAAGGGGATGCCTGTCGATCCGTCGCGAAATTGGGCCGGAATCGGAGCGGTTTGCTGGTCTTAGCTCTACTCCTGTTGGCCGGTGCGCTTCCGCGTGCCCTGCAGGCACAATGGGTTACTCAAACCATCAAGTTGGTGCCCGGATTTAATCCTGTGTTCCTGCAGGTGACGCCCGCCGATCCCTCGTGCGTGTCCGTCTTTGGCTCCATGCCCCAGGTACGCGAGGTGTGGATGTATAATCGATACCTTCAAACATCCACCTTTACCGGCAGTCCCGGGCAGGATGCGTTGGGACAGGATCACTGGCTGACCTGGTTTCGCACCGAAGGACCGAAGAATTTCCTGAGTACTTTGGCGCAGGTTCGCGGCGGACAATCGTATTTGATCAAACTGGCGACCAATGCCCAGCCGCAGACGATTACGATCAAAGGAATTCCGATCCCGCCGCGTTCGGACTGGATTCCCAATGACATCGTCCTCGCAGGATTTCCCATTGTCGAATCGAGCGGTGTCACTTTCTACCAGTTCCTGAAGGATTCACCCCAGGTTTCCGCCACTCCGGGACAGGATTCCGCTGTCTTCACTGTGAATCCTTTGACCGCCTTTGAAACCCAGATCCGGAACCCAGAAGTCACCAAGATTGTTCCCGGACGGGCTTATTGGGCCTTTTTGCAGGGCCACAGCCACAATCCGTATCCTTTCGAGGTCACGGCTCCAGGGGAGAACAATTCGGTACAGTTCCTCCAGGACAATCCACTCTCCGCTTTGACGCTGAACAATTCGATCACGGGTGCCAGCCAGGTCTTGCACCTGCGGCTGATCGAGTCAGAAACGCCTCCCGCGGGCAAACCCAACTACGCCGGGCCGGTTCCGGTGGTGGCCCTGACTCCCGGTGCCGATGGTAACTATACAATCGGGAACCTGGCCAATGGTTTGGACGTGACCTTGCTGCCGGGTGAGAAACGGACCGTGAGGCTGGGCGCCTTGCTTCGCCAATTAATACCTTCCAGCGATACCAATGCCACCTACCAGGTGTTGATCGAGGTGACGGACAAGGTTCACGGATATCGCCAGCTCGTTCCTGTCGTAGCGGAGGTGCCTGGAAGCAAGTTGTTCGGTCGCGTCGGCAGCCTGATGGGTAACGAGAATGCCGGCCGCAAGAAGTCTGGCGTCAAGGATGCCTCGGATCCCGGTACAGTGGCGTCGCTCAGTGCTGGATTGTGGGTGGGGACGGTTACGATGAATGCGGTGAACACCCCTGGATTTGCCCAGACAAACAATCCCGATCCGAGCCAGTTTCCAGTCATCGCAGCCACGCCGTTGAACACGCGGGTGCTGGTGCACGTGAATTCCAACGGGGTTTCGCGCCTGGTACAGCAGGTCTTCTTTGCCGACGTCTCGGACGGAACCAATCGTGTCACGCATATGTACCGCAGCATGACGAATATTCCGACGGGTGGGGTTCTAAAATCACGGGTCAGTGCCCCGGCTTGGCCCGCGTTGGCTCCGACGGACATGACCGGTGCTTTCGGTTCGAATATCTCGGCGACCGTCCGGGTTCCCTTTAACGATCCCGTCAATCCCTTCGTCCATCATTATCATCCCGATCACAATAACCTGGCGGAGGATTTCAAGACCCCGTTGGCGTCTGGTGTAGAGTCCTTCGATATCACGCGGAGCGTGGGATTCTATTTTGGCGATACGACCCAGACGGGGACCAGCACCTATGCGCCAGCGGTTCCGGCCATGAAATTCACGGGCACGAATGGCGAGTATATCAAAACCTCGGCGTTTTCGACCACCACTGGATTCTCGGCTCAATTCTGGGTGAATTGTTCCACTTACCAGCAAAATGGCGCGACACTCCTGTTGTTGACCAATGCGAGTTCTGGCTCACAGTTCAAGATCGGTTTCCAAGCCAATACGGGCAATTTGGGGGTAACGGTCCGAAACGGATCCGGCGTCACCGGCCAATTGTTTACCGCCAGCCCACTGCCTTTGTCGTCCTGGGTGAATTTCACGGCCACCTATGACGGGACGAACGGGAACCTGTACGTCAACGGAGTTCAAGCCGCCGCGTCCTACCTTCCGACCCTGACTTCCGGAGCTTGGGATTCGGTCTGGTTGGGAAACACTGCCACCAGTGGCCTCCCCAGTTTCGTGGGCGAGCTGCATGACGTGGTGATTCGCAACGGAACTTTGACCCTCCAAACGATTCCCCAACTGATGGTGGTGCCCCAGCTGCTTAACGCTTCCTCCATTGTCGTGAATCTCCAGGGCAACGCGGTTGCCACGAACGTGGTAAACCAGGGAACGTCGAGTGTGAGTATCATTCTTCCCAGCACCCAATTAATCGATCTTGGGTCGGCGCCCAGTGTCCCGCTGTGGACTTATGGGACGGCCCAGGGCACCTATCAGGAGACCATTACGGGGCTTCGGAAGCAGGCCATCACTGTTCAAGGATCTTTTCAATTCACCCGTGTCAGCCAGGACGCCAATTTATACTAAACGCGCAGCCATCTTAGCATGAAATCAATCTTCGCACTCCTTCTGGGAATCCTGCTGTCAGGAACGGCCGCCTACGCTGTTTCCGACGTGCCGAGCGTCGTGAACTACCAGGGCAAGCTGTTGAACAGCTCCGGCAACCAGGTCACGGACGGTACCTACACCATCAATTTCAAACTCTACGGGGCTTCCAGTGGATCGATCTTTCTCTGGGGCAGCACGTACTCCGTAGTGGTCTCAGGCGGCTATTTCAACGTCATCCTGGGTGAAGGTGGCGCGGCCATTTCCGGTGCGACCTACACCAGTGTGGGAACGGCCCTGGGAGCGACTACGACTCCTTATCTCGGATTGACCATCACCGCCGATGGCAACGGTCCGATCACGAATCCCTCGGAAATTGCGCCAAGACTCCGTTTCCTGTCTTCGCCCTACGCGCTGGTTGCCGAGAATGCGAAATTTGCCGATTCGGCCACCTCAGCCAATAATGCCCAGACACTCCAAAACCTTTCGGCAAGCTCTTTTCTGCAACCGGGAAATTCAGCCGCCACTACCCTTAACGGAAATTTGACAGCGCCCAACGTCACGGTGAATTCCACGTTGGCCGTGAACGGTTCTGGAACGGTTTCCGGAAATCTGACGGTGAATGGAACGCTTTCGGCTCCGACTACGACGGGGGGTGGTTTTGTGCCGGTTGGTGGAATTATCATGTGGAGCGGCAGCCCGACAGCAGTTCCTTCGGGATGGGCACTTTGCAACGGGTCGGGCACCTACAACATCACCGTCAATGGTGGCACCACCGCCTATTCTGTGCCCGATTTACGGGACCGTTTCGTGGTAGGTGCGGGAGGCAGCTACAGTTCTCGGCAAACGGGTGGCAACGCCAGTGTGACTCTCGCGCTGGGAAATATTCCGGCTCACCGGCACATCTTTCGCGACACCATCTGGGGTGAAAACAACCTGGGTGGGGGAGGGCGATCCCCGGACGGCCTGGGGTCAGGTTACGACGGCGGCAACAATTATGTCGGCAGTCATAACGGTTGGGACGGCGACAACAACCTCTCGTGGGTCGAGCGGTACTCCTATTACGCTGGAGCCCATGACGGAGTGGGCAACGGAGGCACTGACAGCATTGATATCCGGCCACCATACTACGCGCTGGCTTTCATCATCCGGACGCAATAACGGCGGCTGGCTGCAAATCCATCCACCCACTTATGCCTCCAAACGCTTTCCAATCCCTGTTGCGCTGGGCGTGGGTCACGCTGGCGCTGGCAGGGACCTCGGCCCTGGCCCAGGTCTATACCACAACGCCTCTGTTTAGCAACCAGGTGAAGCCTGGCGCCCCTGTGGCCAACGCTTCGGCCACTCTGGCCAGCGGAGCCAATTACGCTTCATCCAGTCGGCCGATAGAGACGCCTGGCGGACGTTTCAAGCTCGATTCCTGGACTGCGGGCATGCCGTTTTCTTCGGCACCTCCCGATTACAATTTCGGGGACATCATCACCCCGCCTCCGCAAACGGACACCACCCAGCCTCCAACCATCGTCACCGCCAACGGCGCCTTCTATATGGTGGCCCGCAAGCAATTGGTGGCGGCCCAGCCGGGGCCTTGCACTGTCAACTGGAAGCTTACCGACGGGACGACCAAATCGATCACCTATACCTTTGGTGCGGTGCCGAAAACCGGCGCGTCGCGCCTCTTCTGGACGGACAACTACCTGACCGGGGGGGTGAGTACCAATGCCACCAGCCTGCCCGACAATAACGACTACGCGGTCAGTTTCAGCGGTATTTACGCCAAGATCCATTATAATTCGGTCCTGCCGGATTTCGATCCGGGCGATTCCCAGGATACCCCGGCAGGCCGTAGTGCCCGTGCCACCAAGGCTGGAACCTACCTTGACTTGTCGGCGGTATGGATTGATTCCAACAACCTGCTCCGGGCCCGCAACCAGAGCGGTTACCTGATCGTGGAGTATTTTGATACGCCCAGCTTCGACAATTCGGTGGGCTACGAAATTGTCTATGTCAGTGCCGCTCACGTCTATAAGACGTCCCTGGTGCTGGGCGACCGGCTGCTGCCCACGGAAGGGGCGGATGTGGCCGCGGGTTTGCAGGCGACCATTTCCAAGGCTTCGGGTTACGTGGTGCAATGGACGGCCAGTGGCAGCCATTTTGGAAACTATATTTTCGCCACGGCGGTCAATTCGGATGCGGCGCAACCCGGTGGCGATCCGAGCAAGGCCCAGATCTTGTGGCAGAAAACGGGTAATTTGGGCGTCATTTGGCCCTATGAGCCCCATTGGTATTCCATCACCTGGCCAGGGGACCAATCGGCCAAGCTCTATGTATTCGACCCGTCGAATCCTGGGGGCAGCCCGCCGGTGAACATTCCCACCAACTACACCGCCAGCATTGTTTGGTCCGAAAAAACCGATGCGATCCTGAAAGTGGACTCTTCGTCCTCCAAAATCACTGCCGTGGGGGAGGGAAGGGCGTTGATCCAATACCAAAACAACAGTGACGTCTGGTTCGTTCCGGTCCGGGTGGCGTCCCGAACTAATGGCGCCTACGTGTCGAATCAGGAGGTCTTCTGGCCGGTGGGACGGCCGCTCCAACCCGTCGCCAATCAACCCCGGATTCAGTTCGACGGGGTAGGGAACTACCTGAGTTTTTATTCCGACCTGCAACCGGGCCTGACCACGGAACTGTGGATCAAACCTAATGCCGTCACCAATGCCCAGTCGTTGTTGGCCTTTCTGGACTATCCCCAACAGGCCACCATCCAGGCTGCCCTTTCTCTTAACAACGGGAACCTCAAGCTCAGTGTCCTGACCAGCGGCACGTCGACCTCCACGGTCCTGACCAGTACCAATGTCATTACGGCCGGGGTCTGGAATCATGTCGCGTTTACGAAAAGCTCGTCCGGCCAACTGCAACTTTTTGTCAATGGCACGCCTGATGCCACGGCTACCGTTGGCACATTCAATTCTTTGCCGGTGGCCAGCGTTTCCTATGCCCAGTTGACCGTGGGGCAGGGCTTGGCGATCAATGGGGCGGTGGCATCCGCGCTGTCCTTTTTTGCCGGTGAAATCAAAGAGGTTCGCGTTTGGGGAACTGCGGAATCCGCCGGCACCCTGCGCAGTAATATGTCAGCGCAACTCACGGGTGGGGAGTTGGGGCTGTCGCATTTGATTACTCCCACGTGGCAGGAAAGCGGAACTCCTTACTCAGGCTCGGGGTCCCAGAGTTTCATGGTGCTGGACTTGGCTTCCGGCACTGACGTGGCAGGATATGGCACGCCCAATAGCGGGGGACAGGCTGCGTTCGGTCTCGATCAGCGCTTGAGCTTCGCCGGGGCCAACAATTGGGCTGAGGTTCCCCTTAACTGGACCCAGGCGGATAACAAATCCGTGGAGTTCTGGTTCTTTTCAGGATCGGCCAATGGCTGGCAAAACCTCTTGAGCGTAACGACCAGTACCGCGACGAATCTGCAGGTAGGCTTGGTGGCGGGACACCTGGAATTGGCGGCCGGAGGCGCCTTCACGGCGGGTACGGGAGCGATTATTGCCAATTCCTACCACCACATTGCCGTGTCTTCGTCGGGTGGAGCCTGCAGTCTCTATTTGGACGGAGTGATCCAAGCCACGGTGACGCTGCCGGGCTCGGCGACCAGTGTGGTGGGGACAAAACTGATTCTCGCCACTTCCACGTCCAAGGTCGGTTCCTGCCTGCAACAGCGATTTGACGGCCAGGCCAGGCCCAATCTTGAAGATCCCACTTTTGATTATACCAACCCCAGTTTCAGCAAGGTTCTGTCTTCCTGGGACACTCCCCAGGGCCAGGGCAACAATTATGCCCAGCGCGTCCAGGGGCTGTTCGTTGCTCCTTCCACCGGCGACTATATTTTCTATCTGTCGGCCGATGATGACACGGATCTGTTTTTGGGCACCGATTCGACCGCGGCCAGCAAGCGGTTGATAGCCCAGGAGACAAGTTGGGATTCCTACCTGAACTGGCCGTCCGCAGGATCACCGCGCCGCTCCGATACCGCCAACGGCCGCATTCATTTGACCGCGGGAAATTCCTACTACCTGGAAATGATCCACCACCAGGGTGGCGGAAGTGACAACGCGACCGTGACCTATTCCATCCCGAGCGCGGGTGAAAGCGATCCCACCAGCGGGGCGGCCACCCGAATCACCGGGGCCGTCGTTGCCCTTCCGGGAAATACCGGTTCGGTGGAAATCAACGATTTCAGGGTCTATACCACGACCCACTCGGCCGCCCAAATCAGTGCGGACATCATATCCACGCCCAATCTTGGGGATCCGGATCTGGTACGGCTGTATAATTTCGATCAGGTAAGTCCTGCGACCGTTTCAGGCGAGGCGGTGCTCCAGTTGCCGGACCTGGCCCGAGGCTATTCCGCCACTTATCATGGGCCAGCGGCTTTGGGTAGCACTCTGTCCTCGGCTTCGGCGACTGAGGTGGCTGGCGGCATCGTCCGCGCGGGTACGGCCTATCATCCGGGAATCTATGCCACCGAATCGCGCATCCTTCCGGTTAACGACAATGCGTCCGATTCACTTATCGAAGTATGGTGGAACGACGCGTTCACCGCTTCCTACCTGGACCAGCCCTTGAACATACCGAGCACTGTCACGCGTTATCGGCTGATGGATCCGCTCGCGCCACCGGCGTTGATCCTTGCCGGGCAGAATTTCAGCGGTTACCCGGTACCAGCCACCTGGCAGTCGCCATCGATCTATTACCAGAACGATTCGACGGCGGCGGGCTACAATCCGAATGAAGAACACGCTCTCCTGATCGGTTCTTCGGTCTTCGCACTTCGGTGGGACCTCAACCAAACCAACACCTCCCGGGGTTTTGTGCTCTTGCAGTATAAGGATGAGAATCGCGGCGGTTTGTCGTACCTCCAGCCGATAGCGGTAGCCCCGACGAATTCTGTCTATCCAACCTTTGATTCCACTCTGCTGGTGGGGCAATTGCTCCAGCCACCCCGGCCGATGACGGATTTGCCCAAGAGTTCGCTTTCCGGCCCCTTGAGTGGCGCCGATCCGTTGCATCGCCTCTATCAAGATCGCCAGTATAGCTGGTGGGCCAAATCCGCCGCGGCCATTGGGCAACCGGCCGACAGCGTGCCGACGCGGTGGTATTATCCCTTGCAACCAGGTTTCTACTGGCCCTCCAGCCTCGGTAGCAAGAATGCGGGCGATCCGGTGCCGTTCGGAAATACGAGCAACGGGCTGGCGGTGAATTACACGATCCGGTGGCCGGACGTCGTGCCGACGCTCGCGTTGGGGCAGACTCTTTCGGATGCCATGCCTTCCGCCAACGGCAACGGAGACCTCCCTGCAGTAACCGGGCAGAAGTCGGTGGAAATTCTCTTCGACGAGGCAAATTACTCGTCCAAGACCTCGGCGATTATCATGGATCCGTCCACGATCAGTTCCGCGACGCTCAACAACCTGAACGGTATTAACACGGCGACAGACGTCCAATTGGGCAAGACCTATTTCACCCAATTGCCGCCTCACCTGCGAGATCGGGTCTACTGGGATCCTATCGCCCTGACACTCACACTCACCGGCGAGATTGTCCGGCCGGTGACCGATTTCCCGTATGTATTGCCGGCCTGGTTGGGGGCCACTGCGGGGAGCACCAATACCGATTTCTATGCCCTGTCGTCATTGAGTTCAGCAGCCTCGTGGCAGACAGCCGTGGGCGCCCTGCGGCGTTCAGCGATCATAATTTCGAACGCAGAAATGCCCTTTACGGCGCTCGTGATGACTCCTAGCGGCTTCGCCGGCGGCCATGTGACACTAGGCATGAACACCCGTCAGGCACTCAACAACACGGGGGACCCTGTCAGCCTGTATCCGATCTTTGTCGACACCACCGTGTTGTTCACCGGCCGCATCATCGTCATGTACTCGGACAATAAGTTTGATCAGTACACGACTCTGCGGCATTCGGGTGACTTCGGTGGGGACCCCTCGCAATACCAATTTGAATGGCGTGTTAGTGACCCAATGAACGGGCAGGCGCCGACCTCGGATCCCAGCACGTGGATCCAATATTTCCCCCCCACCGCCGGGGTAAACCGAGTCATCTTTGGCGGCCCGGGCTTGCAGACGCTGAAGGATCAGTACTTTTCCTGCCGCTGGAAATGCGTGGCGGCGGGTGCGCCGAACACCAACTGGAGTGGTTGGACTTCGCCCGCACTGGTGGAAAGTTGGCTGACGCGGGCCTTGGATGGCATCAATCCGTTTGACCAGCGGGTAGAGTCCTTGGCCAACAACCACCTCGATCTCAAGACGAGTATTCTCTCCCAGGCCGGCAAACGTTTCGTCGGCGCGATTCCGCTGAACATGGACAATGCGGACAGTTTCGGTTTGATCGAAACCTATGAAACACTGCTCCAACAGGCGCGTAATTTGAGCATCGATGCCGGGTATTCCGACGACGATGTCAACCAGTCGCTCCTGGATTCTGCGAGCAAATTGAATGAGCTCTACGGCATGCTGGGTGACGAAGCGTTGCAGGATGCCAAGGATCCCACGATTGCCTGGGGCTCCCGTGATTTGAACGACGTGTTCTTTGGTTCACGGGCTTCGAGTCTGTTTGCGTTCCAAGGAATTGTCCCGACGCTCCTGGAGGAGGAGCTGGCCTTGTTGCGTGGCTTGGATGACACGACTTCGACTCCGGTCACCACGTACCCGGTTTATAATCGACTCTACTGGAATTTCACCAAGGGTATTAATAGCGGAGAGCCCGCCTACGCCCTCAACTATGGTATCCCCAGTGTGGTCAGCAACGTAAATGGCAGCATCACCGAGGCGGATGCGGCCCAGTTGTATCCCCAGGGCCACGGGGATGCCTACGGTCACTACCTTACGGCCGTGATGGAGTATTATCGCCTCTTGGTGAACACCAACTTCACGTGGATCCCCCGCGCCGAGGTGAAGACCATCGGCGGTGTCAACGTGACCTTCGACTACGTGGACGAGCGGAAGATGGCCAATTCGGCCTTGCAAGTAGCCCGCACCGCGGACGAGATCGTCGACCGCACGTTCCGGCGGGACTATAAAACCGATCCCACCCAGCACGGGCCGCTCTTCGCCGACAGCAATAACGCCCGGGCCTGGTCGGCCACCGAATGGTGCGAGCGCGCCAGCCAGGGTGTTCTCTACAATTGGGTTATCTTGAATTCGCTGCTGCCCGGACCCACGTCTTACGACACTCCGCAGACTATCTCGCGGGCGACGGTACCCGAGCTGGGCCAATTGGCGGGGATGATGAATACTTTCCAGGATAAGCAAGACGACATTGATCGCGGGGACAGCCCCATGGGAGTCGATGCCGATGTCGTGCCCTTCGATCTGGATCCAGCTTTGGTGGACGCAGGGCAGAGTCATTTCGAACAAGTCTATTCCCGGGCCGTGGCTGCGGTGCAATCGGCCTATCTGGTTCTCCAACGAGCCAGTGTGGCCGCCGCGAACTTGCGACGGCAGGATGTCTCGCTCGAGACGTTCCGCTACCAGATCAATCAGCGGGAGATGGAGTTTAATGAGAAGTTGATTGACCTCTATGGCACCCCGTACCCGGATGATATTGGGCCCACGGGGGCATACGTGACCGGGTACGATGGCGCAGACCTGTACCATTACAACTACATCGACCGGGATGTTTTCAACCCGGCTGACGCCGGCGCCGTGACCAATGTCTCGTTCTATGCCCAGTACAGCATCACGGGCGACAGCATGGACACGCTCACGCCGTTGGGCACGAGTGTCAGTTACACAGTCAACAGCGTGGGTATTCCCGTCCTGCCGGATGCCTGGAACGGACAGCGGGCCGTTTACGGCAAGATCCAGGGTTCGCTCGGTGATTATATCAGGAGCTGGATCTCGCTGCGTGGCGCAATTGCCCACCTCGGCGATCACAAGAACCAGTTGGAGGCGCGCCTTCAACGGTTGCGGGACCACAACTCCTATTCGGATTACTATGGAGCGATTAATGACGATCTTACCCAACAGAAACTGATCGTGGACCTGCTGCAACAAGGACTGGACGCTACCCTTTCCACGCTGGATACCGCCGACGCCGAGGTGCAATCCGCGTATCAAGCCTCAAAGGATCCCCTGCCGGCATCGTTCATCGCCGGTCTCGCGGATGGTGGTGACTTGTCCTTCCCGGCGCGCATAGGCCTTTCCATCACCAAGTTGATCGGCGACGAAGCCATTGGTGCGGCGAAGGACGCCGCAAACTTCGCCAGTTACGCCGCCGGAAAGCTCTCGGAGCAACTCGACGGACAGATTTCGGACAACAACGACGCCCTCGCGGGTGCCGAGGAGCAATCGCAGACGGTGATGGAATCCACCGTACTCCTCAGCCAGCTCAACGCGGACCGGGACTCGGTCTACGGCGCGGCGGTTACCCTGCGCCAGGCCTGGCAGTCGTATATCAGTCTGGTGGCGAAGGGGAACCAATTGCAGACGGACTTGCTGGTCTTCCGCGAGGCGAACGCCGCCCGGATCCAGGAGGCGCGCTATGCCGACGTGATTTTCCGTACCTTTAAGAACGAGGATTTGGAGCAATACCTGGCCGCCTTCCAACAGGCCTCGCGCTATGTGTTTGCCGCCGCCCGGGTTTATGACTACGAAACGGGGCTCTTGGATCCGAACGTCGTCTCGGGCCAGGATGGCGACTTCATTGGCGAGACGATGAAAGCCACGCAGTTGGGGGATATGGTGGACGGACATCCGTTGCTGGGCAGCACCAGCGCCAATTCGCTGGCTTCGATCCTAGCCCGCATGAGCGCCAATTGGTCGGTGCTCGAGGGCCGCTTTGGAATCAACAACCCGACTCGTGAGACACACAAGGTGTCGTTGCGCCAGGAACTCTTCCGTATCGGCCATTCGACCAATGCAGTGACTGAGGCCAACAACCTTACGGCTTGGCAGAACAAGCTCTATACCTACCGCGTCGCCGACATCCGCCAGGTGCCGGAGTTCAAGAACTTCTGCCAGCTTTACAGCCCCATGGGCACGAATGAGCCAGCCTTGGTCATCCCGTTCTCCACGGAGATTACCTCGGGCAAGAATATTTTCGGGTTGCCCTTGGCAGGCGGCGACTCGGTGTTTGACTCCGCACATTTCACCACCAAGTTCCGCGGCGCAGCCATCACGCTGGCAGGATATAATACCAATGTCGGCTCGGTGCTGACCAAGTCGCCCCGGGCATACCTGGTTCCGGTGGGCATTGATCGTCAACGCACGCCAATGTCGGGCGGGGCCAGCATCCGGGACTGGCGCGTGATCGACCAGGTTTGGCCGATCCCATTCCCGTCGGCGGCTGGCAATGTCGAGTTACAGTTGACGAGCATTGGCACCGACAATGTCCACACGATCCGGCGTTTCCCGCCCATGCGGGCCTATGACGATGATCAGGTTTCCGCTTTGCCTGCGATTCCATATGACGGGCGGTTGATCGGACGTTCGGTCTGGAACACCCAGTGGGTCCTGATCATACCAGGTTCGAGTCTGTCCAGTTCCTCGTCGAGTGCCCTCGACAGCCTGATTGGGGGGATTTCCGATATCTACCTGGCGCTCCAGACCTATTCCTATTCCGGCAACTAAGGTAATCTTTTATGCGCAAGATAGCTCAAGTCTTCTGCTGGTTGGTGGTCTCCGTGATCCTCACGTTTCGCGGGACGGCCGGCCTGCCTTTGCCGTCGCTGACGTTCTACGGGATGTTCCTCGATGAGTTCGGCTGGCCGTATTCCACGGACGACTACGTGGAGGTTTATGCCAACGGGGTCAGAATCTTCTCCCACAACCTGACCTCCTCGGTGGGTAAGGATTATAATTTCCTGGCCCGCGTTCCCTATGACAGCGGCGGCAGGTTCGAGGATTATAGTCCGGACGTTATATCTCCCGGTGATAGTGTGACCGTGGATCTGGTCGACAACGGTACGGGCTCGACAGTGATTAGCACCAACTTCATCTGCAATCTGCCCCCGGGCACGGTGGTGAACATCAATGCCATGTCGGGCGTGGATTCACTGGGAGACGGATTGCCGGACGATTTGCGCCGCTGGATTTGGGCGGTGCTCGGCGGCGGTGGGCCCTTCGATGCCAGCCAGATTCGCGCCACCGACGATTCGGACGGTGACGGGGTGAGCAATCTGAACGAATTCCTCGCCGGAACCGATCCCGCCAATGCCGAGGATGTCTTGAAGGTGGTCATCGACAAGGCGCCCGGTTCGCCGCTGGCTCAATTGAGCTTTTTTTCCGTGCCTGGCAAACCCTATAAGGTGGAGCGTGGGCAGTTTACCTCCTCGGGCGTGGTGTGGAGTACTGCGACCTTCTCCAGCAATCCTGCTTCGAATGAAACCCTCCAGGAAGCAGTGGGCACGGGACACAGTTTGTCCCTCTTTGTGCCAGCATCCGACGACACTTCCTTCTTTCGCGTCGTAGTGAATGCCCGCAAGCGCGGTGCCACTATTCTCCCGTAACAGGAATACAACGTGGGTTGGCATTCGGTTCCCCGCATCATAAGCTGGGGAATGAGGTTGCGCCCGATAGTTCGCGGCCTGGCGGTCGCCAGCTTCCTTTGGATTCTCCAGGGAGCGCTGGCGGGCAGTCAGTTGTTGTTGTTTAAGGACTTTACCGGTTTCGAAAAACACACCAACAGCGCAGGCGTGGTCCAGGAATGGATATCCCCGATTCTGAAGCCGACGGCACCGTGGGATGAACTGGTCGTCTCCTGGAACCTTCGTGGAAATGGGGCTTTGGAGCTATCCGCGCAGGCTATCTGGTCCGATCATGAATCCACTCGCTATGTGATGGGCCGCTGGGCCAATGGTGGCGGGGTCCGTGAAAGCGTCCCCCACCAGTCGGACGAGGACGGCAAGGTTCTGACGGATACTCTGGTCCTGAAACGCTCTGCGGAAGGCTTGCGGCTACAGCTCAAGCTCACGCGAGGAAGTGATTCCTGGCCCGATCTCTCACTGGTGGGAGTGTCGTTCTGGAATAAATCGTCGCCTCCCACCGAAGAACGATTCTCAGGACCGGCTGTGGACTTGGATGTTCCGGCGCGAACGCAGACCGCCTGGCCCGAAGGAGTCCAAAATTGGTGCAGCCCGACGACCACCAGCATGTTGCTGGCATACTGGGGCCGCCATCTTGCGCGAACGAACCTGCAATTCACCGTTCCGGAGGTCGTCCACGAAGTGAACGATCCCAATTGGGGTGGCACCGGGAATTGGCCGTTCAACATGGCGTTCGTCGGTCGGCAACCCGGCATGCGCGGGTGCGTCGCCCGTGTTGATGGATTGAAAGCGCTGGAAGCACTCCTTCATGCCGGTATTCCCGTCGGCATCTCGGTTTCCTATTCCCAACTCCAAGGCAAACCCAATGCCAAATCGGGCGACGGTCACCTCATCGTGCTGCGCGGATTCGACGGGGCAGGGAAGGTGTTGATCAACGACCCTGGCGTGCGTTTGGAACGAGTGCAGCGATCGTTTCCCGTGGAGGATTTCCTGCGCGCCTGGGACAACTCCTCACGCACGGTTTACCTAGTTTGGCCGGAATCGAAGTCGCTACCCCCGGAAGTAGGGGCCGAATGGCGATAGGGATTGGGCCCAACAAGTTAAGCCGTCTTTTTTGGGGAACGCCTCGCTGAGAGGGTACGGAAATCTCCTGCTACGGGTTGAGAATCCGGTGCAGCAATTCGCGTTCTGGGGCACGTAGGCTGGCCGGATTAATCTTTATGGCCACCGATCGGGCTGCACTCGGCGCGCCTCCGGCTTGCAGCGCTTGGGCCTGTACCAATTGCCAACGGGAATCTTCGCGAGCCCAGTCAATGCCCGAGGTTTCCAACACGGACAGCGCCTCGGATGGGCTGCCCGCTCGTAAGGCCGCGAGCGACTTGATGGCCACTAGTCCCGGGGTGGCGCTCTGGTTTTCAGTCAATTTTGCGAGTGCCTGCTTGGCCTTGGCGATGTTCCCGTTGTCCAGCAATTCGATATAGGCCATCTGTTCCACGGCGTGAGGACCCAATTCCGAGGAGAGATGGCGAAACACTGTGCGTTCGATCTCATAATCGTCCCTTTTCTGAGCCAGTTTTAACAGTGCCAGGGCGGTGTGGGTTCCGGTGCGGGGATCATCGAGAAGGGGAGCGGAGAATTCGAGAGCCACACGGGTGAGTTTCAACGCCATCGCCAGGCGCACCACTTGTTCCACCGCCGCCAGATTATCACTGGCAAGCTCCCGGGCCTCTCGCAACGACGCTTCGGCCTTCACCAAGTCATTTTTCTTGACCGCGACCATGGCGGCCACTGAGGCCTTGGATCGGGGTGATAGAGGAGAGTTAGTCTTCGACAGTGCCGATTCAATCTTCGGCCAGGCCCCTTCGACTGCCATAAGTTCGATCTGGAGCATCGCCAGGGGTTCGTTGGTGGTTGCTCGTGAATCTGGAATGGTGGCCAAGGCCAGTGTGGGAGCGCCATGGGTTCGCAACCAATCCACGACAGTGGCGATGTCGATAATTCGACTATCGGGTTTAATGAGTGTCGCGGCTTCCCTAAGAACTTCGAGACGTCGCTGGGACTCTGTGCGACCGATCGTATCGAGGGCGAGAAGCCTGTCGGCCAGCGAGACATTGGTAGGGCGTCGAAGCTCACTAGCGATCCATTCCGCTTCCACGGCGGTGAGCGTCGGAATGGCGGCTAAACTTCGCAGAGCTGGAAGGCGTTGGGGAGTTTGGCCCCGGGCCAAAGTTGCCAGCATATTAGTCGCCTGGGAGAACCGTGATGCTTTTGGATCGACCAGCGACGCACGGGCAAAGGCCAGCTGGATCTCCGGGTCGCCCGGGAATTTGGCTAGATTGGTTTCCGCAATAAGAGCTGCGTCTGTGGCATTTCCTGCCAGCAACGCCTGATCGATGACCAAGAGTTGAACCACTCTATCCTGGGGCGTTGCCTGAATCAGTTTACGGAGAAGTTCGGCGGCGAGGTCAAATCGGCCCACGTCCTGGCTAAACCTGACAAAGTGTTGTTTGTCCACCA
>DATJII010000064.1:0-18907 GCA_035493435.1 Candidatus Limnocylindria bacterium | reverse complement strand
GCAGGAAGCCGCACTCTCCCGCATGGTGCAGGCAGGCGCGATTCGGTTGACAACCATCGGAGCGTTGTTGGAATTCCAACGCGATTGGAAGAACAAGGAGCACTACCAGGCCCTGATGGGTATCCTCAAACAGCAGGGGGGCGCCTACGGTATCGGCGTGGAATACGCCTACACCATGGTCCATCACGCACCGCAGTCGGCACAGAAGCCCCAAGTCGTGCCCGCTGGCTCGCACTGACGGTTCCCAAACAGGGGCGCCCGCCAACTGGGCGCCCCTTGACACCCCCATGCGAGGATCCTGGTTTATTGGTTTGGCGACAGTCTGCGTCGTGGCGCAGGCTGCCGAACGTCCAGTCTTCCAGACCCTGCGTTATAATGAAGACTGGACCTTTCTGGACGACCCGGCCCGCAGGACGGACTGGCTGGACGCGGCAAAGTTCATTCCAGTGGATGGCACCAATATTTATGCCTCATTTGGTGGGGAAGGCCGGATCAAATACGAACGCTACGACGAACCCATCTTCAACCAAAAACCTGCGGACCACGACGGCTTCCTGCTGCAGCGATACCTGCTTCACGCGGATGTCCACCTTGGACCACACTTCCGCGTTTTTGGCCAGTTGCAGAGTTCCCTGGAGGACTTCCGGAGCGGTGGTCCCCGGCCCAGTGACCGTGACGATCTGGACGTTCACCAAGCCTTTTTCGATGCCTCCATGTCCTGGACAGACGATCGTGCGGTGACGCTCCGGGCGGGACGGCAGGAAATGGCGTACGGCACCCAACGATTGATCAGCGTACGGGACTCACCGAACAACCGTCTCGCTTTTGATGCCGCACGGGTGCTAACCCATCTCGGCGAGTGGCAAGCCGACGCCTGGATAGGCCAGCCCGTGGAAATCGATCCCGGCATCATGAATGACCAGCGTCTCGGCCAAACCACATTCTGGGGAACCTACGCCACGCGCCCACTGCCCATCCTACCTGGGCTCAAGGTAGATCTCTACTACCTTGGCCTCGCCCGTGACGACGCCAAATTCGCCCGGGGGACAGCCAATGAAGTCCGCCATTCGCTGGGCACCCGGCTCTTCGGAAAGCAGGGAGCATTGGACTGGAATTTTGAACTGGTGGGTCAATTTGGATCCTTCGGCCATGATGAGATCCTGGCCTGGACCATAGCTTCGGACACCGGATGGACGTTTACCAATGCGCCCACCAAGCCCCGTGCTTTTCTTCGTGCGGATATCGCCAGCGGCGATCACGGCGGCGCCACCCTCGGAACCTTCAATCCCCTTTTTCCCCGGGGCGCCTACTTCAATGAATCCGCGCTCGTCGGTCCACAGAATTTGATGGACCTGCAACCCGGAGTGGAGTTGGCACTGACACCCTCGCTTAAGATCACCGGCAGTTGCGACATCGTCTGGCGCGAGAGCCTGCACGATGGAGTCTACGGAGTCTCATTGAATACCCAATTGCCCACTGGAACCAGCCAGGCCCGGTACGTCGGCATGTTTCCGACCTTCTCGATCACGTGGCAGGTCGATCGCCATTTCAGCGCCACTTTTAACTATGTTTCGTACCTGGCCGGGGGATTCGTCCACGATTCCCTTCCCGGCCAGCAGGACGGCAACTATTTATCAGCCGTCGCCACCTATCGATTTTAACCATGCCCATTCACGTTGCCATTACCCGCCAGGTGCGCCCCGGACGCGAAGCTGAGTTTCAACAGGCGTTGCGGGAGTTTTTCCAGGAATCGTTCGCCCACGGCGGCGTCCTCGGAACGCACTTGATCGCGCCTCCTCCCGGATCGGATTCCCGCGAGTACGGAATCCTGCGGACCTTCTCCGACGAGGCGGAGCGGGATGCATTCTATAAGTCCGCCATGTTCGAAACATGGGAAACGCGAGCCAGGACGCTGACGGAAGGCGAGCCGGTTTATCGCCAGATGCATGGACTGGAAGCATGGTTCCGAGCCAGCGAAGGACGTCCTCCCCGCTGGAAAATGGCGGCAGCCACCCTCGTAGGGGTCTATCCCACGAGCCTGTTCCTCTCGGTAACGGTCGGAGCGTGGGTGCACACCTGGCCCTCGCTTGCCCGCTCCCTGGTTTTCGCCGTCAGCATGGTTGCGCTTCTCACCTGGGTCGTCATGCCCCTGGTCACCCGCCTGCTCCATCGTTGGCTCAATCCGTCGCCATCCAAATAGAAAGCCACCTATGAAATCGAATGCCGCACCAGACTTGATCCTGCACAACGGACGCATCACCACCCTCGATCCCCAATACCCGGAGGCCACCAACATCGCCATCCGGGACGGTCGCGTCATCGGCGTGGATGACGCGGAAGCCTATGAATGCGGACCGGAAACGGTGATGATCGATCTCCAAGGACGCCGGGTCATCCCCGGGCTCAACGACTCGCATCTCCACGTCATTCGAGGCGGATTGAATTATAACATGGAATTGCGATGGGACGGTGTGCCTTCGCTGGCCGATGGACTCCGAATGTTGCGGGAACAGGCCCGGCGCACGCCACCCGGCCAGTGGGTTCGGATTGTCGGCGGTTGGAGTGAATTCCAATTCGCGGAGCATCGCATGCCCACCCTGGAGGAAATCAATGCCGCCGCCCCGGAAACCCCGGTCTTCATCCTGCACTTATACTGCCGGGCACTATTGAACAAAGCGGCCCTGCGCGCTTGTGGCTATACGAAGGATACGCCCAATCCGCCCGGCGGCGAAATCCAACGCGACGGCCAGGGTAATCCCACCGGTTTGCTGATCGCCCGCCCCAATGCCACCATCCTCTACTCCACGCTGGCCAAAGGGCCCAAACTTCCTCCGGAACATCAGCTCAATTCCACCCGGCATTTCATGCGGGAACTCAATCGGCTGGGACTGACGAGCATCATCGACGCGGGCGGCGGGTTCCAAAACTACCCGGAAGACTATGCCGTCATCGACGAACTCCATCGCAACGGCGAGATGACTTTGCGGATCGCCTATAACTTGTTCACCCAAAAGCCCAGGCAGGAAAAGGAGGATTTCGCCCGCTGGATGAAAATGACCAGTCCCGGCAAAGGCGACGACTATCTACGTTGCAATGGCGCGGGCGAAATGCTCGTGTTCTCGGCGGCCGACTTCGAAGACTTTCTCGAACCCCGGCCTGACCTTGCGCCATCGTTGGAAACCGAGTTGCGTGATGTCGTTTCCCTGCTGGCCGCGAATAAGTGGCCGTTCCGCCTGCACGCGACCTACGACGAGAGCATCAGCCGCTTTCTCAACGTCTTCGAGGAGGTGAACCGCGAAGTTCCCTTCCAGGGTCTGAATTGGTTTTTCGACCATTGCGAGACCATCTCCGAGCGCAACCTGGAAAGAGTCAAGGCACTGGGGGGCGGCATCGCCGTCCAACATCGAATGGCCTACCAAGGGGAGTATTTCGTCGATCGCTACGGGAAGAAGGCGGCCGAACACACCCCGCCCGTGCGCAAGATGTTGGAACATGGCATTCCGGTCGGCGCAGGCACCGATGCGACGCGCGTCGCGAGTTATAACCCGTGGGTCTCCCTGTACTGGCTATCGACCGGAAAAACCGTGGGCGGATTGTCCATGTACGCCGAGAAAGACTGCCTCAGCCGGGAAGAGGCGCTGCGCCTCTATACCCAGGGCAGCAGTTGGTTCTCCAGCGAAAGCGGTAAGAAAGGAGCGCTCGTCGCTGGCCAACTAGCCGACTTGGCGGTACTGACCGATGACTACTTTGCGGTGCCGGAGGAAGCCATCAAAGGCATCGAATCGGTCCTTACCATGGTGGGCGGCAAGATCGTGCACGCCACCAAGGAATTCATCGCTCACGCCCCGCCATCCATTCCGGTCCTGCCCGAATGGTCACCCGTGCGAGTGTTTGGCGGATATGGAGCGCCATTGGATGTCCGAAAAGCCGCCCGCGCGGGGGTCCCGATGATCAACTCCCACCAACACGATAAGGGTTGTCAGGCACACGGTTGCGCCCACGCTGCCCACCAGTTGTTAGCAGGTATCGAGGCCGCCGCTAATCGGTATGCCGGATTCTTCGGGTCCGGCTGTGACTGTTTTGCCTTCTGATAAATTGGCCACTTTTCGCTTAACCAACGCCTATGGATTTAACAACCTGAAAAGGTTAAGACCGCGTTTCAGGAAAACCCAACCCAGAAACTCCGCATGAAACCCTCCTCCTCATTCGCAGTTATTCCATTTTGGATCGTCACCCTGCTGACCGGTTGCGGCAACCATGCCCCGCCTGCCCCTCCGACCCCGCCTACCGTCACAGTAATTCAACCGGTAGCGCGCGAAGTCATTGAATGGGATGAATATATTGGCCGTTTGGAATCCCCTGAGACCGTGGAGGTTAAGGCCCGCGTCAACGGCTACCTTGACAAGGTGCACTTCAAGGAAGGCAAGGAGGTCAAAAAGGGGGACCTGCTGTTTACCATCGATCGGCGCCCGTACCAGGCGGAATACGACCGGGCTGATGCCGAATACCAGCGCGCGATAAACCAGTCCGATTTGGCCAAAAATGACGCTGATCGCGCCAAACGACTCATCGCCACGAAAGCCATTTCGGAAGAGGACTTTGATACCAAGGCCAAGACCTATACCTCCACCCTGTCCGCGGTGAAATCGGCCAAGGCGAGCCTGGACTCAGCCCAGCTCAATCTCGAATTCACCGAGATTCGCGCTTCCATCAACGGCCGCATCGGCCGCGCATTGGTCACGGAAGGCAACCTGGTCAGTGGTGGAAACGGCGGCGCAGGTGCGAGTTTGCTGACGACCATCGTTTCGCTGGACCCGCTTTATTTGTACGGAGATGCCGATGAACGGGCGATCTTGAAATACATCCGCCTGAGCAAGGAAGGGAAACGGGAGAGCGCGCGGGACAAGGACATTCCTGCAGAAATGGGCCTCTCGGACGAGACGGGATTTCCCCATAAGGGCTATATGGACTTCGTCGACAACCGGGTGGACCCCACCACAGGAACCATCCGGGCGCGGGGCGTTTTCCCCAATGCGGATCACAGCCTGAGCCCCGGATTCTTCGGGCGCATCCGCATACCCGGTAGCGGCAAGTACCCGGCACTGCTCGTGCCGGACCGCGCCCTGGCATCGGATCAGGCACAGAAGTTTGTCTACGTGGTCGGCACCGAAAAAAAGGCGGAATTCCGTCCTGTAAAGGCCGGCCCGATGATCGATGGACTAAGGGTTATTAAGGAAGGATTGAAGCCTGGCGAACAGGT
The DNA here is from genome assembly GCA_035493435.1 of Candidatus Limnocylindria bacterium. Classification (GTDB taxonomy): domain Bacteria; phylum Verrucomicrobiota; class Verrucomicrobiia; order Limisphaerales; family UBA9464; genus DATJII01. The sequence continues at coordinate 13,647 of DATJII010000064.1, read as the reverse complement.
AATCGTGGAAGGATTGATGCGCGTACGTCCTGGAATGCAGGTGGACGCCAAGCTCACGGAGGCGAAATGAACTTCTCTCATTTCTTCATCCGACGACCCATTTTCGCGGCGGTCTTGTCCATCGTCATTGTCCTCGTCGGGAGCATTGCGGCCTTTCAACTGCCCATCGCGCAATATCCTGAAATCGTGCCACCCACAGTGGTGGTGCGCGCAGTGTACCCGGGGGCCAATCCGAAAGTGCTCGCGGAGACTGTCGCAACCCCCATCGAGCAGGAAGTCAACGGCGTCGAGAACATGCTCTATATGTCGAGCACGTCGACGAGCGACGGCGTGATGTCACTGACCATCACGTTCAAACTGGGCACGGACCTGAATACTGCACAGGTCTTGGTCCAAAACCGGGTAGCCATCGCCCTGCCCAAGCTGCCGGAAGAGGTACGCCGTTTGGGCGTGACGACCACCAAGAAATCGTCGGACCTGACCATGGTGGCCCACCTCGTGTCGCCCGACAACTCGCGCGACGAATTATATCTGGGGAACTACGCCTTCCTGCAGGTCAAAGATCAACTCGCACGCATCCCAGGGGTGGGGGACGTCACGGTTTTTGGCGCCCGTGATTATTCGATGCGCATCTGGCTGGACCCGGACAAGTTGGCTTCGCGCAACATGACGGCGGGCGACGTCGTGCGAGCGATCCGGGAACAGAACCTTCAGGTAGCGGCAGGCACCATCGGCCAGCCACCGGTTCCCCAGGGCAACGACTTCCAACTTACCATCAGTACCCAGGGTCGGCTGCTGGATGAATTGCAGTTCGGCGAAATCGTCGTCAAGCAGGGAACGCAAGGCCAAGTCACCCGCGTCCGCGATATCGCCCGCGTCGAGCTGGCCGCACGGGACTACTCGGTGACCTCACAATTGAGCGGCAAACCTGCCGCCGCATTGGTCATCTTCCAACTTCCAGGATCGAACGCGATCGAAACGTCCGACGCCGTCCGCGCCAAGCTGGCGGAATTGAAACAGTCCTTTCCTCCGGGAGTGGACTATCGAGTGATCTACGACACCACCATCTTTGCGCGCGAATCCATCACTGCAGTGTTTCACACGCTGTTCGAGGCGGTGGTACTGGTGGTCATTGTGGTCATCGTTTTCCTGCAAAGTTGGCGCGCCTCATTGATTCCTTTGCTAGCGGTTCCGGTATCCCTAATCGGCACGTTCGCCGTGATGAAGCTCCTCGGCTTCTCGTTAAACAATCTCTCCCTGTTCGGTTTGGTCCTGGCCATCGGCATCGTCGTTGACGACGCCATCGTCGTGGTGGAAAACGTGGAGCGTAATATTGCGCTGGGATTGGCACCCATCGAAGCCACGAAGAAGGCCATGAATGAAGTCAGCGGACCGGTCATTGCGGTCGCCTTGGTGCTGTGCGCGGTGTTTGTCCCCACGGCCTTCGTTAGCGGCATCACCGGACAATTCTATAGGCAATTCGCCCTGACGATCGCAGTTTCCACAGTCATCAGCGCCTTCAACTCCCTGACGTTGTCCCCGGCCTTGAGCGCCATCCTGTTGAAAGGCCATCATGTTAAGAAAGACTGGTTTGCCCGGTTGATGGACGCTGGCCTGGGCTGGTTCTTCCGCCTGTTCAACCGCGGCTTCGACCATGCCACCAGCGGTTATACCCGGGCCGTCGGCGCCACGATCCGGCGCAGCGGAATTGCCCTGCTCGTTTACGGCGGATTGCTCGTGCTTGCCTGGGCGGGTTTCAAGACGGTTCCGACTGGTTTCATTCCGACCCAGGATTCCGGCTACGTGATCGTCTTCGCCCAATTGCCCGACGGCGCGAGCCTGGAGCGGAGCCAGAAGGTCATCGGACGGGCGGGCGAGATCGCCCGCAATATTCCCGGAGTGCTCGGGACGGTGGAGTTTCCCGGATATAATCTCCTGGTCGGCGCCAACCTTCCCAATGCGGGAACCATGTTTGTCTCGCTCAAATCGTTCGAAGAACGGAAAGACCCGGGCCAATCGGCCAAGGCGATTATCGGAAAACTTTACGCCGGTTGCGCCGAGTTGCGGGATGCACGGGTGCTCGTCCTGCCTCCGCCGCCCGTGCGTGGACTCGGCAGTGTCGCGGGCTTCAAAATGATGATCCAGGACCGTTCTGACGCCGGCCTGGATGCCCTCGGCGCGACCGCTTTTCGCATGATGGTGGATGGCAATCAAACTCCGGGCCTGGCGCAGGCCTTCACGACCTTCACCACCCGGGTGCCGCAACTCTTTGTCGATGTCGATCGCGTCAAAGCCAAGAGCATGAACGTGGCGCTCGCTGAGGTGAACGATACCTTGCAGATCTACCTGGGCTCGCTCTATGTCAATGACTTCAACCGCTTTGGCCGGACGTACCAGGTCACCGCCCAGGCCGACGCAAATTTTCGCTTGCACCCCGAGGACATTCGCAAGCTGAAGACCCGGAATGCGGCAGGCGACATGCTGCCATTGGGAACGCTGGTGGATATTCACGAAACCACCGGCCCGGACAAGGTCATCCGCTATAATATGTACCCGGCCGCGGACCTCAACGGCGTGGCCATGCCCGGCGTGAGTTCCGGCCAGGCGATCGCGCTGGCCCAGCAGCTGGCTGGCAAGGACCTGCCACCCGGCATGAACTACGAATGGACGGAACTGACCTATCAGGAAATCCTGGCAGGCAACACCATCGTGTTCATCTTCCCACTCTGCGTCATCCTGGTCTTCCTGACGCTGGCCGCCCAATACGAGAGTTGGAGCCTGCCGCTCTCAATCATCCTCATCGTGCCCATGTGCCTGTTGAGCGCCATCGCCGGCATCTGGATCCGACACATGGATAATAATATCTTCACGCAGATCGGGCTCATCGTGCTGGTCGGTTTGGCGAGCAAGAACGCCATTCTGATCGTCGAGTTCGCCCGGCAGCTTGAGGACACCGGCAAGAGTAGTTGGGACGCCGCCGTGGAGGCCGCCCGCTTGCGCCTCCGGCCCATCCTTATGACCAGCTTTGCCTTCATCCTGGGGGTGGTGCCGTTGGTCCTGGCGAAAGGCGCAGGCGCCGAAATGCGACAGGCACTGGGCACTACCGTATTCTTCGGGATGCTGGGGGTGACTGTTTTCGGTTTGTTTCTAACACCCGTCTTCTACGTCGTGATCCGCAAACTCACCGCCTCGTCCCGCGCCACTACTGCTCCCACGCTCCTCGAATCCGTACCAGCCCCTACTCCCAATGAAGCGCATTGAAAAACATAGCCGCCCGCCGTGGCTGTTGCTTGGAGCCGTCGTGCCGGTCCTTTTCGCGGGTTGCGCTGTCGGACCCCACTATAAGGCTCCGGCGATCTCCGCCGCCCCCGCGTTTGCCAATTCTCCCACGAATAGCGCAGCTACGGCAAACGATGCCTTACTCGCTACGTGGTGGAAGGGATTCGGGGATCCGCAACTGGACGCCTTGGTCGACCAGGCTATCGCACAAAACCACGACCTGAGGATTGCCACCGCCAATCTCCGGGAAGCCCGCGCCTTGCGTCGACTTGCCACCTTTGATCTGGCGCCAACAGTCCAAGCCAATGGGAGCTATGCCAATAGTCTCCTGAGCCAGGCTGCCGCCCTGCCGGGCACCCCTCGTGACGCCCGCCAAATCGAATTCTATGACGCCGGTTTCGATGCAACTTGGGAACTCGATCTATTCGGGAGGGTCCGTCGTTCAGTCGAGGCCTCCAATGCCCAACTCGGAGCGGCGGATGCCAACCGTCTGGACGTGCTGGTCAGTGTCACCTCCGAGGTGGCTCGTAATTATTTCGAACTACGTGGCCTGCAAAACCGGTTGGGCGTGGCTCGCCGAAACTCGGACGTCCAATCCGAAACACTTAAAATAACCGAATCGCGCCTGGAAGGGGGGCGGGGAACCGAATTCGACGTTTCTCGCAGCCGTTCCCTCCTAAACCTGACGCTCTCCACAATTCCACCACTCGAAGGCGCCATCCAAAAAACCATTCACCGGCTGGCGGTGTTGACTGGACAACAACCAGCCAACCTGAACACCGAACTAACCGCCGCGAAACCGCTGCCGACCGTATCACCGGCGCTCGCCTTGGGTAACCCTGAGTCCGTCCTGCGCCGACGGCCCGACGTCCGAGTGGCCGAGCGTTCCCTGGCCGCCGCCACGGCGCGCATCGGAGTCGCCACCGGCGATCTCTTTCCGCGAGTCACTTTTGTGGGCAGCGTCGGCCTCCAATCAAGCACCTTTTCCGGTCTGGCCAAAGGCGGGGCCGATTCCTGGAGTTTCGGTCCGCATATTACCTGGGCGGCGTTCGATCTAGGTCGGGTGTACGCACGGATCAAAGCCTCAGACGCGCGTGCCGAAGCTTCCCTGGCCATTTACGAACGCACGGTACTCAGAGCGTTGGAGGAAACTGAAAATGCCCTGGTGGACCTGGGCCGGGAACAGTCCCGACAGCAGTTTCTCCAATCCTCCGCCGAAGCCAGCCAACAGGCCGCTACTCTGGCCAAACAGCGCTTTGAAGGCGGTGCCACCGATTTTCTCGGAGTCCTGGATTCGGAACGCACTTTGCTGGAAGCCCAAGACCGCCTGGCAGATAGCCAGACGCGCACAGCCACCGCGTGGGTGGCCGTGTATAAAGCACTCGGTGGCGGAATCCCGCTAACCAGCCCACAATAAGGATCCCGGCCAGCTTCCGGCTCGCGGTTAACTCAATCGATGGCGCCTGATCTGGCGGTGCCAGAGCGCCCAACCACCGAGGGCCAAGCCTGACATCGCAAGTGTGGCCCCAGGCTCCGGAATAACGGTCAGGAAAAACCCCGCCGTCGCCAATGGGTCCATCGAATCCTCCTCTGTGCCACCCAGCACGGTGAACGATCCTGCGTACACTCCCGGGGTTACGAAATAGTCCGCATGAATGGCGAACAGATCGCCCGAATAAACGGAATCCTGCCCATTCGCGGCCAGGCTATGAGGGACGGTGGCAAAGGGACTGCCGTCGAATACGAGGTACGTTCCCTCGCCTTCCAAAATGTAGCGGAAGTCATTAATGTACATGACTTCACTGGTCGAATGGGATAGCGCGCCACCAAAGGTCACCGTAAGTCCTGGTTCGGTCTTCGGTTCCCAGTCACTTAACGCGATATAAAAGTTCTGTCCCAGGGCCGTGGTTCCACTTAGGGCAGCGGCAGCCATGAGGAGGGCAACACAGTGTTTCATATTTTGAGGAAGCACCATGGTAATTGGATCATGGATGGAGGCAAGCCTTCTAATTCGGACCAAACCATCCGATCGCAACTTGACACTCCCCCCGAAAATAGAGTGATCGTTTCCGGCCTAACCCAACCTTGCCGAACGGTCAATGGCCGCCCGGCAAAGCTGGGATACCTCTGCGCCACCCTGGGCCAGGTAGTTCAAATGATCGCCGGGCAAGGCATGGATCTCCGCCCCTTCACTGGCGTTTTCACCCCACGCACGCAGCAATGGATTCCCCACATTCTCCGCACTGAGTATAAGGTGCAGGCGTCCGCGAAACAGGCCCGGCCGATAATTGTTCAAGGCCCGTCGATAGGCCTCCCCTTGCGCCGTCCAATAGCCTGCTGGCGGGTTGCCATCCGATGGTCCCAGCGGTCGGCTCTCCGCAGCCGATTCCCGCGCCCGTTTCGCCCGCAACTTCTCGCTCAGCCACTGGCGCCCACGGGGAGTCACAACCGAAACGAGTTTGGGCGAATTAAATAGAATCCGCCCAGGCATGCTGATGCGGAGGCGCTTGGCGCGGGAGCGAACCCAATATCGCTGGAATTCACCCCAGCGTGGACGCAGGCAATCCGCCAACGCTAGAAAACCCACTTCCCCCCCCTCCTCCTGGATGGCGCAAGCCAGCATGAAAGCGATATTGCCTCCCAGGCAGTCGCCCAGAAAATGATAGGGCCCGGACGGCTGCACCGCCCGCAATTCCGCCAGATAGTCACGGACCATGGCTTTCATCGTCGTATGCGGGGCCAGGACGCCGTCCTGGCCCCGCGCACGAAAGCCGAAGGTCGGCTGGTCCAGGCCGAGATGTTCCGTGGCCATGTGGGCGTGGGTATAAAGCTCGTAATCGCCGCCATTCCCACCGGGAAAGATAAACAAGGGCGTCCGATTGCCGCCTGGCTGCAGCGCCACCACCGACTTGCACCATTCCGGCAGCGGAAACTCCCGCGCCGCAGTCTCGGAAACCACCTTCGCCAGGCCACTGATCGTGGGATTCAAAAACAGGTGACGTAACGACAGGTCGCGTCCGAACACTTGCCGCAATCGGCCAAGCATTTGCACCGCCATAAGTGAATGCCCACCCAGGTCAAAGAAGTTGGCGGTCAGACTCACCGTGGCCCGGGGCAGTAAATCCTGCCATAGGGCCGCGATCGCTTGTTCCATGGGATTCCCTGAATCCACCCGCGGACGGATGTATTCCTCAACCTTCGACGGCGACGGCGAAGGCAAGGCGGCGAAATGAATCTTACCGTTCGCCGTCAATGGCATTCGCTCCAGGCTGACAATCTCCGATGGCACCAAAGCCGAGGGCAGGGACTGTGCGAGGTAGGCTCGCAAGGAACGGCTATCCACCCCGTTTTGCACAAGGGGAACGATATAAGCGACCAAACGATCCGGGCCGGTTTCGTCCCTCAACGCCACCACCGTTGATGAAGAGATTCCCGGCGCGGCGGCAATTGCAGCGTTGACCTCATCGAGTTCGACTCGTACGCCGCGAATCTTCACTTGCCGGTCGTTGCGACCCAATATTTCGAGGCAGCCATCCGGCGCGTAGCGGCCACGGTCGCCAGTGAAATAGACCTCGTCGGACGGGTCATCGCGAAAGGGGTTCGGGAGAAATTTCTTCGCCGCTTCACCTTGGGCATTGAGATACCCACGACTGCGAAAAGGTGTGCGGATGACGATTTCACCCGGCTCTCCCACGCCACACAATCGGCCAGCGGCATTGAGAACCCAGGCCTGGGTCTGGGGCAAGGGGCGTCCGACCGGTTGGATTCCAGGTAAAGGTGGATCGGGAACCACATAATGGCATTTGGCCAGGGTGGTCTCGGTGGGGCCGTATAAGTTGACTATCCGGGCAGGTCCCGGAAACGTTTTTCTCCAGCGCCGCACCAACGATTCGGTCAAGGGTTCACCCGCAAAAAAGACATGCCGTAAGGCCGGCAACGCGCCGGGCGAATCCCCGCCGATCCAACTGGCCGCCAGGCTGGGGACGGTGTGCAAAAGTGTGATTCCTTCGCTCCGAAGCCAAGGCAACACTCGATCTGTCGCGTAATCGTGGTCTGGTGCTGGAAGACAAAGAGTCGCGCCGGAAGTCAGGGGAAGAAAGAGATCGCGCAGGATCACGTCAAATGACAGCCCTGTCAGTTGCGCCACCCGATCGCCAGGGCCTATGGCAAAGCTGCTTCGTTGCCAATCGAGGAAATGGGCCAATCCCTGGTGTGTCCCCAGGACCGCTTTCGGCACGCCGGTGGTGCCCGAGGTGAAAAAGATATAGGCCTCAGGATTCGTGGACCTGCTCCGCGGGCCACGCGCGGTAGCGCTATTAATATCCGGGTCCAGGTCCAGGCGGCGCCCGGCCGGCGAAGCCCCATCGGCGACGAACGAGCCACCGGCCACTCCCACTTGCAGCCAGACTGCCACCCTTGCCTGCTCGGCCATCAGCCTTTTTCGGGCGTCGGGCAGGCTGGGATCCACCAGGGTCAGAACCCCGCCCGAACGCCACACAGCCAGGCACGCGGCCACCAATCCCGGTGACGGTTTCCCGCATACGGCCACGGTGCCCACCGGTCTGCCATCCGGCGATGCCAATAGGCTGCAGGTATGCCCGACGGCGCCGTCGAGTTCAGCATAGGTCCAGGTGCGTCCGCCTTGGGTCAGGGCCGGCCCGTCAGGATGCCGATCCACCCACGATTCAAAACACTCGATTGCCGTGGGAAAGGACGGCCGTTCCATGGGAACCGATGTCTCGGGATACCACGGTGGACGACCCTGGGGTACCAGCGAATAATCCCGTATAAGTCGATCTGGCCGGTGGACCGCTTGCTCAATCAAACCCGCCAATTGATGAAGCATCACCGACGCCCGGCTCCGCGCGAACACCGTTTCGTTATAGACCATCTCCAGGGATGTCCCCCTCTCGGACGGGGTGGCATAAACTGTGAAGTCGTATTTTGAGGACGGACTAAACACCGAGACTGGCCGGGCATCCAACCCGTCCAACGGGAGACGATCCGCGCCCGATTCCACTTGGTTGAGCATAACCTGGAATACCGGCGCAACGGTGAGATTTCGTTCCGGATTCACCTCCGCCACAATTCGATCGAACGGCACGTCTTGATGGGCAAAGGCGTCCAACGTCACCACCCGGGCGCGACGAAGGCATTCGCGGAAGGTGGGGTTTCCCGACAAATCGGCCCGTAGTGGGAGGTTATTGAGGAAAAGCCCGATGAGATCCTGGACCTCAGGAAGCTGGCGTCCAGCGATGGGCGTCCCGACCACAAGGTCTTCCACCCCGGCCAGACGCCCCAGCCAGATCTGGAACACGGCCAGGAGAGCCATGAAAGAGGTGGCGCCTGATTCCTGGGCCAGCAGCCCGAGCGACTTCCACAGCGGAGCAGGTAATATTATAATCTCCACCGACCCCATTTCCGCCGTCAGGCTGGGCTTGGTTACATCGCTGGGCAATTCCAGCCGGCCCGGGGCACCCTCCAGGACTCGTTTCCAATACCCGACCTTGGCTTCCGACTCGGGACTGCGGGACGCTGACTCTTGCGCCGCCGCAAAATCTCCATACTGGATGGGAAGAGGCGGCAACGGGCTGGGGACATGTCCGAGCTTCGCTTTATAGTGGACTGCCAGTTCCCGGTTGAAAATGGCCAGGGACCACCCATCCGCAATTGCATGATGAAAAGCCAGAAACAGGAAATGCCGCCTCACTTCGAGCTCCAGAAATCCTGCTCGAAAGAGTGGCCCACGCTCCAGGTCGAACGGTTCCCTGCCCCATTCAATGATCCGTTGCCGGGCAGCGCTCTCAGCATCCGGCATCCCTGGGGACACGAAGGTCTCCACCGCCAACCTAAAACCACCGGCGGGCGCAACCTTTTGCCGGAGTTGATCACCTTCGAAAACCAACGTGGTACGCAAGGATTCGTGGCGTTCCAGAATCGTGTGCATGGCCGACTCCAAGGCAAGGCGATCCAGGGGCCCGCGCAAGTCGAAGATCTGAGGAATGGTATAGGCAAAACTATCCGGTTCCAGGCGCGCCAGAAACCAAAGCCGGGACTGTGCTGCGGTCGCGGGGGCCAACCCTGCCGGGTTTCGCGGCTTGATGGATCGGTTTTCCGGCTCCTTCGTCCCGGACGCCTGCTTGAGCAAAGCCTTCAGTCCGTCCCGATGCTGGCGCATCTCGGCCAACAGTTCCGGAGTCATGACTCCCGAGGCTCCGCCATATCGGATCCGGTCCCCTTCCATCCAAAGCGAGACGCCTTTCCCCCGCAGATAAGCCACCAACTCCCCCAGGCTCATAGTTCGCCCTCGATATAATCCAACACTTCCCGGGACTGCCTATGGGCGTTGGAGGAGCCCGCCCACGACAAGGTTTCCAACCAGCGGGCCAGGCTCGAAATCGTGGGATGCTCAAAGATCGCCCGCAACTGCAGCTCCACTCCCAGCTCGATGTTGAGCCTCGCTATCACCCTCATCGCGAGTAGCGAGTGCCCTCCCAATTCGAAAAAACTCCGTCCCGAATCAATCCGCCCCAGACCCAACAGCTCCCCCCAGATCCGTGCCACCACCGCTTCCGTCGCGGTATACTCGGCGGCCATTTCGCCCAAGGTCTCCTCTGCGGCAGGTGGCGGCAGGGCCTTCCGGTCAATCTTGCCGTTCTTGCTTAGCGGAAGGCGCTCCAGCCAGTGGAAGGCCGAGGGAATCATATAGCTTGGCAGCCGATCGCAAAGATGCGCCCGTATATTTTCCCCGTTTTGGAGCCCCTCCCGTGGGGATACCAGATAGGCCACCAATCGGGTATCACCCTCTCCCGCCATCCAGGTTGTCACCGCTGCCTCATCAACCGCCGGATGCGATCGCAAAGCGTGCTCGATCTCACCCAGTTCAATGCGAAAGCCACGAACCTTGACCTGCCCGTCGAAACGCCCCAGGAATTCGAGATTACCCTCCGGCAACCATCGCACGCGATCCCCGGTGCGATACAACAGCCTCCCGGAATCGCCGCCGAAGAGGTCGGGGACAAACCGTTCTGAGGTGAGGTCCGGCCGATTCAAATATCCCAAGGCGACCCCGTCCCCTCCGATATAAAGCTCCCCTGGCATTCCCGGAGCGGCCAACTGCCGTTGCTCGTCGAGGACATAGCAATGGGTGTTCGCCAGGGGGCGTCCGATCGGCACGGACCTGCCGTCCGACCCGGACCAATTCCCGGGAATCGCGAAGGTCGTCGTAAAAGTTGTCCCCTCGGTGGGCCCATAGCCATTGATCAACTGCGTACCTGGCAGGACGGCCAACGCCTTCTCCACGTGTCGGACGGAAAGCGCTTCACCACCCGTGAGCAGGTATTTCACCGGCTGGAGGATTTCCGCCCGCTGGTCAATGATCTCGTTGAACAGGCTGGCGGTCAGCCAGAGACAGTCGATGCCTTCGTCCCGGATGATTCGGCCCAGACGGTCCAGGGAAAGATGGCGTTCGATATAAACAACACAACACCCGCCGGTCAGCAAGGGTGCCCATATCTCAAAAGTCGACGCATCGAACGAAACCGGTGCCAGGAGCAGGAATCGTTGCGCCTCATTCCAGGGCATATAATCCTGGCCGCAAATCAACCGGACTATCGCCCGATGGGGCACCACCACGCCTTTCGGCCGCCCGGTCGAGCCGGAAGTGAACATGACATACGCTGCTTCCCCGGCCTGCCTGATTGGCGGAGGCACGGGTGCCACCCTGCCGGACAGCGCGTCTCCCGCTACTATAACGCACAGCCCCAGGCAGAGTTCCCGGGGTAAAGACACGGAAGTCACCACAAATTTCAGGCCGGCCTCTTCGATCATGCCCCGCAATCGTTCCACGGGGTACTCTGTCGCCAGGGGCACGTAAACCGCTCCCACTTTCAGCACTCCCAGCATTGCGATGACGAACTCGTGCGAACGATCAAGATGCAAACCGACCAGCTCGTCCAACCCTACACCTGCAGCCTTCAGTTTCCAGGCCATCGCCTCCGCGCGATCGTTTAACTCCTCATACGTCCAGGACCTGGCGCCTTCGCGAAGGGCGACGGCATGGGGTGTACGCCGGACCTGCCTGAGAAACAGGCCGTCGAGCGTCTCGTGGCGGGGATACTCCGCGCCAGCCTGGGTCCCCAATACCAATAAACGCTCCCGTTCCCCTACGCGTAACAGCGGAAAACAACTTATCGGAAGCGGAAGAGCGCCCTCCATTCCCTGCAGGACGGTGATATAACGCCCCAGCAATTCGCCGGCGCTCTTGTGGGTGAGCAAGTCGGAATTATACTCCAGGAGCACCCTCAATCCAGCCTGCCGCTCCTCGATGGTTACGGTGAGATCCACCCTGGAGGCGCCCGTGCCGACGTCGACCGGTTCAATGGCCATGCCCGGAAGCGTCAATGCCTGCGGTGCCCATTGCTGCATTCCAAAGAAAACCTGGATCAGGGGGCTATGGCTTGGGCTGCGGGATATCCCCAATTTTTCCAACAACACTTCCAGGGGAAGTTCCTGATGGGCCAGCGCATCGAGCACCGTCCTCCGGATCCGGACCAGCAGCTCCGCAAGCTTGGGGTCCCCGGAAAGATCCGCTCGCAGCGCCAGTGTATTGACACACAACCCGATCAGCCCCTCGGCCAGGGGCTGATCCCTCTCTGCCACGGGCGATCCAATAATAAGATCCTCTTGCTGGCTATAGCGGTGGAGCAGGACTTGGAAGGCGGCCAGCAACAGCATGAAACGGGTAACCCCCTGGCTCCGTGAAAGGCGGTCCAGGACCTGGACCAACTCCGGGGAAACGTCGGCGGCCACCAATCCTCCCCGGAAACTCTGTTTGGCTGGCCTGGGAAAGTCCCAGGGAAACTCCATCACCGACGGAGCATCCGCCAACTTCTGCAACCAGTATTGCAGCGAACGGTCATAGACCCCTGCGCGGGTCCACTCGCGCTGCCAGACGGCGAAGTCTGAATACTGGATCGCGGGCTCCACCAGGGGACTCGGTTTACCCTCGCTGAAGGCACTATACAATGCTCCCATTTCGCGCAACAGCACGCCCATTGACCAGCCGTCGGAAGCAATGTGATGCTGGTTCAGCACCAGCCAATGAAGGTCTGGGCCCAGCACTATCAACCGCGCTCGCAGCAGGCGGCCACGGCTTAGATCGAATGGCGTGCCGACTTCCTCCTCCGCAGCTCGCAGGGCCATTTCGGTACGCTTCGCGGCATCGGCACCGGTCAGGTCGGCAAGTTCCAATTCAATCGGTTCCGGATCACGAATCCCTATCCGCAGGTTTCCGTTTTCCGAATGAAAAACCGTCCGGAACACCGCATGCCGCCGCAGGATTTCGCTCAACGCCCGGCGCAACGCACCCACCTCCAGGGTCCCGGAAATCCGGAGGCAGATGGGCAGATTATACGTTGGGCGTCCAGGTTCATATTGATCCAGAAACCAAAGCCGTTGCTGGGCAAAGGACGCCACGGGTAGGACATCTTTTGCGGAGGGACGAAGAGGAGGAATCGTCACCCCATGCGTGCGGCACTCTTCCAACGCCAACGCGAAACCACCCAGCGTGGGGTGCTCAAATAGGGTGCGCACCATGACGTGGGTGCCTGATTCAAGTCGGAGTCGCGCCAAGGCGCGCAAGGCGAGGATGGAATGACCACCCAACTCGAAGAAATGATCCGCCGTCCCAATCGAGTCGATTTGCAACAACTCACGCCAGATCTTGGCGACCAGCCTTTCCGCGGCCGTTACCGGCTGTATGAAGGGTGGGCGACCAGTCGCAGCCAGTGAAAAATCGGGTGTTGGAAGGGATTTGCGATCGGTCTTGCCATTGGCCAGAAGAGGCAGGGTCTCCAACACCACGAACACGGCCGGAATCATGTACTTGGGCAGCACACCCTGGAGTGCCACTGGCATTCGCGCCACCTCCAGCTTGGTATCACGCCGGGCAACCAGGTAAGCCACCAACCGCAGGTCTCCCGGCGTCGCTTCCCTAGCCACAACTACCGCATCCTTGATCCCGGGCAAACCAGCGAGTGCCGCTTCGATTTCGCCCAATTCTATCCGCTGTCCCCGGAGCTTGACCTGGAAATCGGTCCGGCCCAGGTATTCGATCACCCCACCCGAAAGGTACCGGGCCAAGTCACCGGTCCGGTAGAGCTTGGTGCCGGCCAAGGGCTCAAAGATATCCGGCACAAACCGCTCCGCCGTCAGCTCGGGCCGGTTGTGATAACCCGCGCCCACTTGGATTCCACCGATATATAATTCGCCCGTTTCGCCCGCCGGAACCGGGTTCATCTGCGCATCCAGGATATAACAGCGGGTATTCGCCACCGGCCGGCCGATCGGGACCACCTTGAGGTCCCC
>DATJII010000063.1:0-75631 GCA_035493435.1 Candidatus Limnocylindria bacterium | reverse complement strand
CCGTGAATCCGGCTGGGATATCAAACAGTTGGTCCGACTTATCGTGACCTCGTCCGTTTACCGGCAGTCTTCCCGGGTTACGCCGGAGCTTTTGCAGCACGACCCCGAAAATCGACTTCTGGCGCGGGGACCGAGGTTCCGGCTCGATGCCGAAGAGATCCGTGACAACGCCCTGTTTGTCAGTGGACTGCTGGATGGCCAGATGGGTGGACGGGGGGTCCGCACTTATCAGCCACCCAATATCTGGGAGCCCGTGGCGTATAGCGGTTCGAATACCCGCGAGTATAAACAAGACGCCGGATCGGCGCTTTACCGCCGGACGCTTTATGCCTTCTTCAAGCGCACCGCTCCCCCGCCCTTCATGTCCACGTTCGACGCGCCGAACCGCGAACAATTCTGCACCCGTCGCGAACGCAGCGACACCCCGCTCCAGGCGTTGCAGCTCATGAATGACGTTCAGCACTTCGAAGCCGCCCGCCGCTTGGCCGAACGTATGATGACCGAGGGAGGCCCGACGCCCGAACAGCGCATCGATTTCGGGTACCGTACGGTGCTTTCACGGCCCCCGTCGTTCGAGGAAGTCCGCTTGGTCCGACAGGCCCTCGACCAGCATCTGTCCCACTATAAGACCGATCCCACCGCCGCCCACAACGCCGTGCATTTCGGCGAATCGCTGCCCCGTCCGGGACTTTCCGAAACGGAGCTTGCGGCCTATACGCTCACCGCGAACCTGTTGCTAAACCTCGACGAGACGGTCACCCGCAATTGATTTTCCAGACCACCCAGACGCCATGGACCCGCTTTTCCAATACCATCTGAACCAGACCCGCCGCCAATTCTTTGGCAACACCGGCCTCCGCATGGGCGGCTTGGCCCTGGCGTGGCTGGCTGGCAACACCCTCGGGAGCAATCGGATACTGGCTGCCGCAAGTTCGGAGCGGGTGCACCCTCCCTTGCCTGGCCTGCCGCACTTCATGCCCAAGGCCAAAAGCATCATTTACCTGCACATGAATGGTGCGCCGTCCCAGCTGGATCTCTTCGACTATAAGCCGGGATTACAGGCTTACTTCGACAAGGACCTCCCGGATTCCGTCCGGAACGGCCAGCGCATCACAACCATGACGTCGGGCCAAACCCGGTTCCCCGTTGCTCCTTCGATCTTTAAGTTCTCCCAAGCCGGCCAGTGCGGTCGATGGATCAGCGAATTGCTGCCGTATACGGCTGGGATTGTGGACGACATCGCCGTGGTCAAGTCCGTCAACACCAATGCCATCAACCACGATCCTGCCTGCACCTTTGTCATGACCGGCGCGGAAGTGCCCGGCAAAGCCAGCATTGGTTCCTGGCTGGCGTACGGCCTGGGTAGCGAGAGCAACGACCTGCCCGCGTTCGTGGTGCTGACGCCCAACTGGTCTTCCAAATCCGCGGCGCAGGCGTTGTTCACCCGCATGTGGAGCAGCGGTTACTTGCCCACTCGCTTCAGCGGCGTCGCACTCCGGTCCGGGGCTGACCCGGTGCTCTATATTAAGGATCCACCAGGCGTCAGCGCCACGGATCGACGCACGATGCTGGATGCGCTGAATAAGCTGAACCACCATACGTTTGAGCAATTTGGCGACCCGGAGACGCAGACACGTATCGCCCAATATGAGATGGCGTTCCGCATGCAGACCAGCGTTCCGGAACTGGTGGATTTCGCCAAAGAATCGCCCAAGACGCTCGAAATGTACGGGCCCGACGTGACCAAAGCGGGAAGCTTCGCGGCCAGCGCCCTGATGGCACGCCGATTGGTCGAACGCGGCACACGGGTCGTCCAGATTCTTCATCGTGGCTGGGACCAACACGGCAGCCTGCCCAGTGAAATTCGCGCCCAATGCAAGGACGTCGACCAAGCCAGCGCGGCGTTGATCCGCGACCTGAAAGCCCGTGGATTGCTCGATTCCACGCTGGTGATCTGGGGCGGCGAATTCGGTCGCACCGTCTATTCACAAGGCAAACTTACGAAGGATGACTACGGCCGGGATCATCATCCGCGTAATTTCTGCATGTGGATGGCCGGTGGCGGCATCAAGCCAGGAACCAGTTACGGCGAGACGGATGACTTCAGCTATAATATCACAGAAAACCCGGTGCCCATCAATGACCTGAATGCCACGATCCTTCAGTGCATGGGGATTGACCACTTGCGGTTTACCTTCAAGTCACAAGGACTGGACCAGCGCCTCACCGGAGTTGAGCCTGCCAGCGTGGTGAAGCCATTGCTGGCCTGACGAACCAGCGGCAGCACGGGCCGCTTCGCCAATAAATCGCTCGACCTTTGCCGGTCATCCCGGGAGCTTCACCCCATCATGGCGCAGGTGAAGATATATGGATTGCGTGAATCCTTGGACCCGATCAAGGAACGCCTGTCGACAGTGATCCACGGGTGCGTGATGGAAGCCCTGGAATATCCAGCCGACAAAAGGGCGCATCGCTTCTTTCCTTTGGACCGGGCCGATTTCTACTATCCTGCGGGCCGTTCCGACCGCTATACGATCATCGAGTTCAGCATGTTCGAAGGGAGGAGCATCGACGCCAAGAAAAAGCTTATACGGCTGCTCTTCGAGCGGTTGGTGAAAGAGTTCGGAATCGCACCCAACGACGTCGAAACCACGATCTTCGAAACTCCCAGGCATAATTGGGGGTTTCGGGGCCTGCCCGGGGATGAGCATCGGCTGAACTATAAGGTCGAAGTCTAGCCAGCCAACACGTATGCAACCGTTTCGGGTGGGTTAACCGCGACACGTGCTGCTGTCAGGAACAGATTCTGGCTACCCTCGAATCTTCCTGGCGAGGATTTCCCCCACCAATCCGGGATTAGCCTTCCCCTTCGAGAGTTTCATCACCTGGCCCTTCAGGAAATTGAGCGCAGCTTCCTTGCCCGCCTTGAAATCCGCACTCGGCCCAGGATTCGCTGCAATCACGTCGTCGCAGAACTTTTCAATGGCTCCCGTGTCGCTGACCTGGGTGAGCCCTTTCTTTTCAACGATTACCGCGGGTTTTTCGCCGGTGGCGAACATCTCCACGAAAACCTCCTGCGCGGACTTGGTATTGATTTTGCCGGAGTCCACCAAGTCGACGAGCTCGCGCAGGGCCGCCGGAGGAAACTTCACATCGGCAAGCGAAGTCCCAGTGTCGGCCAAACGAGCTGGCAGGTTGTTGATGACGTAGTTGGCAATCGACTTCGGGTGCTTGACGTCCTTGGCTGCTGCTTCGAAAAAGTCGCCGAGCGGAACATTGTCTTTCAAGACCTCGGCATCACCCGCAGGCAAGCCGTACGTAGTGATAAAGCGTTGCTTCCGGGCAAGCGGTAATTCCGGGACCCGGGAACGGACCTCCGCGAGCCAGGTATCCGTGGGCTCGAAGGGCATCAAATCCGGCTCGGGGAAATACCGGTAATCATGGGCATCTTCCTTGGAACGCATGGACTCCGTCATATTGGCGACGTCATCCCATCGGCGGGTCTCCTGGCTCAGTTTTCCACCGCGCTTAACGACCTCAATCTGCCGGGGAATCTCATACTCCAGGGCGCGCCGAACCCCCGAGAAGGAGTTCATGTTCTTGATCTCAATCTTCGCACCCAAGGTGGTGCTTCCCACCGGCCGCACGCTCACGTTCACATCGCAGCGGACCATCCCTTTTTCCAGGTCACAGTCGCTGATTCCGCCCCGGACCAGAACGTCGACCAGCGACTTGAGGTAGGCGTAGGCCATCTCCGGCCCGTTCATGTCTGGTTCGGAAACGATTTCCAGCAACGGAACACCCGCCCGATTGAAATCGACCCCGCTGTGGCGATCAAAGTGGGTATTCTTGCCCACGTCTTCCTCCAGATGTGCCCGGGTGATGCGGACACGAGCCAAGCCGTTCTCGGATCCCTCGCCATTGAACTCGAAATCCAGGAAACCGTTCTTGGTGGAAGGCCGGTCGTATTGGGTGACCTGAAAATTCTTCGGCGAATCAGGATAGAAGTAGTTCTTGCGATCAAACTTGGCGAACTTCGGAATTTCGCAGTTCAAAAGCAGGCCGGTCAGCACCGTCAGCTTGAGGGCCTCTTCATTAGCCACTGGCAGGACTCCCGGCATCCCCAAGCAAACAGGGCACACGTTGGTATTCGGATCGGAGCCGAAGGTATTGGCGCAACCGCACCACATCTTCGACTTCGTCTTCAGTTGAACGTGGGTCTCCAGACCGATAACCGCTTCGTATTCCATGGCCGCCTGCAGGCTGCCATAAGCTCGGATTTGCAGGAAGAGACAAGTGCACGACCGCGCTTACACCGCGCCGCGAGGCTTATTTTCCACCCAGGGAACCGGTGTGCGGCGGTTGCGGCGCGGCATCCTGCATCAGGTCGACTAGCCCGCGATGATGGATAAACCAGAAAATTGCCCCGGCGACCGTACAAAGGAAGGCTGGTACCGCCAAGCTGATGGTCCCGAAGCGGCTATCCGCCATCGCGCCCATAAATCCCCCGAGGCCAAAAAAACCAAATACTGTCACCAAAAAGCGCAATTTCCATCGATCAATCTGCCGATAACGAAGCCAATGACCTACCATCACGCCGATGTCAGTTACTATTCCGGTAACGTGGGTCGTCCGGATGGCCAGCCCGCAGTAGCTGCTCGTCATCGCGTTTTGCAAGCCGCAGGCCATTGAAACCATCGGCAAGGACAGCAGTGGCGAGTAAAACATCATCAAAGCCGCCGTCGCGAGCAACCCGCCTTCCATCATGAGGGCCACACCATAGGTACGACCGGGAATGAGTTTCCACGGGCCAACGGTCATCCCCGCCACGGCTGCCCCTGCCACGAAACCCACGATGATTCCGAGCGATGCCGCCGTGCGCTGCCATTCGCCGTTGGCGGCGTTGATGCCCAAGTGAGAAACGGCCCCCGTCATATGGCTGACGGGCGTCTGGAAAAAACCCAAAGCAATGGTGTTTAAGAAACCGGCGTTGGCAGCCAACGCAGCCGCCCCGGGCAACAAATGGCGAATCCTGCGAAGAGCAGCCGTTTTATCGATCGGTTGCGGATGCGAGTACGGCACAGCGACCACAAGGCTAACACGCCCGTCTCCAGACAAAAGGAGAAGTCATCAATAAACGGGTACTGGGTTGCCTTTTCCTCCACAAAAATGGCTCATGCCTCCTTCCATGATCCTGAAAGTCACTGCAATTCAATATCTTGCAGCAAATTGAAAACCGCTCCATCAGCACGCCGGACGGCTACGTACTCCCCAAAACCGCCCGTCCAACCCTGAACTTGCCGAAGATTTCACCCCATTGATCCAAACTGAAGCTTCCCTATTTTCGCCGAAGTGCCTTGAATAAGCTGCGTGAACGCTTGCAGGCCCGAGCGTTTGCATGCCCTTTGATTTTCATGAAACTGACGCTTCATAGATACGCCAGACAGTACGCTTTTACGCTGATCGAACTCTTGGTCGTGATCGCGATCATTGCGATCCTCGCCGGAATGCTACTCCCTGCCTTGGCCCGCGCCAAGAGTCAGGCGCAAAAGACGGTCTGCATCAATAACCAGAAGCAGATCATGCTGGCATCTCAGATTTACGTGAGCGACAACGCCGATGTGTTGGCCCATCCCAATTGGGACAACCAACCCGGATACGCCGGTTGGCTTTACCTTCCCACTGCAGCGGGGGCTCCCCCGAACATTACCAATCGGGCTTTTGTGGAAAAAGGCCTGTTTCGAACGACAATTCAGGGCGATAAATCATTTTTCTGTCCATCCGACCGGACCAACGTCAAAACGTTTCTTCAACGGGGACAACGGCTCTCGAGCTACATTATGAATGGCTCGATCTGCGCCTTCACCATCCAGCCCAAGACCTTCAAGGTCACCCAGTTCCGTGCGGATGATATTGTCAGTTGGCAGGCCTATGAGTTGCGGGCGGGCGATTTCAACGATGGATCCAGTACGCCTGCAGAGGGCATCACTGGCCTCCATGGCAAAGGCACCACGGTCGGCATAGTCAGCGGGAGCGTCGAATACCTGCGCCTGATCCAGTTCACCAACGAAGCAAAACTTCATCCGGGACGCCTCTGGAACGTCCCCGGCAACAAGACCGGTGGATTCTAAGCGATACTGGAAATCTTGATTGCGAAAAACCCCGCAGCCATTTGGCTGCGGGGTTTTGTTTTGCCTTTTCGACAAACGATTATTTGCCTCTCAGACCGGCACCAAACAACCAGCGCTTCCCTTATGGCCGACTCACAGCGGGCGCGGCGGAACCCGTGGCGGACTCGTCAGCCGCAGACAAATTCGACAGCGTCACCGACAGGGGCTGTAGTCGCCAATGGCCGCCATGGTCCACCATCACCATTTCACGCTGACAGTAACTCCCGTCGCGCTTCTCAAAATCGACCTTCAGTTTGACCTTGCCGGGCGTGAGCTCTTCCTGCCCGGTAACGCGATACCCCACCTCTCCCCCAAAACCTTGGCCGAGATGGATATCGTAGTGGGTGTCTGGAGAGTCAAAATCGTCGGGAACATCCCATAGCTCTTTCATCCGGGTACGGTCGAAAGGCGCCTGGGTCTGATTTTGAAAAGCGTGGAAAAACGTTTGGAGCGCTTGCCCCGGCGACGCGAAACCAACCGGTTGAACATTCGTCATGGCTTGATAGCCGGCCAACTGTGAGGGCTTGGGGCCGGGCCATAGGGTCGCCCACTCATTGATGGTCTCCCTGAACGACAGCGGTTTTGTTGGGTGAGTTTCAACCTCTCGGCGCAATGCGGCCACTTCCCCTCTCAGGCGAACCAATTCCAATCCTGGACCCGTCGGCGATGGCCCCGGATCCGTATTGTCCCCCACGGGGCTCCCGGGGGTTTCCTTTACGATCCTAACGTGCCGCTCGCTTTGAAATCTCGTCCAGGTCCGCCGTTGCCAAAGCATTGCCGCGGCGCCAGCCACCAAGAGCAGCACCAGAAGCAGTCGAAATATCGAGGTTTTCATGGGTTCGCTATAGATTGAAGTGCATCCATCCCTGCGAGGTGAGGCCCAGGTCAAAGCTGTTGGTTTCCACACCTTCTTCTTTATACAATCTGACACTGAGAGATCGCCGTCGCGGGGAGATCTCCCTTTCTTCAAGAAGTTCGATTTCCTGGATTGAGCCAAAGGACTTCGCCAGTTGCGGCCCGATCTCCCGCTGGAAGTCCTCCGACGCGAATCGTCCGGAAACTTCCTGGTATTTGTCGGGTGGGATCAGCGAAATCCCCAGGAGTTCCTGCACCGATCCGGACCTGACAATGGAAAAATAGGTCTGGACCGACGCCGCCGGGGTTTCAGTGCCGATATAGGTCAAGGCGTCCGCCGGAACCCGCCTCCCTACCACGAGCGCACTGGCTTGCGCCGGACCAGGCGTCGTGTTCGCAGCACTTCGTCGCGCCGCCAGTTGGACCTGAAGCCGCGCAGCCTCCGCCCGCAAGCGGGCCAGTTCGTCAGCCTCGGATTCCAATGGCGCCGCCCCTCCAGTTGCCTCCACGGAAACGGACAAAGGATCCGCCTCGCCGGCTGTTAGGACTGCGGTAGGAGCAAGGTAACGAGCCCGATTCAGTCTCGCTTGCTGAATCGCCAGCGGCACGGACAACACGGCTATAACACCGCAAACGGTCATGATTTGGGATTTGGTCATAAGCAGACTCGAAATCAGACCGGAAAACACCGTTGTCGTCCCGGCCGCAACCGTGGCGGTTGCGCCCGACGCCAGGACTAGGTTCGAAAGCGTGGAAGTAAAAGCTATGGGCGCCGCCTGGACGCCGTGCGCAGTAATGGCGGTCGCGAAGGTCGTGCCGCTGGCCAGGACGCCTCGGGTGGCAAATCGTATTCGCAATTTCTCCAAGGCCCGGCCCAGCCGTTTCTGCGCCGCCGCTTCTGCCAGACCCAGCCGGGAGGCAATTTCACCCGCGGTTTTGTGCTCGAAATACCTCAGGAGCAAGATCTGGCGATCGCCCTCCGAAAGCTCACCCAGGGCGTGGTCTAATATAGGTGCGATCCGTTCCCAGGGAACCTCTTCGGGCTTGGTCTCATGCATGCCGATTGCCTCCTGCTCCCGCGCCCGGCGACGCACTTCGCCTCTCACCACATTGGCGCCCCGATTGCGGCTGGCGGTATGGAGCCAGGCTGACAAAGGCATGCCGCGCTCAACCCGGCGGGCGATCTCGGAGCACTGCGCAGCGAGCGCGAGAAACACGCTTTGGCTGACATCTTCCGCAAGGTGGGGATCTGCCGTGACGCGAAACGACGTCGAATGAACCAAGTCCACGTACCGGGAAACCAGTTCCGAAAAAGCAGCTTCATCCCGGGTCCGCGCAAACTCCATCAACAATTCAGTGTCACTCCGTCCGCTCACTGCCCTGTGTTACCCGCCGGATTGAAATCCGGACAGACAGGAATAACTACCCTATGTATTTCCGTGGAAGCACCAACTTGCTAAGCCGCCGGAACGTGTTCCTCGCCCAGGTAGGCTTCAATCACCTTCGGATTGCGGCGGACTTCGGCTGGCGTACCTTCGGCAATCTTCACGCCGTAATCGAGAACTGCGATCCGTTCACAAAGCCCCATCACCAACTGCATGTCATGCTCCACCAGCAGCACGGCAATCTTGAACCGGTCACGGATGGAGCGAATCAACGCCGTTAAGGCGGTCTTTTCGGTCGGATTCATGCCCGCTGCCGGCTCATCCAGAAGTAGCAGTCGGGGACGGGTCGCCAAGGCGCGGACAATCTCCAAACGACGTTGGTCACCGTAAGGCAGGCATTTTGCCTCGTCGGAACGGAACCGCCCCAGATCGAAAATCTCGAGCAACTCCATGGCTTCCTTTTCGATTGCCGCCTCGGCCCCATGGAAAGTGCGGCCGCGGAAAAGCGCGGAGCGAACCCCATGACGATTATGCAATTGGCAGGCGACGCGAACGTTGTCGAGGACGTTCAAGCTGCCAAAGAGGCGGATATTCTGGAACGTGCGGGCGATTCCCTTGCGGGTCAGTTCGTGCGGCTTCAATCCGGTCGACGGCACCCCACCAAAACGAATCTGGCCCTCCGTCGGTTGATAAACCCCCGTCACCAAATTGAACACCGTAGTCTTACCGGCGCCATTGGGTCCAATCAGCCCGATGAGTTCGTTATCTCCGACCGAGAAACTCACTTGGGACACCGCCGTCAACCCTCCAAACCGGATGGTGACACGGTCGAGTTGGAGGATCGCGGAATCGCTCATGCGCGTTTCGAGCTTTTGTTCCAGGTGAAGAGCCCCTGCGGACGCAACAACATCAACCCAATGATCAGCAACGAGTAGATAATCATGCGGTAACTTGCAATGGGCCGCAGCACCTCTGGAAGAATCGTCAGGACAATAGCCGCGAGAATGACCCCCATCGTACGCCCCATACCACCCAGAATAACCATGACCACGATTTCAATGCTCTTCGTAAAGTCGAAACCCGTGGGGCTGAGAAATACCTTATGATGCGCGAAGAGCCCTCCGGCAATGCCGGCAAAAAAAGCGCCAATCACGAATGCTGTAACCTTGTAGCGAGTGGTGTTGATGCCCATCGCGCCAGCCGCCACTTCGTCGTCATGGACAGCGATGAAACCACGCCCGTAGGTGGAATTGACCAGGCAGGCCACGGCATAAACCGTCACGGCCGCACACGCCCAACTCCAAAAGAAGTTGGTGTAGTTCGGGATTCCCTTCAAACCACTCGCTGCCCCAACCGATTCCATGTTTTGGAAAACGACCCGGATAATCTCGCCGAATCCAAGAGTGACAATCGCCAGGTAGTCGCCTTTGAGCCGGAGTGATGGAACGCCCACCACCAATCCAGCCAACGCCGAAACCAAGCCGCCGACAATTAACGCCAGCAAGAACACAATCGGCTGGGTCACAGGTGTCAGCGACTTTTGCAAGGCGATGGTCATCGCCGCCGCCGTATAACCACCTACCGCCATGAAACCGGCGTGCCCCAGGGAGAATTGCCCGGTATGGCCGTTGATGAGGTTTAGACTCACTGCGAGGACGATGGCAATGGCCACGTCAATCGAGACGCCGAGATAGTACCGATTAAAAACCCCGCTGATGGCGCTGATGATCCCTGCAATAACCAGGGCCGCCACCAAGAGCCATTGAGGAGGAAATCGCTTCATACTTTCTCCTTGGTTGCCTTGCCGAGCAAGCCATCCGGACGGAAGAGGAGCACGGCAATGAGGAAGGCGAAAGCCACCCCGTCGCGATAGGTTGAAAGCCTGGCGACGCCACCCACCGCGCTTTCCACCAAGCCCAACACTAAGCCACCCAGGCAGGCTCCCGGCAAATTGCCAATGCCGCCCAGCACTGCGGCGACAAACGCCTTCAACCCCATCTGCACGCCCATGAGCGGTTCGATCTTCTGGTATTTGATCGCGAACAGAATGCCTCCCGCGGCCGCGAGGGCCGATCCCAATGCGAACGTGAAAGAAACGATGCGATCCACATTCACCCCCATCAGGGCCGCCGCCCGCTCATTGAAAGAGACGGCGCGCATCGCCATGCCCACCTTGGTGCGTTGGACGATGAAGGTCAGGAGGACCAACAGGATTCCCGTAACCACAAAAATCACGACTTGGTTGCTGCTCATCACCACTCCGCCCAAATTCAACGTTTGTTCCGGCAAAAGCTTGGGGAACGCCTGCGGCGAGGGGCCAAAGACCGCGGGATGCTGGCAGGTGTACTCAATGAACAGCGAGACGCCTATCGCGGTGATCAGGACCGTCAAACGCGGCCGTTTGCGCAAGGGACGGTAGGCCAGATACTCAATGGCTACCCCCAGGGCGGCACAGATCGCCATCGAAAGCAGCATGATGATGATCGCCGCAGTAATCGATTGGGGCGGAAAAGCGCTGGCAAAATACCGCGCAAATAGCTTCTCGAGATAGAACCCGGAAAAGGCTCCGAGCATGAAGATATCGCTGTGGGCGAAATTGATGAAGCGAAGCACTCCATACACCATGGTATAGCCGAGGGCGATCAACGCGTAGATCGCCCCCAACGCCAAACCATTCAAAATCTGCTGAAGGAATTCCGTCATCCAGTGGCTCTCAGGCCGCGGCCAAGTAACCCTGTGAAACCATCCAAGTTCAAGGAGCGATTGTCTCGACGTACTTGAATTCGCCCTTTTCGACCTTGATGATCACGGCCGCCTTGGTGGCATCGCGTTGCGCGTTGATCGTGATCTTGCCGGTCACCGCGTCGTAGTCTTTGGTCGCGGCCAGAGCATCACGAATCTTCGTGGAATCCGTCGAACCGCAGCGCTTGATCGCATCCGCCAGGACCATCATGGAATCGTAGCCGAGGGCCGCCATGGCGTCCGGTGCCGAACCATAGGCCCGCTTGTAAGCAGCCACGAATTGGCGACTCTTGTCGGAGCCCACATCAGGATGATAATGGGTCGAGAAGTATTGGCCTTCCACCGCGTCCTTGCCGATTTCCACCAGCTTCTCCGATTCCCATCCGTCGCCACCAAACAACGGAACGGTGATGCCCAACTGTTTGGCTTGGATGCAAATGACTGCGGCGTCCGTGTAGTAGCCGGGAAGGAAAATCGCCTCAGGTTTGGCCGCTTTGATGGTGGTCAACTGGGCGTTAAAATCGCTGTCTCCACCATTGAAGTCCAATTCGGCGACAATTTCGCCACCGTTCTTGAGATGCTGCTCCTTGAAAAATTTCGCCAAGCCTTTGCTATAATCGCTCTTGGCATCGGTAAAGACGGCCACCCGTTTTGCCTTCAGGTCCTTGGCCGCAAAGTTTGCCATGACCGTGCCTTGGAATGGATCAATGAAGCAGACCCGGAAAATGTAGTCCCCAGTTTCGGTGACCTTGGGGTTGGTTGAGGACGGCGAAATCATCGGGATTTTCGCCGCCTGACAAACCGGCGCCGCTTCCATCGAACGCGATGAAGCGACCTCACCTAAAACCGCGATCACGCCATCGCGGGAGACCAGCTTGTTGACCACCGTCTGGGATTCGCCCGCCTTCGATTGGGTATCTTCCGTCAGGAGCTTGATCTTCTTGCCAGCCAAGCCGCCCGCCGCGTTGATCTCATCAACGGCGATCTGGGTGCCATTGTGGGACGACTGGCCGAAGGTGGCTTCCTTGCCCGTCAATGACGCAAACTCGCCCACCTTGATCGTGTCACCAGCCCCTCCCCCTCCGCCCCCGCTGCCATCGCCACAGCCCGCCAGGAACAACGAAGCCGCCAGGCCCAAGGGAGTACAAAAACCGAGAATTCGGAGAGAATGGGATTTGATTGTCATGGCTACGATTCGGCAGGCGAACCGGATTTTGCACCAGGGGGCCGCCCACCGTCCGGATAGGCTATGGAGATTCCCGACGCGGTGCAATGGCCAACCTTTTGGGAAATTTCAGGTGCGAGAACGCGCCAAACGGCGAACGACCAGACAGTCTCGGCAACCCCGTCCGACGGCACCCGCCTCGGGCGGTGGGGTCTTCGTCCACTCGGAAAGCCGATTCAACCCTTGGACATGCAATACCGGATTCGTGACTCCCGTTTCCATTGAAGCACGAGAGACACTGTCGGCATGACGCCTATTCCACGTCGCAATCACATAAACAACCGTCGGCGATTCCGAGCCGTTCTTCGCCGGCTTCCAAGTCCAAACTATACATGCACCTGTATTAGTAATATAGTCCGCCACACCCTGCGATCGTGCCCTAGCAGCGGAGGCATATGAACGAGTGGCCGCAGTACCCGTACGGAGACCGGAATTAGCCGGGAAAGAGGTTTGATTCAAATCTCACCGCCTGGGAAGCGGTGGTGCCGACGGAGGGGGTCGAACCCACACTCCTGTAAAGGAACCAGATTTTGAGTCTAGCGCGTCTGCCAATTCCGCCACGTCGGCACGTTGCGTCTATCGAAGACAGGCGTTAGAAATGACATTTCCCCTGCCCTGTTGCAAACAATTCCTGCGGAGAATTTGTGGCACGGCGGCGTACTGGGTTCTCGAAATCGAACGGGGACATGCCAGAATCGGCCATCTGAAAAGGCAAAACAGATCCGTCCACTCCTCCGATTGCAAACATCTTTGAGCCAGCAGGTTGCAATCGTTCAAGAGGAATCCAAGAGCTAGACGCTTCGAAGCCTTCACATTCCAACGCGAGGCGGAGCTCGTCCGAGCATCCATTCGCCGCGTTACTTTCGGTCACATTCTCCGGTTTCCCCATATGGAAACTATGATAGCCATGACTCAAATCCAACAGGAGCTCTGGCAACGACTGGAGCTATTCGAAGTCGACCGACCCGACGCGGCCTTTCCGTTCACCGTCCGCCTCGCGAAAGAACAGGGTTGGACTCCGGACTTTTCGCGACGCGCGATGAATGAATACAAGCGGTTCGCGCTTCTCTGTCTCACAGCAGACCACGTCTGCTGCCCGAGCGATACGATTGACCAGGTTTGGCATTTGCATTTGATCTATACCCGGAACTACTGGAACGACTTTTGCCGGGACACTCTCAAGCAGCCCCTTCATCACGACCCCAACCAGAGTGGGGCGGGAGAATTGGGAAAGTTTCGAGACCTCTACCAAGCCACCTTGGCAAGTTATCGCAAGGCGTTTGGTCAACCACCCAGCGACATTTGGCCAAACCCAAATCGCCGACCACAGATCCTACCACAGTCCAGGCGTGAAGCCTTAATGAACTGGATCCGGTCCAAGATCGGTGGAATTGGGAATCCGGCAACGGTGGGACTAATCGCCTTCGCAACAACATTCCTGA
Organism: Candidatus Limnocylindria bacterium; assembly: GCA_035493435.1. Classification (GTDB taxonomy): domain Bacteria; phylum Verrucomicrobiota; class Verrucomicrobiia; order Limisphaerales; family UBA9464; genus DATJII01. The sequence continues at coordinate 61,812 of DATJII010000063.1, read as the reverse complement.
TGGGGTGCCAGGGAGCGTCTCTTGCCTCCATACCCGTGCTGGATTGGTCAGGACCCGATTTCCTGTGGTTTTACGTGGCCGGGCTGGCCGTAACTTTCGCCTACGCGAGTGCGGTGCGACAGAGCTGGGATGCTCGCCAACAACGGCTGGCAGACGACGCGACACCACCCACGGATCTGTACCTCCTCGCTGGAATGGCAGGGGGATCAAAGCGCATGGCCGAAGCTGCCATCACCAGTTTGGCCGGGCTCGGCTTAACCAACGTTTGGGGCGACCAGCCCAAAGTGCTCAGCGTCGTGAAGCAACCGCCCGAAGGATTGCATGCAGTCGAAGCTGACGCTTACGAAATCCTTGCCCGGCAGTGTCCGTTGCCCATGCCCGAAGCAATAGAGGCGATTGCCTCCAGCACAGTGATCGATCACAGCCTGACACAGGTCGACAGGTCAAATGGAACCAAGCCCGAAGCACCCGCCCGAGGTGTGACAGCCCTGTTTCTGCTAATCGCCATAGGAATCTTGAAACTAATAATCGGAATTTCACGGGAAAAGCCGGTGGGAATACTCGTGTTCCTACTGGTGATCAGCGTCGTGGTGCTGGTGGCCATGGAAATCAACCGTGGCAAAGCCCCCGCCTGGCAACAACGGCTCGCCCGGGGTGTGGGGTGCGATCTGCAAACCCACCTCACCCGAATGGAAACCTCTGGCGAAGTACTGCACCTCGGTTCCAGGTTCGCCTTGATCGCCGCCACCATTGGGATTACTGGCCTGATCGGAACGCCACTTGAAGAATACGTCCTGCTGATGGCACCACCAGAGACCTTGGGAACCGCCAACAAGGATGGTGGCGATAGTGGCTGCAGCGGTGGAAGCGACGGAGGCAGCAGTTGCGGAGGAGGAAGCTGTGGGGGCGGTTGTGGTGGATGCGGAGGCGGTGACTAGTCGTCCCTCCATCAACGATCCCCCCAAAAAAAGAACGGCGGGCATTTTGTGCCCGCCGTTCGTGTAAATTGATTCCGCTTACGGAGTCACCGGCCGCAATTGGTAGAAGCGGTGGTCACCATCCCCGTGGAAGTTCTTAATGCTTCGCCCGTTATTACCAACAATCTGCGGTCCCTCATTTCGCCAGGTGACGAAGTCCGTCGTCGAACGCAACTGATAGTTATTTCCCGTCAACGTGAACAACGTCAGCTTAACTGCAGGCAAGACATCGGTTTTGCCGTCGGGAGCTATGATGGGTTCAAGGAGGTTGAAGCCATGAAGGTATTTCCAACCGTCCAAATAGCCGTCACCCGTGGTGCTGGGATTATTGGGATCGGTTCCAGCGGCCAATTCAAAGGAATCATCCAATCCGTCGTTGTCGCTATCCACTGGGAGCTTCGCCACCAAGGTGCGGCTTCCGCCAGCGGCTAGAAGGTTAATGCCGGTAAACGTGCTGGGAATCGGCTCTTGCAACGCGATTGCGGTGCCCCAGATGACCACCTTTCCATCATCCTTAAGAGCCGCCGAGTGAGAAGCGCCCGCCGCGATCGCCACCACGTGCGATAGTCCGGCAGGTACTGCAATCTCCCCATTGGTATTAATACCCCAGGCCCGAACGGTGCCGTCGGTCAGCAACGCTAGTGAATGACCATAACCGCCTGCCACGGCCATTACGGGCGGAAGCCCCGCCGGTACGTCACATTGGCCGAAACGGTTATCGCCCCAGGCAAAAACCTGGCCCGATTCCGTGATAGCCAAGGAATGGCTAAAGCCAGCGGCAATTGCCTTGGCGGTGGAGAGCCCCGCCGGGATGCTCGTCTGGCCAAAGGAATTGTCACCCCACGCATAGACCTTGTTTTCAGTGGAGAGCGCGAGGCTATGGTTCAAGCCCGCAGCGACTTTGGACGCGTGGATGGCCGGAGCATTAGTCTGCCCTGAGCGATTACTTCCCCATCCAACAATTGAGCCATCGGCAAGTACCGCCAGCGAGTGTGCCCCGCCGGCAGAAATTTCTCGAACGTTGGCAAGACCCGCAGGCAGAGTGGCTTGCCCAGAGGCATTTTCGCCCCAGGCGACGACGGTGCCGTCTGTCTGCAACGCCAAGTCGTGCGAGAATCCGGACGAGATCGCCACAATACCTTGGGCCACGGCAGGAACCGCTCGTTGTGCCGCAGTCAAGAAACCGGCTTCCAATAACGTGCCATAAACGGGGCCTCCCTCGCCGCTGGTGGGAGGCGGCAGAACTGACAACGTCCTGAAATAGCGTTCTCCGTTAAAGGCCTCGAAGAAATTCGTCACAAATCCCGCTGGCCTATCGGTGGGATTCCCAACGTCAATCCAATCCACACCATCCGTCGATGCCTGAAGCTGATATTGACCCGCCAATACCGCAAAGGTGCGAAGGCCGTAGATCAATTTAACGTCCAGAGAACTGTCTGCGGCCTCAAGTGGCGAATTGGGATCGAAATAATGGGTCACTTCATAGTAGTCGCCCAATCCGTCACCATCAGTGTCAGGATTCAGCGGATCCGTACCCAGAAGTAATTCAATACCATCCTCAAGCCCGTCGTTGTCGGTATCGGCAAAGGTCGAAACGGTTGCCTTGGCGGCTTCAAAAACATCAGACAGGGAATCCGCATCAAGATCGCTGGCGGGCTTGAGTGCGAATAGAGTGCCATATCCGGCAGCGATGTTGCTGAAACCGGGTCCAATATAGGCCACGCCGTTGGTCTTGCCTGCCCCCACGGCCGTCACGACTGGAGCCTTGGTATACCCCGAAACGGCGATTCGCCCATAAGTATCCAGGAGTACGGTGTAAAAGTCACCGGCAACGATCTTGACGGCATGTGTGAGTGTTGTTTGTGGAGTACCCAGAGTGCTCTGGAACGGTGCCGAAACCTGCCCGAGATCATTGTTGCCCCATCGCACAATGCGGCCGTCTCGAAGCAACGCGACGGTGTGATAGAAGCCACATGAAACACTGCCCGCCGCAGCCTGCAAATCCGGCACGTCGCACTGGCCATCCAAATTCAGTCCCCAGCACACAATACTACCATCTGCGAGAACAGCCGCACTATGAGCAAGCCCGGCCGCAATTGAGACGACCTTTCCGGTTCCCCCAGGGATGTTACATTCGCCAGAGGTATTACGCCCCCAGCCAACGACGGTGCCATCCGCGCGGAGCGCGAGGGAGTGCACGTAGCCGCAAGCGACGCTTATGACGTTGGTGAGTCCCGCCGGCACCGTAGATTGTCCATAGGCATTGTCACCCCAGCCGACTACGGTGCCATTTGCCAGAAGGGCGAGGGAATGGAAACCGCCTGCGGAAACCTGGACCGCATTGGTAATGGGGGGAGCGTTCAATTGATTATTGCCGTTGGTGCCCCACACCACCACCGATCCGTTGGCCCTTACCGCCACGCCATGACTTAACCCTATTGCGAAGCTGGCGATGTCGTCTCCGCCAGCTCCGTTCGTAAATCCGCTCGCTTGAAGGTAGGAATTGTCACCATAGTTTGTGAGCGATCCCACCGGCTGGGTGATTTTGACCTTAGGCAACGCGTCCAGCACTTCAATCTCCAGGGTCCGGGTGATCTGCTGATTCACCGTGACGGGCTTCCCAAACGGCACCGGCACGGATGCGACCTGATAATACAAGCCACTGTCGTTGGTGGTCAGATTCTGAATGAAGAGAGAAAGCTGATTCTCAACCAACTTGGTGCCAATGTAATTGGTCCTATAGATTGAGTTGGTCGTAAAGGTTCCGTCGTCGTTGGTAACGACCTCGGTATGATCGAATATCCGATTGGTGATGTCGTAGGTCAGCGGCTCGCCGTCATGATACCAGAGGTAAGTCGGATAGTTGGTGAAAACAATCGTGATATTCGTTTCCACGTCAACACCGTCCACCGTGATATTCGTGGTGTAAGTCAGGTTACTGGTCCACACTGGAGTCAACGGATCCGGCCGAAGCAACAGATTTTGCCCTTTGAGATATTGGTGGTTTCGGAGGTGGACAAATCCCACGACTGGAAAGCTCAGCGGATCGCGTGGATTACTACCGGCGATGAACTCCGCCAAATCATCGAACTTATCGCCATCGGCGTCAGTTTTGATCGTTGAACTTCCGAATAGCAGTTCGTCCTGGTCGGGCAATCCATCCTTGTCGAAATCGACTCCGGGATGGATTGGCGGACTGTAGGGACTGAAATCCAACGGCAGCGCCCGTGCAGGCGAAACCGCAGCACACAGCAGGCTGAAAACAATCAGCAGCGTCGAGAATTTGATCGGGCGACTCATGAGAAAACAGATGGCAATTTCAGCTTTGGAGAGTAGGGAAGGCAATGGGAGCACGGCGAGAAAAAACCGTCGCAACGGTTTGATCCCCAGCAAAAAACCCGTTTCACGCTGCCAGTGATGCATGTCGAAGCCGAATTAAGCCCTTTAGCAGTTTCACTGCCAAGGCTCGATTCCCTTCAGAACGGCATGAAAGCCAGTCCGCAGCTTCGTTCCAGCAGCCAGGCGGCTGCCACCGCCACGATGGCTGCCGAACCTCCTTGCAGGGCGATTCGACGATAAAACCAAGTCTCGCGCAGGCCGTACGCCACCGGAATGAACAACAGCACCACCGCCAATTGCCCCATTTCAACACCCAGGTTAAATCCCAGCACGCCCCAGCCAAATGACGCTCGATCCAGTGCCAGTTCTCCCAGGACACTCGCAAAACCAAAGCCGTGGATAAGTCCAAACCCAAAGGCCATCACTGCTGGATTGGATCCCCAGCGGCGGAGAATTCCCCTCAACGAGAGCCCTTCCCTACCCTTGGCCGCCTGACGCCGGGGGATCAAGTTTCCCAAGGCCGCCACCACGACACTGACGGCAATCGCGCTCTCAACCCAGCGGGAGGGTAAGCTTATCCAACCCATGGCGGCCGCAAACAGAGTCAATGAATGTGCCAAGGTGAATGCGGTCACTACTTTGATCACCTCGCGCAAGGCAACACCCAAGCAACCCACTCCCATCCAGCGACCTTCCGAACCTCGCCACAGCACGGCAGGCAACAATAACGCGAGGAGAAACATCATGTGATCGTAACCGGTCCAGATGTGGTGAATCCCTTCCACGATGAACTGGCCGAACGTAACACGTGTGGGAACCGTCAGATTCCAGGTGAAAGTTCGCTGGGTAGGGCCAAAAACAAACGGAACGCTTCCACCAGAACCGGGTGATTGCCGGAACGACGCCAAGCCACGATGCTGGGCATCCACATCGAAGAGCAGGCCGTATCGTACGTCCAAGTGGGTGGTACCCTTCGGAATCTGTACCTGGGATTCGAACGCCAAATAGCCACCATCTGTATGGTGAGTGACCGCCATGCTCCACGGTTGCCACTCTATCGCCTCACCTGCTTGTTCGAAATGGAGCCGACTGCCGACGTAGGCCGAAAGTTCCTTGGCCTGTGTCCGGACTTCACCCCAGGTGATCGTGGTATCCTCGTCGGCGTCCAGTGCGAAGACTTCCTGCAAATCGCGCAAGGCGACATCCAGTCGAACCGACGCGACGCCATTGGTCAAAGCTACTTCCAAGTAGGCGTCGCTCGATTTGTGCGCCCAAACCTGCAGGGCCAGCCCCATCCACAGCAATAAAATGACGGAGTAACGCTTCATCGAGAGGCTATCGCCGTCATGGCGAGTTTTTGGAAGACTGCATCCTCCGTTTGATTGGTTTTGATCCATTCAGTAGCCGTGAGCACGCCTTCCCGATTTCCGGCCAGCATCGAAGTTTCCAGCAGTAACCGAACATCGGCCGCCTCACGTTGCACCTTCCAATTCTCCACGGCCAAGAGCTGCGCTCCCTGCTTGTCTTCCAAAAGCCGCAAACGAAACCTGCTTTCTTCCCGCATATGGACCCGTTCGCCACGTAGCGCCAGGGCCTTGAATCGGTCCGAGAGGGTCTCAATGGCTGTCTGTATGACTTTGGAATCCCGGCCTTCGACAGGGATCAATGCCTCCGCCCGACGTTGCCTCAGGGCATCAAAACGGTCGAAACCGTCAAGTAAACGGGCGGCCTCCCGCTGTCGGCCCTGCTGCAGAAGGAAATCCGCCAAGTCACCAAGGACGTAAGGATCGGCAGGATGAAGATTGAGGGCATTTCGGAAGTGAGTCTCAGCCAGCGAGTTCCTACCCAAGCGCTCGGCGATCTCCCCCGCCAGGGTTTCCCCCCAGACACGACGTGCCAACAAGCTGGGGTCCGATCCGTGGGAGTAGCGAGTGAGAACACCCTCGATAGACGTGAGGGCCGATTCCGCGCTACCTATCATGCTGGTCACCCCAGCCATGGCACAAATCACCGTCAAATCGTCTGTCAAGGATACCAAGTGCAATCCAGCAGAACGAGCCTCGGTAAATTGGCCGCGGACGGTATAAATGCTCGCCAGAGTCAGCCAGCCTTGGGCGTTGCGAGGATCGGAATGGACCGCCCGCTTCAAACTTTGAATGGCGGCATCAAATTCGTGGCGATGCTGCTCAATCCCGCCCCGAAGTATCCAGACCGACGCCGGGGCCGCTGGATTATCCCACCAAGGAGACAGTACCGACTCCGCCTGTCCGAGATAGCGTGGATCGGCTTCCATTGACGCACGCTCGAGCAACGCCTGCCCAAGAGTGAGTGCCGATGCCAACTGTCGAGGATCAGCTTGATGTACCCGGCGTAACTCCCGCAATTTTCGCGTTCCTTCGTCAGCCGACCGCAAGGGTAACTGCTCCAGGACAGTCGAATCACTGTCCGGAACAAAGAGAGCGGAGGCCGGGAACCCGGTCCGAGCCAGGAAACCCAGGGCCAACACTCCCAAGAGGAGCGGGACAAAACGTCCACTTCCACCGCGAAGGGTGCCCAGGCCCAAAACGCCACAGAGTCGAGGCGATATAATATGACTATATACGAAATTCATCACGCCCATCCCGTTATTCCTGTTCCTACCGTTCCGCCTGCCCGGAAGGCAAAATGGCGTCCCCTCCACGGCACTGGCCGCATCCCGCACCCGCGGGATGCGGCCTTTTTACCCCAGCCCAGACTTCCTTCCGGAATCCGGGTTCCCATGTACCCAATCGCACCTATACCGAAAACCTATTGGATCTTGGCGCTGATGGAATCCGCGGTCACCGACGGGTTCGACAGGCCGGTTTTGCGATCCGACTTCAGCAATAAATAGCCCGCGTCGCCAGCCGGCTTGGGCACGGTGAGCGTGCGGGTCGCGGCATCATAGTCGGCCTTGACCGCCTTAAATGGACCGGCGGGCGAGCCTGACACTTGGGGAACCACTTCGATGGTCGGATCATTGGGCGAGCCCTTGATCGGCGAATTGAGATACGGGAACTTTTCCGGGAAGACCCGGGCGTTGACTGTTGCGCCATCGGTGAAGGGCAGGTCCCCGCTCGGAGCGACATCGGGTGTCAGTAGTTTACCCATGACTACCCGCAGGGCGATATCGACCACGTCGTCGCCAGGACGGCGTCCGTTCGGGAAACCGGCCAGATCGGCTTTGCTGGCATCCAGCACGCCAGCCGTGAAGCCCGCAATCACGCCCATATTCTTTTGCAGGTCGCGCGACGTCGCGGGAATGTCGAGATTTAGGCGCTGCATTTCACCAACGCCACCGTTTTTGTTCAAACCATCCACGCCGGTGGCAAAAGCCGCCACCAAATCAGTGCGCGGAAAGAGGGTGGGAGCCTTGACTCCCGCCTTGCCATAGATCAGTTCCACGATCGCCGGCAGGGTGGGATGGGTGATATAATCCACAAAATTCGCCACGTCATCCTTGGGCTCGCTGGCGTTGAACTTGTCCTTGTCCTTGATGCCGATGACCACTTCGTTCACCAGAGGCATGGAAAGGCGGGAAACTTGATTGGTGGCGCCGTCCGTCACAAGACTGGCGGTAGTCCAGGATCCGATCACAGGCTTGTCTGCCGCGGCCCGCAGGAAATCCTTCGGCAATTCCAGACAGAGCGCTGTCACATTCTTGTCAGAAAGGATGTCCACATTGGCATCTTCAGGCCCCAGCGGGCTGGTGCTGATCGACAGCAGGTCGAACGTTTCACCCAGATTGACCACGAACGGATCCTTCCGCTGCCCGACAAACACGCGGCCCAGGTTCGTCGTGCCGGGCAGGGCGATGTTATAAATATATTTGTTCGCGTAGGCGTCGTAGTCCGGGAACGAATTCTCGCCGACGTTGTCGTGCGGCTTGGTGAAGGTCGTGGAGTTGTCGGCGGCGTTCGCGATCGGCGTCACGGCCCCGGTGCGGCGGGCGCCCCGGATGAGGGAAAGGGTATAAGTCTGGTCCACGTTCAGGGCGGACTGGTCGGCGGCCGTGACCGGCCCCACGTTCACGAGGGGCACGGCGTTCGTGCGGCGGTTGCCCTCCGGCCCGATGACCAGGGCGATGTCCCGGCTGGCGTTGTGAAACTGGAACTGGAAGGTCAGGTCTTCCTGCGCGTCGCCATTGTTGTCGATATGGATTTCATACAGGGCGTGGGGATCGAGCTGGAAAAAGTTCGGGCCGCCGTAGGCGTCCTGCAACGGGATGTAGTCCGCCACGAACGTGACATAATTGGACCGGCCCGGCTCGTAGCTGCCGAACATATAGTAATCGGCGCAGTCGACCTTGGGCATGGTCGTGATGAGCGGGGCTTCGCGGTGGCTTGATGCCAGCAACGAGCCGGCAGCGGTGGTGGCCAGCACAAACGATACGGCACTTATCGAAGAGGTTTTCATTTTAGAATCTCAGGGTTCTGATAATCCATGCGTGATGCACAGAGATAACGCCGGAGCTTCCCCTTTGGATGCATGGCCGCGAAAAAGCGCCTAACCCGCTTCGGACAAGCGGTTTGGGGCGGAAAGATGGCCTGGCCGTGACAACTTGCCCTGGCCCGCAGGCAAGCCCTTGAGCGGCGGGCCGCCGCTTCTGCTTCGAAGACTAGCGAACAGCTGCCGCGGTTTCTTGGAAGCGCTTCTCGGAGGCGTCTCCGCCCGCGAGGGTCACCGGAACCGAACCCGACACCGTTTCGTCCCAGACCTTCAAGGGCTGGTAAAACGTGTCGCGCTGGACCGGGGTCCGGCCCGCTTCGCGGATGGCGCGGACCAGTTCCATTTCCTTGTGCATTTGCGGGGATTGGGCTCCCGCCATATGGAAAATGTGTTCTTCGATAATTGTCCCGTGAATGTCGTCCGCCCCGTAACTGAGCGCGATCTGGGCCGTCTTGAGCCCCATGCCAACCCAGTAAGCCGTGATGTGCTCGAACGAATCCAAAAAGAGCCGGGCCACCGCCACCGTGCGCAACATGTCATACCCGGTCGGCGGATGCTCAACCGGCAACCGGTTGTTGTCGGGTTGGTAAGGCAAAGGGATGAAAGCCGTGAATCCGTGCGTCTCATCCTGCAGTTCCCGCAGTTGACGCAGGTGATCCACCCGATCCTCCAAGCTTTCCACGTGGCCAAACAGCATCGTGCAAGTGCTCCGACCACCGAGCTGATGCCACGTCCGGTGGACATCCAGATACTCCGCTCCCGTCTCTTTCCCCCGGGCGATCTGGGACCGAACCGAAGCGCGAAAGATCTCCGCTCCGCCACCGGTCAAGGAGGCCAATCCAGCCTCTTTGAGTTCTTCCAAAACCGTCCGCACCGGCTTTTTTGCCAGCCAGGCGAGATGAAGGATTTCGATGGCAGTGAAGCACTTCAACTGCAAGCGCGAATCTAGCGCCCGCAGCGCCTTCAAAAAATCGATGTAGTAACTGAAAGGCAGCGACGGATGCAGTCCACCCACGATATGCAACTCCGTGATGCCCAAGGCCAGTGCTTCCTTTGCCTTGGCCACCATCTGGTCTGCGGTCAGCTCAAATCCGTCCTGATCCCGGCGCTTCCGCGAAAAAGCGCAAAACTGGCAACTCAGGATGCAGTAATTCGAGTAGTTGATATAGCGGTTGAGGATATACGAAGCGCGCAGTCCATTCCGGCGCTGATTGGCCAGGTCCGCCAAAGCCCCCAAGGTATTGAGATCCTTGGTCCGGAAGAGCCGCAAGGCATCGGCCTCCGAAAGCCGTTCGCCTTCCATCACCTTGTCGTGCAAATCCGACAATTCACTCTTCCGCAGTAAGAAAGTCACCACCGCTCAATAAAGGCCATCCTTGCGAATCAGGCAACCCAACTCTACAGCAAGGTTTTGGCGGCGTAGACCAGCCCACCCACCCCACAGAGTATTCCCGCCACCCAGAAACTGCGTCGGTCAGTCAGGACCGCGATCGCCGAAATACCGATAGCCACTTGGAAGAGCGTCACGCTGTGTGCCATGCCGGAATGCAACTCCATGTGATGTTCGGCCTCGTGTTGCAACCTGCGGGCTTCGTGCTCCAACTCCTTTTTTTCCTGATCGTACTCGGCGAGTTTGAGCCGATCCTTTTCGGCGCCGCTTTTTCCCATCGCTTCCAAAATGTCGATTTTCGACACCAGCAGGCTTTGTTTGACACTTTTGGCCTGGAACTGATTCCACGTGTCGGACGCCCGCAATTGCTCCAAGACACCGTCGTTGGCGTAATGGCCCGCCAGTAGCGACGCAATCGCCGCCAGTACGGCCAACAGGGCGGTCGTCAAAGCCACACCCGTGGCCCAGCCACCTTTTCCATGGCTGTGACGGTGGATGTCTTCATGCACTTGTTCGATGGGGACTTCGGGCTCTTCCATGCGCGAGGAACCACGTGGATGCCTACGGCACCGACAAAACGCAAGCGCGGACTCAATACCACCGTACGCAAAAACAAAAAAACGCCCAAGGGCGTTTAATCGACCGTTCGTCAACACGACGGTCCGGGATAAGATTAGGCCGCTGTCGAGATGCGACTAGAAACCCAGCGTGTCGTTCCAAGCTTCTGCCGACCAAAGGTATCCAGCGGCATCCGTGACAAACGCCTCGGGCTGGGTAACCGGGTCAGGACCAGACACTTGGCTGACCACTTCGAAGTCACTGGCGGCCCGGGCTACGGTCGCCTGCGCAAATAGGCCGAAAACCGCCAGCGCGAGTGTCATCCCAACCACGTTTTTCTTCGCGAGAGTCATCATTTCCAAATAACCATGAGCATCCTGGATGCCAAGATTTAATTTACTCACTTAACATGCTCTGCAAGAGAGTATTAAAATAACGCAGAGACCAAAAGTGCGCCGCTGAACCTCTCCTTATTGTGTCCTGCAATGCTGGCGAGTGCCACCGCATTGCAATTGCATTCAGCCATTTGCCGAAACGATAAAGGCGAGCTAGCCTCCCGCCGCTCTGTGGACTAAAAGTCCGCACCAACCAAAAACAGAACGAAATATGTCTCAGGTGATAACCTCCGAACAGCTCCTCGCCCAACTCAACTGGCGCTATGCGGCCAAGAAATTCGATCCTGCACGAAAAATCCCCGCCGAAATCTGGGCCACTTTGGAACAATCCCTGATTCTGGCCCCCTCCAGTTTCGGGCTGCAGCCGTGGAAATTCGTAGTCGTGACCGACCCCCTCGTGAAACAACAACTCGCAGCCCAATCTTGGGGTCAAACACAACCCATTGAGTGCTCCCACCATGTGGTATTTACGGTGCGAAAAAATCTGGGAGCGGACGAAGTGGACCATTTTATCGAACGCGTTGTGGAAGTTCGCGGGGTGGCCAAGGAATCGCTGACGGGATATCGCAACGTGATGGTCAAGAGCCTCGAGAAAGCCGCCGCTGCTGGCTACGTGGACCAATGGCAAACTCACCAGGTTTACATCGCGCTCGGACAATTTATGGCATCCGCCGCGATGCTGGGCATCGACACCTGCCCCATGGAAGGCATCGTGCCCGCTGAATACGACCGCGTCCTGGGCTTGACGGGCACGCCGTATGCCACCGTCGTGGCCTGTGCGGTGGGATATCGTTCGCCCGATTGCAAGTACGCCACCACGCCAAAGGTGCGCTTCCCGGCCAGCGAGGTGATCCAGCACGTCTGAAAATTCGACAGTTGGCCAAACACCGTCCAGATTGGCGCCATAGCCATGAAGGACGTCTATCATCACCCGACTTTTGATATGGCCTGCCGCCAGTTTGACCTGGTGGCGGAGCATATGAATATCCCGGTCGAGCACCGGGACCGCCTTAAGTACCCGAAACGGGCCTTTACCGTTTCGGTACCCGTCCGACTCGATGACGGGAGCGTCAAGGTATTTGCCGGATACCGGGTGCAGCACCACCTTTCCTTGGGACCCACCAAGGGCGGGATCCGGTATCATCCCGACGTCGCACTCGGCGAAGTCGCCGCCCTCGCCATGTGGATGAGTTGGAAATGCGCCCTGATGGGCCTGCCCTACGGCGGAGCCAAAGGCGGCGTCAATGTGGACCCTCGAATGATGTCCACCGGCGAACTCGAACGGTTGACCCGGCGCTATACCCAGGAGCTTATACCGTTCATCGGTCCGATGATCGATATCCCCGCCCCGGACGTCGGCACCAATGAGCAAACCATGGCTTGGATCATGGACACCTATTCCACCCACGCCGGCCACTCCGTCCCCGGAGTGGTTACCGGGAAACCGGTTGTGATTGGAGGCTCGGTCGGGCGCCGGGAAGCCACGGGACGAGGCGTCGCCTATCTGGCGGGGCGCGCCATGGATGCGGTCGGCATTACCGCCTCACAAGCCACTGCCGTGGTTCAAGGCTTCGGAAACGTGGGGTCGGTAACCGCCTATTCCCTCGCCCGGCAGGGCGTCAAGATCATCGCCGTGAGCGACGTCGGAGGCGGCATCCATAACCCCCAGGGGCTGGACCTTTACGCCTTGGAAAAATATGTCGCGACAAACCGTACGATTATAGGATTTCCCGGGGCTGAACCGATCAGCAACGCCGAGTTGCTTTGCCTGCCCTGCGACGTGCTGGTGCCCGCCGCGCTGGAACGTCAGATCACCGCCGAAAACGCGGGCCAGATCCGCTGCCGGATCCTGGCGGAAGGAGCCAACGGCCCCACCACACCCGACGCCGACGTCATACTCGACCAGCGCCCGGAAATCATGATCATCCCCGACATCCTCTGCAACGCAGGGGGTGTCGTCGTCAGTTATTTCGAATGGGTCCAGGACCTGCAATCCTTCTTCTGGACTGAGACCGAAGTCGTGGACAAGTTGTTCCGCATGCTGGAAGGGGCCTTCGCCCAGACCGTCCATACGGCGAAGAAACACAATATAAGTATGCGCCTGGCCGCCTTGAGCATCGGAGTCGGCCGCGTCCACGAGGCGAAGAAGCTGCGCGGCCTCTTCCCATAAACGATGGGCCGAGAGAGCCCCGGCCGCCAGCTAGTCCCGCACGATTTGCAGCAAGCGGTCCAAGCGTGTCAATTCGAGCACGTGAAGCACGACCGGGCTGGGATGGGTGAGGCGTAGGCACCCCTCGCGGCCGGTCAGGGCCTTGTGAAGGGCGATCAGGGCTGAGATCCCGGTGCTATCGAGGAATGTTCCCTGCGAAAAATCCAGTTCGACGACCCGATGTTCCGGCAAAAGTGCCGCACGAACCTCTTGGCCGAAGGTGGGTGCATTCACTCCACTCAACTCGACCAGTCCCGTGATCTTCAGCGTATCTCCAATCGATTCGAATTTCATGCGGCTGCGATTATCGCTTCCCAGACGAGAATATGGCGGCTTCCCATCGCCAAAGACAGTGTTTCTTTCGGCGGCTGCGTCCGCAACTGGAGCCCAAAAAAAGGGATACTGGGATGGCCAAGGGGCCATGCTGGAAAGGGCCGGATGGACACCACCGGGCCAGCCGCTAGACTGAGGGCGTGGTCCAAGCAAAACTAGCGCGGTTGGAAGCGTTATTGCGCGGTTATGGGTCCTGCCTGGTGGCATACTCGGGCGGCGTTGACTCGGTCTTTCTGGCGCACGTGGCCTACCGTTGCCTCGGCGAACGGGCGGTGGCGGTCATTGCCGATTCCCCCAGCCTGCCCCGGCGTGAACTACAGGAAGCCTTGGCGATCGCCCAGGAATTCCAAATCCCCGTCAAGGTGGTCAACACCGCGGAATTCGCCGACAACCGTTACCTGGCCAACCCCACCAACCGCTGCTATTTCTGCAAGTCCGCGCTCTTTACGGAGCTGATCCCCCTGGCCCAAAGGATGAATCTGGCCGTGGTCGTTTACGGCGAAAACGCCAGCGATGTCGGCGATCATCGCCCGGGTGCCCAAGCGGCCGCCGAATTCATGGTGCGTTCCCCCTTGAAGGAGGCAGGACTGACCAAGGCGGAAATCCGTGAGCTTTCAGCCTCTGCCGGCCTGCCGACGGCCGACAAACCACAATTGGCCTGCCTTAGCTCCCGGATCCCGACCGGGGAATCGGTCACACCGGAGAAACTCCGGATGGTCGAGGAAGCGGAATATGCCCTGAGGGATTGCGGATTCCACGATGTGCGGGTACGCCATCACGAAGTCGGCGGGATCGCCGGGACGGGCGGCAAAGCCAGCCTGGCCCGGATCGAAATCGGCGCGGAGGAAATGCACCGCCTTTTTGCCGGCGGCCTATATCAGGAAGTCGCCGGGAAGATGCGCGCCATCGGTTATAATCATGTGACACTGGACCTGGCGGGCTACCGGCGGGGCAGCACCAATGGGGTCACTGTCGACGCCCCCCTGTCACCCATACGACTTCTAAAATCGTGAGCGAACTTCCTCTGGAAAACGGCAAGCCGGGGCTGCCTCCGCTGTTACCAGGCACGCTTTATCTGGTGGCAACTCCCATAGGAAACCTGGAGGATATCACGCTCCGGGCCATCCGCGTGCTGCGGGAATGCCACGCTGTCGCCGCCGAGGATACCCGCAGGTCCGGGCAGCTCCTGACCCACCTGGGTATAAGAAAGCCACTGCTCAGCTACCACCGGTTCAACGAGGCGCGCCGGTCAGAGGAAATCATCCAACGGCTGCGCACTGGCGAAATCATCGCCTTGGTTAGTGACGCCGGAACTCCGGGAATCAGCGATCCCGGCGAACGCGTGGTCCAATCGGCCCTCGCCGCAGGACTGAGAGTCGAAGCCATTCCTGGCCCCTGCGCCCTGGTAACGGCCCTGACCGCCAGTGGGCTGCCAACGGAAGAATTTCATTTCGTCGGTTTCCTGCCGCATAAGTCCGGGCAAAGGGCGCGACGCCTGGAAGAACTCAGCCACGTTGCGGGAACCTTGATTCTCTACGAATCGCCTTTTCGCACCGGGAAGCTCTTGGAAGAACTTCTCGTCGCCATGCCAGAACGGCAAGTGGTGCTGTCGCGTGAGTTGACCAAGAAATTTGAGGAATCGTTGCGCGGCAAACCCGCCGAACTCATAGCGGAATTGAAGCGCCGTCCCCGCAAGGGTGAATTCGTGGTTATGATTGGACCAGCGGATTGGAGCGTCACCACTGCCCAGCGCATTTTGGCGGACGAATCCGAGACTGAACAAGGGGATTCGGACTCCGTCGAGGGCGAAACCTCGCCATCCTAGCGTAGTGCGCCGACCGCTACTCCGAATAATTGCCCTCGCTAAAAGCCAGCCACGGCATGATTGCCTCCGGTTTGGGGCTGAAATCCATGTTCTGGATCACCCATGCCTTGTCCGTACGGTATAGCAGGAACCGCGAGTAAACCGCCGCCCGATCGAAGTTCATCGATAAATAGACAATTTCGGAACTCGGGGAAATCGCCTTGATGTCAATGAGTTCGCAGGAACGGTAGTTGCCCAAGGCCCGGTCCAGGCGATGAAAATAGTTAAACAACACCTGGGGCTTCCGGTCGTCCTCCAGCAATCCCCCCTTCTGCCAGACGTCAAAAGCATAAGTCGCGCCTTTCTTGGTCCAGACGGTCAGGCCATTCCTTATCACGGCGGGGACCTCCGACACGGTTTCGCCCGTGGTGGACGGCGCACCCGTCACCGTTCGCAGTCCGTAGAACCCAGCCATGGCGACAACGACCAGCCCGATCTTTAACGTTCCGTGCTTCATAAAGACTCCCCTGCCGATTCACTGTCCTGAGTTCTTTGACGAACGGTGCCCTGCCATGGCATAACCGTCTTCGCGATAGAACGATCTCACCGCAATCGGTGGTTATCCAAAACTACCGACAACCGTGAAGAACGATGCCGGATCGATTCCAATTCATGTGAGCTTCTTCTTCGCCGCTTCGGGCACTTTGATCGTGGTCGCATCGACGGCTTTGATCTCGACGGTGGTCGTACGATCCACGTCCATCTCGTTGCCGCCAAACTCGACTTTGCCTTGTACCTTGAACTCGTATTTGGCCAGTTGTCCTTCCTTGACCCAGAACTTAACCGACCCCTTCGCGTCCTTGGCGGACCCGAACCGGAATTGACCTTTGGCGCCTTCGTCGGTCAGGTCAGCCGAATAGACCTCTCCATCCTTTTTAAGTTCTTTGGCAGATTTGGCCAGCTCGCTCGCTTCGTCGACCGGATTCTTAAAGTTCTTGGCGATCCACGCCATAAAACGCGCAGGACCTTCCGCTTTTTCCAAATCCGCTGACGATTGCCATTCGCCATCCGGATCGGTAATGCACGTCTTATCGCCCTTAATCGCCATTTCCGTCATCCGGTCCCCGAAACTCATGGACACCAGCGTGAAACCGCCCTTTTCCGTTTTGCCATCGGTGGGACCCGGCTTGAATTGTGCGCTTTCGGGCACCACCACCACCGTTTTCCAACTGTAGTTGGTTCGATCAGCCAACTTTCGAGCTGCCGTCAACACGTCGTCTTTGGGGACGGCATCTGCAGCCACGAATGGAATTGAAGCAAACAAAAATACGCCAAGTAGAAGCCCGGGTTTCATACGCGGTTAGATTATCAAGACTCGAAGGAACTGATTCCTTTGCCAAGGATTGGATTGAGCTGCTCTGCACCCAGCAAAAGACGTGGCCAAACGGCCATAATCACATCTGGGAACTTGAGGCAATCTGGACCCTGCGCCTAAAATTGCAAGCGGAACCCATAGGGTTCGGAAACCTTTCCTGTCCCACTTCGAACCCAATAACGACGGCTTGGCGTTAGGAAGCGGTCTCCCAACCGCTACGCCGGCAAGGGCAACAGGCGCTTCACGGCAGCCAGGAGTTCCTGGATCTCAAATGGCTTCCGGAACGTTTCCCGTACCCCGCTCAGCCTCGCGATCTTGAGGTAATCCTCAGCCGCAATCATGCCCCCGCCCGAAATGGCAATAACGGGAACCGTCTTGTTGGTAGCCAGCAATTCGCGAATGAACTCCAATCCGTCACCATCGGGCATGATGATATCCGTGATGATGAGTCCCGCCCCTTCCGTATCCATCACACTCTTGCCTTCCCGCCCACTCTGGGCCAGAAGCACCTCGTAACCTTCCTTTTTGAGCGTCCGAAACAGGACGTCCCGGACGTTTTCATCGTCTTCGACCAAAAGTATGGTGTGGGCACTCATTGGGAAATCCTTGTGGCGGTCCGCTTTCGACGGCTCTTGAGCTCTAGTCCATCAATCATAATTTTGCAACGCTGGAACTTCCGGGAAACAGGATTGAGTCCCACCAAGCGCAAAACTTCGTGCGTGTTTAGTATTTTCGGCGGGAGCCCGTCGAAACTTGACCCAAACGTGCGGCAAAGGGCCCTGGCGAATAACTTTCAAGGCAATGTCATTGCAGTTTTCGCCTCCCCCGGAGACAACCACGGCCTCCGTTTCGACGGATTCAGAATACCACATGAAATCCAAAGGCATGTCCGAGGCGGCGTTCCTCGCCCTCCTCCAAAAGGTGCTCCCCAAGGCGACCCGGGATCCGCATCTGGCCAGTTCCATTTACGATCAGGTCGCCAAGGAATTCCATTTCGCCAAAAGCCTCGAGCGGTTCGAGACTTTCTGTGCGGAAGGTTCGCTTCCCAACCTGGAACCGAACACCGTCGCCGAGCTGCAATCCCAACTCTCAGAAAGCTTTGGAGATGCGAAAGTAGCCGTCACTCCCGACGAAAAAGGTGAGTCGGTGGCATTGGAAATCGTACTCCCAGACCGCACCATCACCAACAAGCTAAAGGTTCTGCCGCCGGGAGCCGAACCGGAACCGGAACAGAAACCGAAGTTCGTCCCCTTCCCCGTGGCCTTGCCCGAAGATCCCGACCTGTTGTGGATCCTGGCTCGTCGAGAAGACTTCCCGCCAGAGGATGCCGCCCGTTCGCTCGCCAGCATCGAAGAAGAATTCTGGGCCACCAAGGCCGGACAAAAAGCGCAACGCGACCGCGTGGAGCGAACCTTTGCGGAATTCGTCCAACGCGTTCCGGCCGCGATGCTGGTCGAAAGCGGATTGAAACGGCATTACAAGGAACCGGAACCTCGCAAATTGCTGCAACGATTACCGCCTTCCTCGTCGCCCGCCAAGGCGGGCTGATCCAACCATCCGCAGCGACCGTGAACCGATTTACCTCCAGCCGACACACTTTCAGTGTCGCTGGAGGTAATCTCTTGGCCACGTGATTCCGCGCCACACCATCCTCGCCACGCTGGGCACGGACGGCGATATCTTCCCATTCTTCTCCTTGGCCAAGGTGCTCCAAGCCCGGGGACACCGGGTTACTTTGGCCACCCACGAGCACTTTCGGCAACGGACTCAGGCTGCCGACCTGGGGTTCCTCTCGCTGGTTTCCGAACACGAAAACCAGGAATTACTCGGAAATCCAGACATGTGGAATCCCCTGCGCAGCGGATTCGTCTTGGCCCGTTGGGGGACCAAGATGCTGGAACGGCAGTACCACGCGTTGGCTGGCATCTCGAGCGAGCCGGGATCCACACTTGTAGCCAGCGTCGGCGTGTTGGCGGCCCGCCTCTTGCAGGAGCGAAACGGTACTCCTCTGGCTGGAGTCGTGTTGCAACCTTGGATGATACCGAGCCGTTTCGAGCCCCCGGTGATGATGGTCGGCCCAACGCTGCCCAAATGGACACCCCGATGGGGAGCGGAGCTCTACTTGCGGGCCTGGGATGGAATGGGCAGCCTATTGGTCGGTCCCGAACTCAATCGGGTACGAAGCACCATTGGACTCCCCCCAGTGAAACGAGTCTTTCAATGGTGGAATTCGCCCCAACGATTGCTCGGACTCTTCCCCGACTGGTACGCCAAGCCCCAACCCGATTGGCCCAGCCAGCTTGTCCTCACAGGGTTCCCTGGTTTTAACGGGCCTTCGAGCGCGGAGCTCGACCCTGAGACTCAACGTTTCTGCGAAAGCGGTTCGGCCCCGGTGGTCTTCACGTTTGGCACCGGCATGATGCACGCGGAAAAGCTGTTCCACACCAGTTTGGAAGCCTGCCGGAAGCTTGGTCTCCGGGCTATTGTCCTCACCAAATTCCCGCAACAGCTTCCCATGCCTCTGCCGGACTGGGTGCATCACAGCACCTTTGCCCCTTTTAGACGCCTCTTCCCGCTATGTGCGGCGGTGGTGCATCATGGCGGGATTGGAACGACCTCCGATGTGTTGGCCTCCGGGACGCCCCAGTTGATCCTGCCCTTTGCGTTCGATCAGCAAGACAACGGCTGCCGGATCAAGCGCCTCGGCGTCGGTGATTGGCTCAAGCCTGGCCACCGTACGGTTAAGGCCCTCACTGCGAAGCTGGAAACCATCATGACCGCTACGACACGGTCGAACGCCTTGGCGACGGCCCAGAGATTCGTCAGCGTGGATGGTTTGGCCACCGCAGCCACTTGGATAGAGGCGCTATGACCTGCCGACGTCAGGCTTGCCAGACGCACGGGTCAGCAGACAGCCTTGGGGAAACGTGCGGCCCCTCGCCAAGACTGAAACATGCCCGTCAATCGTAACGAATTAGAGAAGCGCGAAGCCCAGTTCCTGGCTCCCTACGCGCAGTTAAGTGGCGCCACCCGCGGCCGGGCTCACGAAGAGGAACCGCCCACGTGGCGCACCCATTTTCAGCGCGATCGCGACCGGGTCATTCACAGTCGCGCCTTCCGTCGCCTGGAATACAAGACCCAGGTGTTTCTGAATGGAACGGGTGACCACCTCCGCACCCGCCTCACCCACACCATGGAAGTGGCGGCTATTTCGCGGAATATCGCTCGCGCCCTCCAACTGAACGAAGACCTCACGGAGACCATCGCGCTCGCGCACGACCTGGGGCACTCTCCCTTTGGCCACAAAGGAGAGTATATGCTCAATCGCCTGATGAAGGATCACGGCGGCTTCGAGCACAATCGGCAAAGCCTGCGGGTCGTGGAAGTCCTGGAGCAGAAATACCCCAAATTCTCCGGCCTGAATCTGTCCTGGGAAGTACGTGAAGGCCTGGCCAAGCACCACGCCGACTTCGATGGCTCCGAAGAGAAACAAAAAGGCGCGTTCAAACACCCGTCGTTGGAAGCCCAGATCGCCAATCTCGCGGACGAAATCACGTATTATAGCCACGATCTCGACGACGGACTGGATTCCGGGCTATTGGACGAGAAGAAGCTGCTGAAAGACGTCAAGGTGTGGGCCCAGGCGGCCAGAAAGATCAAAAAGCAGTTCGGTGCCCTGCCACCCGAAAGCCGCCGTTATTACACCATTCGACAGATCATCGACGAGCAAGTGACGGATGTGGTGCTCACGACCGAAAAGGCAGTGCTGGATACCGGTGTGCAATCCGCCGATGAGGTCCGCCGCTGCCGCTCGTTGCTGGTGCAGTATAGCCCCGACCGGAAGCAGGAAAACATTGAGCTGCGCCGGTATTTGTATCGCAACCTCTACTACCATCCAGCGGTGGCCGAACCGAACAATCGGGCGATCCGAATGCTGGGCGAGGTATTCGCCTATTATCTGGCGCACCCGGAAGCCATGGGCCGCGAGAGTTCGAAGACTGGCAAGTCGGCGGACGTTTACCGGGTGATCTGCGATTGCGTGGCCAGCATGACCGACCGCTATCTAATCCAGGAACACCGCCGCCTCTTCGGGCTCGATATTCCGTCGCTTATTTAGTCGGCCCCCGGCCCTTAGACACTGTTTTAAAAGGGGCTTGGGTCTGATGCGCCAGGGAAAAAGAGCGGGGGCTAGGCGTCCTGAGGAAGCATATCTGCGAAGATCTGTGACCGAAGGACAACAACGCCCCCGCTCTTTTTCACCAGCAGCAGGCCCAATGGCACTTTTAAAACAGTCTCTTAGCCGTTGCCCAACTTGCGCTTACGAATGTCCTCCCAGAGCGGCTTCAGGTCCTGGTCATCGAGCGCCATGCCTTCGATGGCTGCAGCACTCTTTTTGCCGAGACGAAAGGCCTCGGAAAGCCAGTGACGCGCTTCGTCGACCCTTTCAGTCTGGGCGCAGTAACAAGCCAAGTCATAGGGCAGTTCGAAAGCATCCGGAAACGTCGTACGAAGCGGTTCCAGCAAATCGTAGGCCTCGATAGAACGCCCGAGCCAATGCAAAGCATGGGAGCGATAGAGCCAGCCCCACTTGTCGTCCGGCGCCACGGCAATCAACGAATCCGCCACCGCCAGCGCCTCGGGAAAACGCTTCAACATGCGCTCCACATGAAACTGGATGCGTAACACGTCCGGATGCCGCTTCAATTCGGGCGGAAGCTGGGCCAACTCGACAGCCGCGTCCGCCGGACAGCCCAATTCCAACCAGCCTTGGGCAGCCCGGAAGCCAAAATGATTTGTCAGAGGATCGGACACAATCGACTAAGTCCCAACTACGTTGCGACACCCAAGGCTGACTTTGAAGCATCTTTTCAAGAAGAGATTCATCCGGCGGCCCGAACCAGCGCGGGAAAACAGCATTGGCTGCACAAACTGTCCGAATGGGCGCAAAAATCCCGAACGATCTGCAACAGTCCCTGTTGGACAAAGGCCAGCCGTGGCAATCCCCGAGGCCGGGCCAGCAGGCGTTGCCGGGCCAGTTTCAAGATCACATTGTCTTCCCCGGCCGGGACACGGGCGTAAGCCAACTCCAACTTCTCCCGTAATACGGTGTTTCCACCGACATCCGCCCGAGCCCAAAGCCAAGGCAGCACGATGTTAATCACCAAGTCGACGGCCCTCGCACCTCCCAGCAACGGTTGAGGAGTGGTCATGGGTTTCGATTCCCAGGTGGGATGCCGCGACCAAAACGCATCCTTCTGGGCTAAAAAGAGATCCATTAGCATATCCACTCCCCCGTCCGCCAAGGGCTGACCCAGGAACCAGGCCAGCGCCGATTCCGCCAAATCTGGCCCCGCCAACCATTGCGCCGCCAGGGCGAGGCGACGTTGCGGATGATTCGCTGGCCGCACCCCAGCCAGCGTCCAAGCCGAGCGAGGCAAAACCGACTCTCGCCACACATTGCGCTCCCGCCACCACGTATGCCAAAGCTGGCGTGCGTGATCGCCTGCTTCGTTCGCCGGCAGTTCGGACGGCATGAAACCCGCGACACCCAGAAGGCGGCTCTGCCATTCGTGAACGTTGGAAGCGCCTTCAAACGAACCGCAAACCTCCGCCACCCGTCGCATCGGCCAAGTGTTGTGACGATAACCCAAAGCGCCGAATAGGCCCTGCCGCAAGGCCTGGGTCCAGCCGCTGTGACGGGCCAAGCCCGCCAGTTCACTTGCCTTGCGACGAAGCCGCAACAAGCTCGCTTGACGCAACAGTTCAATCATTCGCTCCCCCGCCATGGCTCCCAAGGGCGCGGAACATTGGCCTTTGACACATTCCGGACTGAGATCCACGGCTTCCCGATCCAACCACGCCGCCATCGATTCCAACGGTGAATCAAGAAAAGGTTTCAAAGCCAGAACGGGAACTCCCGCCGGATCGACGCCCGCCTCGGGTTCCCAGACCACGTGGAGTATCACCTCGCCAAACGAGGGATTTACGTGATGCCCGTGGGCTCGCCAGCCACGCGATTCGACATCGATTTCAATCGCCCCGGAACGGACCGGTTCCCCGTCGATTTGTATCAATGCCTGTTTGAAATCCGGTCCGGGTTGCCGATTCCAAAATCCGGGATGAAGTATCTGAACGCGTCGTCCTTCGGTGGTTTTAAGCCCACCCCGTACCAACCTTTGATGTCGCCAGATTTGTTGCAACCAACGTTCGGGAGGCAGCGACCCCTTGGTTTCGGCCAACCGTTTCTCAATTGGTTCGGTGACCCAGCGTTCGTAAAAATCGGGAGGAATCGACGGCACGTGCAGTTGGAACCATGCGCAGGCACCCGCCGTCAAGCGCGGAAGAACCGAGTTGGATCACGACTTTGAGTGGGTAGCGCTCCAGCTCCAATCTACCAACCACACCCAATCTCCACGAGTGTGCCGTTCTCACCAAACGCAAACCTGTCTGCGTTTGCGAATTCCCCTCCTCGCTAAAACCTCGCGAAGCGCTTGGAGTGCGGCTGCGGAGTCTTTGAAGCTGCCGCTTTGGTACGCAAACACGCTCGTTTTCGCCGGGGGCACGGTGCACGATGGATTGAATCACTCGGGGTTATCCTCGACATCGGTTGTCCCCCCTTAAAGGGCTCAGGGGTGGGGCACGACCTCGGGCCCATTGCAATTAATAAACCGATGCGCAGCCTGCTAATTCGTATTCGTGCCCACCTTATAATAAGGCACACTAGGATCATCATCTATCTGCACCCTGCCCAAAAAAACCTTTGCAGGCATTATCGACACTCCAGGTCGATGAGCGAGGTCTGGATTGAATCTCCCGCGATTGTCGGTAACTGAAAAGTGCTCCGTGCTTAGCGTGAAATAGCCAAGTGAAAACTCGTACTCCCAGGTCCCATTGGTAATCCTCGGCGTGGAGTTCCCTTTTATATTGACGATCTGCTTAAAGGTACCATCCGCTCTTACTAGCAGGATATCTGTTGCATACCCGTAGTCCGCAATATAAGTGCCGGGCAGATTTTCTGCGCCGGGACGTTTTCCACATCCTACAAGCGACAAACCGATCAACATTCCCAGAACGATTCTCCACATAGTAAATCCGTCAGCACAGATACCACCCAAGGTGCACCCACCCACCGTCAAGCGCGGAAGAACCGCGTTGTATCACAGCTCTGGGCGGTGTCACCCACGGATTCCAGTCCGCGCACCATGCTGGTTTCTACCGCGGCGAAAAATCCCTGCCACGCAGTACGGTGGTCCAACGTGAATCCAGCTCCCAGTATTTCCTCCAACGTCAGCATCAAGGCCAGTTCCAAGGCTCGAAAATGGGCCGCTTCCACCCCCACATATCGATGGCGCCGTCCTAGAGCCTCCAGCATGGGCTCCATGCGCGCCCAATCGTCCATTTTCGAAACCGCCAAACCCAGCGTATCGAAGACGCGCCGCCCCTGGGTCTCGATATTGGTGTGGAACAAGGGCCGCAACTGGGGTGCCTTTTCAAACAAATGGCGGTACAGCGATAGGGCGAAGACGTCGGCCAAAGGCTCAACACGGCTCCAACTCTCCCGCAAGGCAGCGCGCTCGCCAGGAGTCAACGGACGATTTGAATCAGAATGTGCCACCCACGGGTAACCTGCCGGATCCAGGATGGTTCTCCAATGGGACTTTGGTCGCATAGGCCGAAGTTCCTGAGCCGCATGAATGGCTACCAAAGGCGCATGGCGGATTCTGGCGAGACTCGCCTAGTCTCCTGGCATCGGCACCGAGTGGATCGGGCCGAAAGCGTCCGACCGGTTCCCAACCGGGCAGGCCGCTCGAAAGTAACTATTTAAAAAAGCACCAGAGACAGTATGAAATCGACCGCCGGAAATTCCCTCGCAGCACGCACCGTCAAGTCCTGGCTGGCCACCGCGGCCCTCTGCCTGGCCACCTATTCGATCCAAGCCCAATCCACCACCCACCTGACCCGGGCCATGAGCCTAGTATCCCAACTACGCGCCCAGGGTGAAGCCGGACACTTCTTCGACAACTACGGGGTGGAATACAATCAATACGGCGCCGCGTGGGCGAATTCATACATCACCGTGGGCAATCCCTCGTACGTCCACGCCGTCTGCAGCAATTTCTATATCCGCCTCATGACGCAGTCGTACCCCGGCTGGACCGCCAAGGGTGTGGGATTCTCGAACGCCAGCCCCAGTTCTGAAGTGATCCACGACGCCATTGAAGCCAACGCCTGCCAGTATGTCAAAGTGTCGGACTTTGCCAACTGGCACGCGGGTGACGTGCTCGTGGTGAAATACTTCGATGACTCCGCGAACACCGGGCATACGATGATCCTGGAACAGGCGGAGGCCGAAACCGCCTATGACGACGGCACGGTGCGCTGGTCGGTAAAGGTCATCGATTGCAGCAGCGGGGTGCACAGCAACGATTCGCGCGTCTTCCCGAATTATACCAGCACCGGCGTGGGCAGCGGTTACTTATACGTCTACACCTTGAACGGGCACATCACCCAGTATTCCTGGAAGCAATCGTCCGGCAGCACCCTCTACCCCCAGAACGTCCGGCACATGACGCTCGGACGCCTGGCATTCTGATCGGAAAGCGAAGGCGGGGCGGCCTTCCCTGCTCCGCCGACCACTGCTCGTCAATAGTCCTTTGACGAGCCTTGGCGGAACGATAGCGTAGCGGGTGTACCGGCTGTGAATTGTTTCACTCAAACCGCCACCCGCGAACAACTTGCGGAACAGCTCGAAGCGCTGATGAACTCGGCGCTCGATGCGATCATTACGATCGACGCCCAAGGTTGCGTGGCGGCGTGGAATCCGGCGGCCGAAGCCATGTTCGGCTGGGCAGCCAGCGAGGTCTTGGGACGGGTGCTCGGCGACCTCATCGTCCCCCCGGCAGCCCGGGAAGCGCATCGCCTCGGGGTGGAACGGTTGGTTCGCACCGGGGAACCTCGTATGTTGGGCCGCCGGGTCGAGGTCAAGGCCCAACGACGGACGGGAGACCTCTTCGACGCCGAACTCACGCTGGCCCGACTGGCCCAGGATCCCTCCCGCCTCCTTTTCGTGGCCCACGTCAGGGACATAACCGAACGCAAACGTTCCGAGCAGGTCCAGGAAGCGCATGCCCGGGGGTTGGAACAGTCCGTGTATGAGCAAACCACCCAACTCGCCAGCGTCTCGGCGCGCCTTGAAGTCAGCGAAGCCAAACGGGTCCAATCCGAACTACTGTTCCGGCGCGCCTTTCGTTCCTCCCCCGTCGCCCTGACGATCGCGGAACTCGGCACCGGAATTATAATCGAGGCGAATGACACTTTTCTGGAATTATCCGGTTATGTCAGGGACCGGGTGATTGGTCACACCTCGAAAGATCTGAACCTCTGGGCCAGCCTCACGGATCGCGAGACCTTCCTGCGCGACCTCGCCCAGCACGGATTTGTCCGCAATCGCGAATGCCAGTTCCAGCGCGCTTCCGGGGAAATAACCCACCATTTGGTCTCGGCGGAACTGATCGAAATGGCGGGATCGCCCCATATCTTCGCCGCCAGCCTGAATATCAATGCCCAGAAGCACGCGGAAACCGAACTTCGCCGCGCATTGGATCAGGAACAGGAATTACGCCGCCTCAAGAGCAGCTTCGTATCCCTAGTGTCGCACGAATACCGGACACCCCTGGGCGTCATCCAATCTTCCGCCGAGATTCTCGACGTCTACTTCGATCGCCTTACCCCGTCTCGCCGCCGCTTGCATTTGGCGGATATCAAGGATGCCGCGTCGACCATGACCCGCCTGATGGACGATGTGCTTTTTCTGGAACGCTCCGAATCCGGCAAGCTCGCCTGCCGCCCGGCATCCCTGGATCTTCCTTCGTTCTGCCGGGAACTTATAGACGCTCCCAGCCTGGCGGCGCAGGCAGGACGGATCCAGTTCGTCTGCGAAGGGAACTTCCCCCTGGCCTCAGCCGATGCCAGTTTGCTGCGGCTGGCTATAAACAACCTTTTGGGCAATGCCCTGAAATACTCGCCGGAAAACCTTCCAGTAAAACTTTCTCTGGAACGAATGGGCGAGACGGCAACTCTTTCGGTGGCGGACCAAGGTATTGGGATTCCAGCGGCGGATATGGCCCGCCTGTTTGAGCCGTTTCACCGGGCGCGCAACGTCGGGGAACGCCCTGGATCGGGGCTGGGGCTGGTGATCGTGCGGAAATGCGCCACCTTGCACGGGGGTACAGTCCAGGTCCAAAGCCGCGAATCCCACGGCACTACTTTTGTGCTTTCCCTCCCCCTGTTTCGGCCTTCCGACCTGGCATGAAAAAGATTCTGTTGGTGGAAGATCACCTGCAAATGGCCCGCTCTATCGAGACGATCCTGACTCTCGAAGGGTACGAAGTGGTCCTGGCCGTAAATGGCCCGGAAGGGGTCGCCGCCGCCAAGCGGGAACACCCGGACCTGATCCTTTGCGACGTCACCATGCCAGGTTTCGATGGTTTCGAACTCCTTCGACAAATCCGTGACTTTGCCGCCACCCGACTGACACCTTTTATCTTCTTAACCGCCAAAGCCGAACGAGCCGACCAGCGGAGCGGTATGAACCTGGGGGCGGATGACTACTTAACCAAGCCAGTAAGTCGGGACGAATTGCTGGCTACTCTCCAGACTCGCCTGGCCCGAGCCGAGGCCCATGCCGAAGCGCCCCGCACGGGCACCGCCTTCGATTTCACTTCGGCCATCCCCCTCGAAACAAAATTGGGTCTAACTCCGCGCGAAGCGGAAGTGCTGCTGTGGGTGGCGCAAGGCAAGAGCAACGCCGACATCGCCAGCATCCTGGGCATGGCGGAAAAGACGGTGAAGAAACACTTGGGAAATGTTTTCGATAAGCTGGGGGTGGAAGGCCGCAATGCCGCCACCGTGCTCGCGCTGGAAGTCGTTTCCGGACGCCGCTAGACGGGCTACGTCGCGATTCGCCAAGGAAGGGTAAACATTTTTTCCCTGTCGCGCGAAGGAACCGCTTGCCATTAGGGAGGCGAACGAGTACGTCTGCCATTAGTCACCCGGAAGGAAAATCTGTCGTCATCACGCATTCCCTATGCACTTCAAAACTCAACTCACAGGAATAGCCTACATTATCTCCCTCGGCGCCGCGTTTGGCGCGACCGCCCCCGGAGATCCAAGCGCCAACGGTTTGCTACCCAAATCGGACACGCTCTACGTCAACCGGCTCTCCCCGGACTCTACCGCGGTCAACAACGGAAACACGGAGAGCCTGGGCGTCGCAATCGCCAATGGCGGTAATATAATCGTCGGCTGGGAAGACGACGGCGACGAAGTCACCGACCAGGAAGGTGTCTGGACTATGTTCGATTCGGCAGGCTTGTCGATCACACCGGACATCGACACCACTTCGATCTTCCTAAACGCCACGCTTTCAAGCCATTTCTTGTCCTATTTCCGTCCCGACAAGAGCGCGGTCTTCGGGGGAACCTCCTGGGGACCTAAGATCAAGGCCAACCCCTTCGGCGACGGCCTCGGCATGGGTGCGACTTCTTATGGACTGGGCGAGGAAATCGTGGCGTTCGCGCCTTATGACGATGCCAATTCCGGCGACTTCTCCTCATTGCAATTGTTGAGCAACACCGGGCAGCCGGTCACGATTCTAGGGGGCATTACCCCCACCTACGCCACAGCGGACAGCGGCAATATCCGGGTCGGGGATTGGGAATTCCTTTCCAATGGCAATGTCATCATCGCCAGCGAAAGCCGGCAGAAAGATGATTTGGTGAACCTGTACGGCGGAGACACTCCGAACAACCACGCGATTTTCCGGGTGCTCGATAAATCCGGGACAGTCATCAAGGCTGAGACCTTGGCGAGTGAAGTCCCCGTGATCAGCGAAATGTGGCATGGTGTGGGTGTAACCAAAGACGGCTTTGCGATTCGTTTCGGCGGTCCCGCGGGTGCGACCGTTCGCCTGTTCAATAACGCCGGCCAGCCCTTGAGCACCAATATCGAACTCGCCAACCTCACTGGCTTTCCCCTCGCCGGAACGGGTGGGCGGGGCGATAGCTCCGGCTTCCATGGAAATGGCAAGGATGCTTATGTCATCACCGGTTCGGGAAATGACTCGACTGATGGCCTGGATAAGGTGTGGCTGACGGTCCTGGGAACCAACGGCACGGTACGTTTTTCCAAGTCGGTGTCGGATGACCTGACGTTGAACTCCATCGCGGCCACCGATGCCGCGATCGACGCCGACGGAAACGTGGTGGTTGTCTATACCGCCAAATACGATCCAGACGCCCCCAACCGGGTGGCCATGGGGCGGCGGTTCGACGCCACCGGCAAGCCGATCGGAGGCACCTTCTTCCTGAGCGAATTGGAAGGCCCAGATGCCCCGGCCGGTGAAGTCGGCGGTGGCCGAGTTGCTTGGCGAAACGGCCAGGTGGTCGCGATCTGGGAAAGCAAGAACGACGCCCAGACGGTCAACTCCGATACGGGCGAACCGTTGACGGTGGTCGCCATGCGGATCTTCTCGACCTTCGCGCCGGGCACCGTGGAGTCCGTTGGACTCACGCGCATCGTGCCCGATACGGCAGTCATCAAGCCCGACGCCAACTCGCTCGGAAATTGGGAACCCTATGCGAGCGTTCTCGGCACGAGCACCTTCCTGGTCGAAGGCAACACCTTCGCTGATGACGGCACGGACCTGAATCAACGCTATGTCGTGGCCCTGCAGCCAGCTGCTGGTGGTGCGATGAAGCTGGGCGATGGATTCTATACCGACGACGGCCAGCCATTTAAGGGACAGATCAACCTGTCGCGCCAGAACGGCAATCCTGGCCGCGTCGCCGGCGACACTCGTCCTGGAGCAGTCAACTTTGTCGTGGGTGGCGAAACCTCGGTCCACGCCGTCCCGGGATTCAACTCGGGAAATCGTTGGAACCTGGGCTTCGATCGCTTGAGCGACGGACGATTCGGCACGGTGGAAAGCTTCCAACTAAATACCGCTACGTTGACCCAGACGCCGCTGAGCAAGGCCCTGGATTCGGCTTACGGACGCCTCACTTCCGGCCAGGCTGCTGGCAATCAAATCAGCCGGTTTGGTGGCGACATCGTATTTCTGGACAACGGCAACTATGTCTCGGTGGTGGAGGATCGGTCACGAGTCTATAACGCCGACGGCAACGCTGTGGTTGCCACTATTTTTGCCCCAAATGGCACCGTGGTGAAGGAAGCCTTCATCGTCGCCCCCACCACCGACGCCACCGCCCGGGATGTGGATATCTGGTCCAACGTGGCGCCCTTCAAGGGTGGGTTCGCGGTGCGCACCAAGACCGACGATGGCGCCAGCCGGGCGATCTACTTCTTCGACAATAATGGCGTCCTCAAGGGAACGACTGATCAAGCCACTTCGGGCGCCAGCTTCGACACCGGTCGCGGTGACGGAACCCGCATCTTCGGGCATATCAACAGCCCGATCGTCTATCTCACCGGCCGCGCCGCCAATACCAAGATTGTCAAGGTGGCGGCTTTTGATTCGCGGACCCAGCAGTTTGCCGCCATTTCGGACGTCAACGAAGGCGCCTTCACGGGCGACTTCGACCGGGCCATCGGGGCCGTCGACGCCTTGAATCGTTTGACCGTTTCCTGGGTGTCGCAGCCTTCGGGCTATGCGAAGCAACAGGTCGCCGCCCGGATCCTTTCGTACAACACCACGAATAAGACCTTCTCGGCGCTAACCCCTAGTTTCCTGCCGTTCATCAACGCCGCAACCAACGACATCACCACCTTCGGCATGACCGTCGCGATGACAACTCGCCAGATCTGTGTGGCCGCCAAAGGCTCAATCAACTACGCCAACAAGCCCAACCTGGGTCCCGATTCACCCACCGAAGTGAATCTGTATACGGTGTTCAGCCATCCCGTCCCAACGGATGACCCGACAACCCCGGCTGTGACGGTGGCCCCGGTGTTGCACGCCGCCCTGACCGGTGGAAATCTGGTCCTTTCGTGGGATGCTGGCGCCACGGGCTTCACCTTGGAATCCAAGTCTTCGTTGAGCGACGCCTCCTGGACCACGGTGGGTACCTCGAATCCGGCGACGATTACCCTGGGATCGGCGGCTAAGTTCTATCGCCTGCGGCAATAAGTCGCAGGAATCGATTCCCTTGCGAGGCGTCCTCCGCGAAAGTGTGAGGGCGCCTTTTTTATTGGGCGGAAAAAAGTTCCGGCGACTCCTGGCGATCCATCCACTCAACATACTCAATCGCCGACTGGAATCGGCCTGCCAGCTTGCGACCGCTGATCCGCCGGGTCAGACCACGCCATCCATCTTCCAAGGCAAGCAGGCCAGTCCGGCGCTTGAATTTCTTATAGGCCGCCTTGCGCTGCCGCTTTGCTGGCGGGCCAAACCGTTCGGTGAGGAGCGCTTCAATACGTAATTTCTCCCCCGCTGGCTGCTTCTCAAACGCCGTTTGCCAAGCCAACCATTCGGCTGCCATGTCGACGCCCTGGGCATCGGAACCGGCGATGCCTTCAAAGCAATGGGCGAAATAGTTGGGGATATCCATGGGATAAGCGGACAGCTTGTCTCCCAGGATTTCGAACAGGCCGACGTAATCGTTCCAGATCACGTTGAAATTCACCCGCGCGGCAATGGGCACCCGGTGGTAGAGCAGACGGTCTCCCCCCAGTTCCTGGGCGAACTGCTGCCCCAACGCCGTTTTCATCGAGATGCTCCGCCCATTGCTATGCTTGCGGGTCTGGGCGACCAGCGAAGCATCAATGGCCAGCACCTGTTTGGTATGGGCCAGGGCCAGTATGGCCAAACAATAATCCGGGGCCGCTGGCGGACAGACGCGAAACGGCGGTTGGGACCGAATACGATCCAATAGCGCCCGCGAGATCGCGCTCAAATGCCCAATGGGCGCCGTGCGCCACGCATCTCCCGGAGTCCCATGAACGAAAAGCCGGAGGCACTCCTGCGACGACATAAGCCTGGATTCACCCGAACAGCGTTCCTGTTCGACGTACGTCGGACTGGCCGTATCGTCCAGCACATCCACCAACCAACGCACACATTCCGCGTCCTGCTTTTGCAACTCGGCATGGATCCGTTCCAAGGCCCTTCCCCGCAAGGCCTGCTTGTCTTCCAGGATGACCAGGAACCTGCCCTTTGCCGCGCCACAGGCCGCCTCCCAGTTGTCGGGCATCGAAAGACCACCCGTGCGATAATGGCGCAGCCTGAGATCGTTGAATTGACGGGTCACCTTTTCGGTAGCGTCCCCATCATCGTTGTCACAGACGATGAGCTCGAAATCACTGAAAGTCTGGCGCAAGACGCTACGGATCGCTCCGCCAACGATGGCGGAACGTCCCTTGGTGGGAATAACTACGCTAAAAAACGGCTCCTTCATTCAACCAACGGCGGTCCGCAGTGCCGCCCGTGAGTGGCCTGCGGACACTTCATCGCCCGAGTGAATCAAACGGCTCCAGGCAAGGGCTTGTGATGCAGACGCTGGTGGGCGGCTGCAATAAACCCGCTAAACAGCGGATGCGGTTTGGTCGGCTTGCTGAGGAATTCCGGGTGCGCCTGGGTGGCGATAAAAAACGGGTGGGTCGGAATCTCGATGACCTCGACCAGCGAATTGTCGGGGGTCACGCCACTGACTACGAACCCGGCGGCTTCAAAACGTTCGCGGTAATCGTTGTTGAACTCATAACGATGGCGATGACGCTCAAAAATCCGTTCGCTGCCGTAAAGTCGACAAGCCAGGGAGCCTGGCTTCAGTTTGCACTCGTGGGATCCCAGCCGCATGGTCGCGCCTTTGCGTGACACGTGCAATTGGGTCTCCTGAAGATCGATGACCGGATGCGGCGTCGTTGGATCGAACTCGGTAGAATTGGCCTGGGCCAATCCCAACACATTCCGTGCGAATTCAATCGTGGCGATCTGCATGCCCAGGCATAGCCCAAGATAAGGCAGCCCATTCTCACGCGCGTACTTGGCCGCCTTGATCTTGCCTTCGGTGCCCCGGTCGCCGAAGCCCCCAGGAACCAGAATTCCGCCCAATTCCTTCAGCAGCTTCTCGCCGCCCGGTTTTTCGACCTCTTCGGCTTCGATCTGTTCGATCTGAACGCCGCAATCGTTACCCACGCCGCCATGCTTCAAGGCTTCGTAAACCGATTTATAAGCGTCCTGAAGTTCAATATACTTCCCAACCACCCCGATGCGGACACGATGCTGGGGAGCGATCAGCTTTCGGACGATGTCCTGCCAATGCCCCATGTTGGCGGGAGGCACGTTGATGCCCAATTCCCGGCACACGAGATCGTCCATCCGTTCCCGCTGCAACATGAGCGGCACTTCATAGATGGTGTGATCCACATCCTTCTCCTCGATGACCGCCTCAAAAGGCACATTGCAGAACACGCTCAGCTTCTGGCGCAATTCCTTGTTCAAAGGCTGTTCGCACCGGCATACGAGGATATGCGGCATGATGCCGATTTCGCGCAACTTCGCGACGCTCTGCTGAGTGGGCTTGGTTTTCAGTTCCCCCGCCGCCTTGATGAACGGAACGTAGGTCACGTGCAGGAAGCACACGTTGTGCGGTCCCACTTCCTGGGCGAACTCGCGGATGGCTTCGAGGAAAGGCAACCCTTCGATATCGCCCACGGTTCCGCCCACTTCCGTGATGAGAATGTCTCCCTTGGCTTCCTCCGCCAATACTTGGATGCGGCGTTGGATTTCATCCGTGACGTGCGGAATGACCTGGACCGTTTTGCCGAGGTAAACGCCATTCCGTTCGTTATCCAAAACCTGCTGGTATACCTGGCCGCTCGTCGTGTTGTTACGGCGCGAGAGGATCGTGCTGGTAAAGCGCTCGTAGTGTCCCAAGTCGAGATCGGTTTCGGCGCCGTCGTCGAGGACATAGACCTCTCCGTGCTGATAGGGACTCATGGTCCCGGGATCAACATTCAGGTACGGATCGAATTTCTGCAGCGTGACTTTGAGGCCGCGGTTCTCGAGCAAAGACCCCAGCGCCGCCGCCGTAAGTCCCTTACCCAAAGAACTGACTACCCCACCTGTCACGAAGATATACTTCATGGGGTATCACGTTCCCAAGTCCATGCCGGTCGGCACAATCAAAATCGCAGGAGAAAATGGTCATGCTGCACGCAAGCTGCTGACGCATTGCAAATGCAATGATGAATACAGAAACTGCGCCATGGAAAACCTGAAAAATACACGTCAGTTCCGTCGATGCGAGAAGCAAAATATCTCAACTATTTCGATATCAATGAGATGCAATAAATCCGACGGAGTCACCATCACATTGCAAAATGGCTAAAAAGCACTTGGCACACGGAGTGCTCAAGGTGACACGGCTCCGTTGCAAGGAGGCTTGTTCGAAGGAGATTAAGGGGGAGAGATTTCGATCAAGAGCCAACGGAGCCAAGCTTTTCAAGGAGGTAGAGGTTGGTTGAGTAGCATAGTGGCCAGCGATCAGGGGGAGATCGGAGCCTGAAAGAGACAGGTTCAAATTGGCCCAGACTGCCTGCCGCGTTCGAAAGTGTGGGAGCTTTCGGACGCGGCATCTGTCTTTTGACCCTGCGCACTGCAGCATACACCGGGCACTTCGCGTTTCGTTACGGCACCATCCCGATTCAATCATCACTTCATCATCGCGGCCCTTGACATCGTGTCGAATTAACACGATGCCTGTTAGCGTAATAAATACACTTATCAAGTAACGCCACGCCGCGAGCCCCGCCAAAGGGAAACCGCAAAAGAAGCTGGCACCCTTTTAAAATGAGCAAATCTCATCGCACAACCATCGCCGAGGAAACCGTTAGGATCGTCAAGGACGGAGGCTACCGTTCACCTTCGGGACGACACGTGGATCTCCGGGAATCGATCGAACACGCCGTCCGGGGAACACGAATGTATTCCTTGGAATCACTCCCCAAACTCCTTTCGGGAACCCGCCAGGAGACGCGGTTCTCGGTTGCCAACGAAACGACCTTTTGTGCGCTCAGCCGCGCGACACGTCTCGGCAATCGCCATGTCGGAGGTTTAAACTTCGCGTCTGCGAAAAACCCGGGAGGCGGTTTTCTGAATGGCGCCCAGGCGCAGGAGGAATCGCTGGCACGTTCTTCGGCACTTTATGAGTCGCTCCTGGCCGCGCCCGACTTTTACTCGCGCCACCGGGCTCATCGCTCAAGTCTCTATCTCGACCTGGCGATCTATTCACCTCGCGTACCCTTTTTTTGCAACGACGACGGAAGGCTGGTGGAAGTCCCTTTTCTGGCCTCCATCATTACCGCTGCGGCGCCCAACGCTGGGGCCATCAGCGACAATGAACCGGGAAATCTGCCACAGGTGGTGCCCTTCCTGAGGCGGCGGGCGGAACTCGTCTTAAGAATCGCCCAAACTCACGGCATTGAAACGTTGGTACTCGGAGCCTGGGGATGCGGAGTATTCCGCAACCACCCCGCGACCGTAGCCACTATTTTCCACGAATTATTGAATCCTGCCGGCCCCTTTGGAAACACCTTCGAAGAAGTCCTTTTCGCCGTCTACGATCGATCGGCCTCGGGATCGATCCATCGTGCATTCGCGGATCGATTCGCGCTCCAACCTGGCAAGACTCTAACTAGTGCTTGATGAAATCGAATGAGGTATGACGAAATGACTGCGTTCTCCCACCGTTTCGCAATCCGGATGAAAAAAGGACTATGACCCATCCCTTCCCAGCCCCATCCGGCGGAGATTCGCTAGGCGGCGTTTTGCTCGGCACCGCACTGGGAGATGCCCTCGGCTTGCCTGCCGAGAATCTCTCGCCTCAAAAGATTCGGAAACGCTGGGGCGGCAAGTGGCGGATGCGATTTGCTTTTGGGCGTGGAATGATGAGCGACGATACGGAACATACCCTTTTCGTCGCCCAAGCCCTGCTTGATCATCCCGACGACGTCGAGGCCTTCCAGCGTTCGCTCGCCTGGAAGTTACGCTGGTGGTTTGCGGGTCTGCCTGCCGGTGTGGGATTGGCAACGGCCAGGGCCTGCCTCAAATTATGGGTTGGATTTCCCCACTCTCGGAGCGCAGTTCGATCCGCTGGCAGCGGAGCGGCCATGCGAAGCGCGATCATTGGCGCTTACTTCGCCCTTTCACCGGAAAAACGCCAAACCTTCACCCTCGCTTCGACCAGGCTCACCCACCGGGGATGGCAGGCTGAAGTCGCCGCACTCGCGGTCGCCGAAGCCGCGGCGTTCGCTTGCGTTGATCCCCAAACACCCCTTCGCCCGACAAAACTGATTTCCATCCTGGCCCAACTTTCCGATGAGCCAGAATGGCTCGCGTTGCTGTCTCGCATCGATTCCTCGCTACGATCAAAGGCCTCGGTGGCCGATTTCGCACGGGGCATAGGGCTGGAAAACGGCATCACCGGATACGCCTTGCACGTGGTGCCCGTGGCTCTCTATGCGCGGTTGCGCCATCCCGATGATTTCCGACAGGCACTCTGCCAGGCTTTGGACTGCGGCGGCGACACAGACACGGTTGGAGCCATACTGGGCGGCATCTTCGGTGCAAGAGCGGGCGCTTCAGAATTGCCCAAGGAATGGACCGCTAAATTATGCGACTGGCCACGCTCAGTTTCCCTCATGATACGCATCGGCGATCGCCTGGCGCAGCAAAGACAGGAAGGCCGCGCCCTGGGCAAGGTTCCCTATTTCTGGCCCGTACTGATTCCGCGCAACCTTTGTTTTCTGGCCGTCGTACTCTGCCACGGCCTGCGTCGGCTGGCGCCGCCCTATTAGAGACTTTTAAAGAGTCTCTCAGGTCTATCGGCCCTCCGTAGCCGGGCGCTTCCAGTTTTCCGATATAGGAAAGTCCGCCACCAACCGGCCAAACTTCTCGATCTGCGAGAAATCGCTCCTCCAGGTGGTGTACATGACACCTTCGATCCCTGGGTAAGGTTGCGCCGCAGCCAGCCAATTGGTGATTTGCCCAGGAGCGGCATCATAATATCCGGCCAAAAGCTGCCGGTTGCCGAGTCCGGCGAAGAATTTAAGCGATTCCGCGCGTTTCTCATAGTACCACGGCACCACGATGAGGTCCCGGTCCAGGCCCTTCCATGACCCAGCCAGGTTGCCCCGCACCAGGTAATAGTTGTCGTGCGCGTTGTGATGGGGATCGAACATGTCGCTCCAGACATAGATTCGCCCCCCGGGATTGACGGCCCGCAGGATTCCGGCGCATTGGCGCACATTGTCGGCCAGCATTTCCCCGGCGTCGAGATGGCGGGCCTGGCATGCGCCGCACCAATTCATCACGCGAATCTCGTCGTGGGACATGAAGTACCCCCGTGCACCCCACGCTGCGTGCAGGCGTTGGGCCTGGTCCCGCAGGAGGTTTAGTGTTTCGGGCTCCGACGGACAAATCATCGCTTGTCCGTCGTGGACAGTCATGGAGTGATACCACGAGGCTTTCAGGCGGGTTCCCTCCGGCAACGACGTCCGCAATACCGGCGGCTCGTGGTAGACATCATAAGAACCGCCCCAAGGTACGGTTCCCATGCGAGGATCCGTCAGGGCATTGAAGTCCCTGCCTTCGGTGAGAATATCTCCGGATTCCGATTTGACGACCAAGGGCGCGCCAGGCCGCCGGATAAGGTTTAGGAAGGCCACCTCCTCTATTTTGGCGTCGTCCCACCACAGCGTGCCCGTCGTGGCTCCCCAAGCCCCGAAATAGAGGTTCACTTCCTGGTGGTCCAGTGAATTGAAGACGACGTGGTGGGTCGTCCAATCCTGGGTGGGCTTAACGCCCAGATCGGCATGATTCAGTGATTGTTCGCCCGCCAGCACCGTGACGTTGGGTGGCGAGGCGAAACCCTCCGTCTTGACGCGCACCGATATATGATACTGTCGGAAAGGCTGAACCCGGAGGTGCTGCACGATCCGGGCATTGGCCCCCTTGGGATCCGAAATACGCGCAGCGCCATTGTCCGCGGTCACGGTGGGGTCTTTCCAGGACCAGCGCGCCAGATCGACAAAATCGCCGCCGGGCAGACCGATGGCCGGGTCCGCGACCACCGATGCCACGCCTTGATGCACTGTCAAGGGCACGTCCCGCACTGGCAATCCCTCCACCAACTCTGGATGATTATAGAGCAGGTCATTGGAATATCCGACCGGAAACACCGACGGGACAATTTCCAAACCAAGGCGCTTCACCGCTTTCTTGAGGGTGTCGACATTACGAAAGTAGCGGGCGTCCATGTCGGACAAGTGCCCAAACTTTGAATCGGAAAGGAGAACATGGGTGTATCCTACAGACGAAGCCCGCTCGAACAAGGCGACCAAGTTGGTGATGTTCTTATCGACCCAAAGGTTTTGGGAACAGTAAATCCACTTTTCCAGTGCTCCCGCCCGGACCCCAGAGCCAAGTAATAACCCGAGGGCGGCCAAGGCGATTGTCCTCCTGTGAAACATTCCAACGGGGTTCATGGTGACCGATCATAAACCGTGCCACGGGAAATGACGAGGAACTCGGCGTCCCGGCCATTCAACCTCATGACGCTCTGGCAGATGAGCTTGCGTTTTCCGGTGATTTAACGTTACGTGTGGGCTTCGCCGGGGAGCAAAAAGAGCCGTCGCAGCACGCAGTCCGTGAAATCTGCTCACCCTCACGGCAAGGACTTGCCGAGGTGAAGGAGTGGAAAGGACGATGACCTAGACCATGAAGCCAGAGGATCCTAAGCAACCGCCAATGACGGCGCGGGACCTTGAGTTTGAACAATGGCTTAGGGACCGTGAAGCGACTCCCGACGACATCTGGCGCAAGTGGGTACTTATCGCCGCCATCGTGTCGGTCATTGTCATCGGCGTTGTGGGATTCGGCTACCGGCCCTTTAAGCGGCGCCACGCTCGACAGCTAGCCGAAGAAGCGGAAATCCAACTGGCCCACGGGGAGATCGAAAAGGCACGGACCACCCTGCAGAAAGCCATGGCCTTCGGGTTTAACGAACCCAAGGTGCTTCGCTCCCTCGCCCGTTACTCGTCACGCTCGGGATTGCCAGATGGCGTGGAATTTTGGCGTAAACTGCTGGCCAGCGGTGAAGCCACCGACCAAGACCGCATTGAGATGGCCGCCGCCGCACTCAAGCTGGGGCGTGTGGACCTGGTCCTCGGCCAGATGCAGGACCTAATCCAACGTCAGCCCCGCAACGTCGAGGCGTTGCGACTGCTCGTTCAGGCCAAGCTGCAGGTGCAGAACTACAGCGACGCCATCGATGGCCTGCGGGTACTGGTCAAGCTGGACCCGGGAAACGAGTTTGACCAAGTCAACCTGGCGAAACTGGTCCTCGGCGAAACGAATGCCGTGGGACGGACGGAGGCCAAATCCGCCCTGCTGGGCATCGCCTCTAGTCAATCTCCCGCTGCGGATGACGCCATAGCCGCCCTGGCCAATGCCGCCGAATTGAGCCCACCGGAACTCGGAATCCTATTGCGCCGACTCAAAGAAGGAACCAATAGCGGTTTCGGCAACCGCGCCCTCATGGCCGACCTGGAAATCAGGCTCAAGCCGACCGAGGTGGGGCGCATCGTGAACCAATTCCTCGCCAACTTTGATACAGCGGGCGATGCGGAAAAGATTGCCACCATTGCCTGGGCCGAACGTCATTCGCCACAGCAGGCCGCCGAGTTTCTCACCGACAGCCGGATTTCGACGAACCGCATACTTCTGTCGATCAAGGCCGAAGCCCTTGCCGACGCCAAAAACTGGTCTGCCCTCGGTCAGGCTCTGGAAGCTTCGGATAACTCGGCCACCAACTCGCTCGGCGAAGCGGAGTCCGCTTGGTTGCGAGCCCGCCTTACTATCGAGCGGGGCCGGAAAGACGAGGTGCGTAACCTGCTCCAAGTGGGAATTAACTCCCCCGGCGCGGGTCAACGGCTGCTGTTCAACCTCGCGGGTCTCGCCGAATCCCAAGGCTTCATTGCGGAAGCGATCACCGCGTGGGAGGCACTCGCCAAGTATCCGGTTCAAGTCCTTCGTAGCAGCCGCGAGATTATTCGTCTCGCCAACTCCATCGGGGATTTGGCTGCCGTCCGCCGGGCAGTCGAGCGGGTGGATAATTTCATGCCGGAGCAACCGGCGGTGATGGGTGAACGGGCTATCCTGGACGCTCTCTTTAACGAACGGCTCACCCAAGCTTCCAATACCCTCGCACAATTGTACCTGAAGAATCCGGGCAACACCGCTTGGCGGGATGGGTTGGCCCTGGCCCGATTCCGCAACGGCGATGCCAATGGCGGCCTCACCTTGCTGGATGAAAAGGGTTTCGACTGGGCCTCCGCTGAACCTCGATCCCAATCGATATATGTCGCCGTCCTGGGCGCCGCTGGCCAACGCGAAGCGGCCCGCCGCTTCGCCCGATCCATCTCCCAGAGTCGCTTGAAACCTCTTGAACGACAACTCGTTGAGCCGTGGCTGTAAGCGTCTCTTGCCACCGTTGAGCGAAGGGCTCGCCCAGAATTGCGCAGCTCGTTTTCACCCCTTTGCCGCAGGCTGGCCGGGGAGGAGTTCTTACCTAGGCGCGTTTTGCACAAAAAGGGCCTTTACTATTCTCCAAGGAATCGGGACTATATTTTTCTAGTTCAAGATCTTGGAGAGAGATTTTGAATCGTCACGGTTGGTAAAGGAGGAGATAAAATGGAGATTCGTTCACGTATTTTGGGTGGAGCGCTGTTGTCTACCTTGGTGGTGACATCGGCAGTTGCAGCGGTTGATCCGCTTTCCGTAGCTGGTTCCGTCGGAGCCGGTTGGCAGAGTTTCGTCAGCCCCAACGAAGATGGCGTCCCGTTCTGGGATGTTCCTTCGGCCGATGGCAGCGGTTATAACGTCGGCTATTTCCTAACGGGCACCGGAGGCTATTCCTCGAATGCCAATAGCCCACGCTTGGATCCTTCCAAGCTCACTTACTGGGGTTATTCCAGTGGTCTCGCCGATTTGGCGGTGACCTTGTCCACCTTGCTAAATGTCAGCGCGAACTTGAAGATCGAGGTCGCGGGATTGGCCGGACAGAATTCGGTCGGTTACTATACAGGCAACTCGCTTTCGAGCTTCACCACCCTTTTCAATGGCAGCTCGGTCATCGGTTCGACCACGAGCTTCACGCCGAATGGTTCCTTCGGACTGGCCATCAAGACTCCGGTTCGCTCCAGTTCGAACCCCGACATCTTCGCCAGCCAAGCCAACTTGAACACGGATTCCTCGGTCCGAAACAACCAGGACGTGGCTATTTTCAAGTACGTGAATGGCGCCACGACCACTTTCTACGTGGGCTTTGAAGACACCCCGTACACCACCCTCGGCGAATACACCTCGTCCAGTCACAACATCGGTGATTTCAACGACGTGATTCTCCAACTCAGCGTGCAAACCGTACCCGAAGCCGGAACGTGGGCCGCGATTGGTGCCGTGGTGGGAATCGCCGCTTTGCAAGGATATCGCATCCATCGCAAGCGCGCCTGATTCTCCGTCCAGCTTAACAAGAAAGGGAGCCTTTTGGGCTCCCTTTTTTTGTTTGAGGGAATCCTCTAATCGACCTTCTGAGAATCCAACTTCGGCCGGTGCTTTCTTCCTTCAATGGCGTAGTACAGAAGAAAAGCCACTCCAATGCCACCCGGGATGGCTCCGACGCGATTGCCAAAGCAGATATACATGCCGATGCCCACCCCCAAGCAAATCAATCCCGGCAAGAGTCCTGTGCCGCGCCGCCGAACGGGTGCCACCGATGGGTCGCGTTGGAATTCAGGGGGAAACGGCGGCAGTTCCAATCCTTTTTCGAGAGCTGCCATACGCTCCTGATGGCACACGGTCAGGAGTTGCTGCTTTCGCCGGTATTCCACGCCAATGATGAAGGCGGTCAAGCCGATGCCAAATACGATCGCGGTAATGGGTATAAGTAATGGCAGTATTTCGGACAAATCGTTGGCGGTAAGCCAATACTCCTTTTTTGGATGATGCCGCGTCACGCCACTCTCATCCACCAGGGGATCCGTTTCGGCGGCCTTGGAGGCCTCGGCGGCGAAGGCCTGCCCAGTACCCAGAATCGAAAGCTGGGTGGCGAATAGTACGATTAAGCACAAGTAAGCCAACGAGTGGCGGACACGTTTCAAGAGGTCGCAATGGTGCATACGCACGTTTGTACTTGGCGGTCTTTCGAAAGGTTTCAGCCGGGCCGCTTTTCTTTTCTTGCAACCTTTTGGCGGGGATTGGAGTACCAAGGGAGAGGTGTCGGCCCACCAAGCCCAGCCCACACCTCGGATGATCGACGAAACCGCCATTCGGGAGCACTTGCACGCCGGACGCCAACACGAGGCGTTCGAGCTGATTGTCGCGCGCTTCCAGCTAAAGGTTTTTCACTTGGCGTTGAGTTTTACCCATAACGAGACGGCAGCCAGCGATCTGGCCCAGGATGCGTTGCTTCGGGTCTGGAAGGCCTTGCCCTCCTATCGGGCGGACGCCTCGCTCTCGACCTGGATCTACACCATTTCTCGAAATGTCTGCTTCACGGAGCTCACCCGCGCTCGCCGCCGGGCCACCTTTTCGCTCGATGCCCCCGAATCACAAGGAACCCTGGACGACTTGACCGCCCCCGACACGACGGAGGCGGGGGCCACGATGGACGTCGAAAGCCTATTGTCCCGCTTGCCGGACAAGTACCAGCGGGTGTTGCGTTTGTTTTATCTCGAAGACAAATCCTATGAGGAAACAGGCGACTTGTTGGGTTTGCCCGTGGGTACCGTGAAATCGTTTCTATTCCGGGCCCGCAAGGAGCTGGGCCGGTTGGCGGTCGAACATTCACCCGCTGCGGAACCAGCCATGGATTGACCTATGATCAACTGCGATAAATGCCAAACGTGGATTGCGCTGGAGGAGGAATCAACACCCCCAGTGATCGCTGCTCACCTGGCGTCGTGTGCGAGTTGTGTCGCCTTCCGAGACGCCTGGGACCTGATTGACGCCACTCTTGCACAACAGGCCTCGAACTTTCGCCTGCCAGACGACTTTGTGCTCCAATTGGCCCAACGGCTTGAGCCGCAACCCGCCCGCCTTTCGCCCGAAGAAATCAGCGCCCGGCGGGAGGCATGGGAACAGGAATACGCAAGCGAATCGTCCCGCCTTGATCCGTGGCGCCAGATTCGGGCACGGTCCAACTCCCTGTTCTTACTGGCTAACGCGGCGCTCTTACTGGTCGGAGCCTTCCTGTTAACTGCGTGCCTCCCGGCGCTGGCGCAAACGTGGAGTTGGCTAACGGCACAGCCTGCTGGGCTTTTAGTGTTGGCGACGCTGTTTACCGCCCTCGCACTCATCGGCGCCCCCTGGGCGGCCATCCGATTTC
This sequence comes from Candidatus Limnocylindria bacterium, assembly GCA_035493435.1. Classification (GTDB taxonomy): domain Bacteria; phylum Verrucomicrobiota; class Verrucomicrobiia; order Limisphaerales; family UBA9464; genus DATJII01. The sequence goes on along the minus strand of DATJII010000063.1, from coordinate 18,560 downwards.
CTCGCTGGCTTCCCAGAGTGGGCCGTTTGCCGAGCGAAGTCTTTTCGCTGGTACTCGAGTGACACCGGAATTCCCTGCGCTGTCTTGAAGATGTCGTCGGTTTCTTGCATCGAAGTTGCACGACATCGCCAGTCGGAGCCGCATACTGAGACCTCAACCCCGGTTGGGTGCGAAGACTTTCTTTCCAGGACCGTGGTTGCGTATTGGCGATGACGAATCCCTCGACACATGGACAACCGACGTGAATTTGTAAAAAAAGCGGCCTTTCTCTCCGGAGCCGCTGGCTTATTTGGCGCGCTGCCCGCTTCGATTCAACGAGCCCTGGCCATCAATCCTGAACCTGGCAGTACCTATCTGGATGCCGAACACGTGGTGATCCTCATGCAGGAGAATCGTTCCTTCGATCACACGTATGGCACGTTACAGGGTGTGCGTGGATTCAACGATCCCCGGGCGATCACCCTGCCCAACCAAAATCCCGTCTGGCTCCAGTCGAACGCAGCGGGTGAGACCTACGCCCCTTTCCGACTCAATATCAAGGAGACCAAATCCACCTGGGTCGGTTCCCTGCCCCATTCGTGGACGAACCAAGTCGATGCGCGCAACCACGGCCGCCACAATGGCTGGATCGACGCCAAGCCCTCCGGGCATCACGAATGCGCCAAGATGCCGTTGACACTTGGATTTTATAACCGCGACGATATCCCCTTCTACTATGCGCTCGCCGACGCCTTCACCGTCTGCGACCAGCATTTTTGTTCGTCCCTGACCGGCACTACGCCCAATCGGCTCTATCTTTGGACTGGCACCGTGCGCGAAAAGCCCGATGCGGATTCGCCCGCCAATGTACGCAACGAAAACGTGGACTATGGATATCCAGCCCGGTGGACCACTTTTCCCGAGCGCCTGGAAGCGGTGGGCGTCTCATGGAAAATCTACCAGAACGAACTCAGTCTTGATTCGGGATTCGAGGGCGAACAGGACGGTTGGCTTTCCAATTTCACCGACAATCCGATCGAATGGTTCGAGCAATACCATGTGAAGTTCAATCCCAGCTACCACGCTTATATGGTCCGGTTGGTAAAGGAACTTCCTGGGGAGTTGGAAGCGCTTCAACAAAAAGCAAAGGCGGCCACAGCCGGAAGCCACGAGGCAACGGCGCTAGCCAAAGAGATCACGCACAAAACCGCCCTGCTGGAGACGGCCAAGGTGGACGTGGTCGAGTGGGCGCCGGAGAATTTCCAAAAACTCTCGCAACGGGAGCAGAATATCCACGCCAAGGCTTTCACGACCAACATCAAGGATCCCGCTTACCGGGAACTGGCCACGCTGAAATATAAGGACGGCGACACGGAACGTGAGGTCCAGGTGCCGAAGGGCGATACCCTCTTCCAATTTCGCGACGACGTCAAAAACGGCAAACTACCGACGGTGTCGTGGATCGTGGCGCCGGAGAATTTTTCCGATCACCCCGGGGCGCCCTGGTACGGGGCCTGGTATCTCTCGGAGGTCCTGGACATCCTGACCCAGAATCCGGAAGTGTGGAAGAAGACCATTTTCGTCCTCACCTATGATGAAAATGACGGTTACTTCGACCATGTGCCGCCATTCGTCTCGCCGCATCCTAAACGCCACGACACCGGCCAGGTCTCGAAGAATATCGATCCCAGTGTGGAATTCGTTGAACTGGCGCAGGACTTGAAGCGCAAGCCCAAGGCGGAAGCGCGTGAAAGCTCCATCGGCCTTGGCTATCGCGTGCCCTTGGTGATTGCCTCCCCCTGGAGCCGGGGCGGCTGTGTTTGCTCCCAAGTTTTCGACCACACCTCCGTGCTGCAGATGATGGAGGTGATACTCAGCCGCAAACTGGGGCGGAAGATTGAGGAATCCAACATCAGCGCCTGGCGCCGCACGGTCTGTGGCGATCTAAGTTCGGTTTTCAAACCTTATACCGGTGATCCCATCGTGCTTCCCAAATTCCTGGAACACGACGCTGTCATTGAGGGCATCCACAGGGCCAAGTTCAAAAAACTCCCTGACGGCTACCATCCTCTATCCTCGGCGGAGATTGGGTCCATCCTGAAGGACCCGACCAATTCCCCGTTGCTTCCGCATCAGGAACCGGGCATCCGGCCCGCGAGTCCCTTGCCTTACGAACTGTATGTGGACGGCAAGTTCAGCAAAGACAAACAGGGGCTGGTGGTTTCGTTCGAAGCGCGCAATACGGTCTTCGGCAAGAAATCGGCGGGTTCGCCATTCCATGCTTATGTCCCGGGCAAGTATCGCTCGGAAACTATTTGGGAAGAGGTCAAAACTTGGGCCTACGCGGTGGCCGCAGGCGACCGGTTGGAAGAAACGTTCCCACTTTCGGCCTTCGAGAACGAAAAATACCACCTTCGTGTCCACGGCCCGAATGGCTTCTACCGGGAATTCATCGGTAGCGCCACGGATCCGGCAATTCGCATCCAATGCGAATACGAGCGAAGCAAGAGCCACCCGGGCGAATTGTCCGGTAATTTCGTGGTGAAATTATCCGGCATTTCCGGCGGCGGAACCCACCAAATCGAGATTCGCGATAATGCCTACAAAGCGAAGGTCCTGACGGTCAAGGTCGGCCCCGATAGCACCGCTACCGGCACCATCGAAACCGGAGGCGTGTTCGGTTGGTACGACGTAACCGTGCGCTTGCTGGATACGAAGAATCCCTTCGAGCGGCGCTTTGCCGGCCATGTGGATACGGGCAAGCCCAGTTTTACCGATCCCGCCATGGGGCGAGTAGTCGGATAATCATTTTCCGTCCGTTGGGCGGTCGCTGCGATTGACAAGTCCGGCGAAATCCACGACGCCAAGTGGCGGCATGAACTTGAACCGCCGTTCGTTTCTGGCTGCGTCAGCGTTGGGTACCGCTGGCGTGCCGTCCTTACTCGCCGCAACCCCAGGAAACGAGGGGCACGCCCGGCCCCCGGGCCGGATAAAGTTGGGGATTTCCACCTACTCCTACTGGCATTTCAAAACCGCCAAGGTGCCGATCGAGACGGTGATCGATAAGGCGGCCGGGATAGGTGTGAACGGGGTGGATATCCTCCATCGCCAGATGGAATTACCCGAAAAGGAACCCCTGGACGCTCCAGGGCGGGCCTATCTGCGGAAACTGAAGCGGCATGCGTTCGTCAATGGTGTCGATCTCATTTGCGTTTCGACCCACCAGACCTTTGTCAGCCCCAAGCCCGACGAAGTGGCCAAAAACGTCGAACACACCAAGAAGTGCATCGAAATCGCTTATGAGCTGGGGGTTCCGTGCATTCGTATTAATACCGGCCGCTGGAACACGACAGACTTCGACACCCTGATGGCCCATCGCGGCATCGAACCCATCCTTCCGGGCTATACGGAATCGGACGGGTTCAAGTGGTGCATCGAAGGCATCCAGGCCTGCCTGGCCAAGGCGGAGGAATGCGGCGTGATTCTCGCCTTGGAAAACCATTGGGGACTGGCCCGAACGCCGGAAGGGCTGATGCATATCATCGACGCCCTGCCTTCGCCGTGGCTGGGAGTCCTGATGGATACCGGTAACTTCCTGGAGAGCCCTTACGAGAAGCTGGAAAAGATCGCGCCCAAGACCGTTTTTGCCCAGGCCAAGACCTATCCCGGTGGGGGCGAATGGTACTCCTTGGACTTGGATTACAAGCGCATCGCCAAGATCCTCGCCAGCGTAGGCTACAACGGGTACGTCTCGCTGGAGATGGAAGGCAAACAGGATCCGGATATCGCGGTTCCCAAAAGCATTGCCATGCTGCGCAAGGCGTTTGGGGTTTGATCTCGCTGGTTTGTGAAAACGACAAACCGCCGGCCGTGAAGGCACGCGCGGCGGTATTGGCGAATCGGGTTGGTATGAACCGGAAACTAACTATTTTTGCGATTCCGGACAATGAAGGCGGCAGCACCGCAAAGTGCGGCACCGACGATCGCAAAATCAGCGGGCTCGGGAACCGGCGTGACCGTAAAGGACTTGATCTGGCTCCATCCGGGGCCCCCAGTGGGATTCGAGGTGAGCGTGATGGTCTGTCCACCTGCTGCGGTGAAAGTACCGTTGATCGAGAAGTCACCGGCACTCGACAGGTCATTTCCGGAAGACGTGGCCCCCGTTCGGTCGAGGCTGAATGTACCGGTGGTGCCATCAAGAACGAATCCCAGGGAATATCCCACTACCTGTACTGCGGAACTAAACGACATCTGGAAGGAAGTCGGCCCCTGGCTGGGGTCACTGGTCAACAGCAACCCCTCGCTGTCGGCGGCAAACTTACCGTTGTTGGAATTGGGATTCGAAAGGGTCAGTGTGATCCCCGAAACCGTCTCCGAAAAAGTTGGTTGGAGGTCGGCAGACTCATCAAATGTGAATACCACGTCGGCGGCCTGGAGGCAGGTTGCGGAAGCGGCGAGGCTTCCCAAAAGAATGAGACTACGAATCGATTTCATGTAATGGATATTTCCTTGTTGGGAAGTTAGATAACGAAACTAGCTCAATGTCAAGAGCTGTCGCCTTTTGGATATAAATTTCACCTAAGTGACGGGCCCGACATATTTTCAATCGGGCTGGTCATGAATTTCGCACAACCACCACTTGCCGACCACCAGGTCCAAGCGACATCGGCGCGCGTTCACACACCCTTGGTTCCCTTTTGGATCGGCGGGATTCGCCGAATACTTGAGATTGATTCCCGAAAGGAATTCAAGCAACCCTCCGACGGGTAGAAGGAGCTCCATAGCACTGCATCATTTCGTCACCAAAATGAGACAGGCCGTGCCGCCGGGACCAAGCGTTGAGCGTGACGTGGCTTGGTAACTGCTCCAATTCGCCCACCAAAATGCTCAAGGGGAACCGCCAAACGTCAGAAGCGAAGTATCAATCGACCCAGCGTCGTGACCTGACCCGGAGAGAAGGGACGGGTTCGGGTGCGTTCACCTTGATCGAGTTACTGGTGGTTATCGCCATCATTGCCATTTTGGCGGCGATGCTCCTGCCCGCCTTGGGCCGGGCCAAGAAGCTTAGCCAGCAGGCGCGCTGCCTTTCCAATCAGCGCCAGGTCGGACTCGCCTTCTCCATGTATCTGAATACCAGCGATGACCGCTTCCCCGACCGACGCGATCTGAAATCCTCCTTACCAGGGGGATACAAGCCTTGGACAAGCTGGCCAGCCTCCGATCCGCGGGGTGGGTGGGCCGCCCAATTCCTCCAGGAAAACGGGGCCACGTACCCCATTTGGGTCTGTCCGGCCACCGCCACCAGCCCTTTGGGTAAAGCCGTCCAAGCGGTCCAGTCTGCCACCAACGCGACCAATGCCCCGATCGCCAGCTATTGGCTCTGGCGTTTCGATCGCACCAACGATCTCGCCGACGCCACGATGCTGACGGACTTCTGGACCAAGTCGATTTCCCAAGCCGTCGTCGATCTCCAGGCGGCCAATGATCCCACCGTGGGCATGCCCGGCGGCCCCAGCGACGTCGAACTGGCCGTGGACCCCTACTTCCCCAGCACGATCCCCACCGTGGCCCCCGAACTCAAGGGCCGCACCATGCACGGGGGCGGCCGGAATCGGCTCTATCTGGATTACCACGCCGCGTATTTCCGAGACGCACGGACGCCACAGTGAATCAAGGTAGCATGGTAGCCGACGACGTTAGGAGAAAAGACCAATGCCAAAATTGGGGCATCGGGCCTATGTCGCCACCAACGCGGTTTAAAAATCGGCAAAATTGCATCAGCCTGTTCAACAAGCTGTTATGCAATTCCTGGGAAGTGTCGACATTGGCAGGCGGACCGGTGGACCTGGAGCGTCACCACATCCATCCACGTCGTTACCTCGGTGGCTACCCAAAGTAGCAGCGGCGGCTCGCCGCTGAAGGGCGAACGGCGAGCGTGGGCAGAAACCTGTGGCCTAGAACTAGGTGGCCGTCGACGCAAGGTGGCGGAAAGTCAAATTCGACGTCTGATAAGGCACGTCCACCTCGTTACCTCGGTGGCTACGGCTGCGGGTTCAGGTCCCGGACTCCAGTGACTCCTTTTAAGCGGCGGGCCGCCGCTTCTACTTTATTATAGGGCCCAGGAGACTCCGGCGTAGAAGGCGCCGCCGTCGCCGAGGTGAAAGACTTTTGACGTCGTCTCCAGCCGTCCTTCTTTCCTGGCCCTCCCCGTCAAAGACGCGCCCAGGACGCCTCCCGACATGGGGGTCTTTGTTTTTTGAAAACCTCGGCTTATCTCTCCCTTGCTTCCCGCCCGCCCAAGACCCATATGCCCAAGAGGAGCCCGATGGCCCAGCGTGCGCCAACAGGTTCCGGGATGGCGGTGATGTTCAAGCCCCAGCCATCAATCTTGTATTGGTATCCGCCGGACATATCGGCGACAAACAAGGTCCAAGTTCCTTGCGCATTGCTTCCATTGAATACGTTCAACAGGGCCGTTCTTCGGTCACTGGATACCGTGAGAGACGGGTCGGTAGTGCGGCCATCGGGCGCCCAGATGCCGGTTAACGGTCCCGCCAGCGAAGTGTCGGCGCCGCCGCCGAGCGCGGTTCGATAATTATGTATGTCCCCGTTCGTCGCATCGTCGGCAAAGGTGAGGGAGACGGTTTGGCTGTCATCATAGCCGAAGGGGTTGGACGTCGTAGCTCCGGAGCGGGCCAGCAGCACGGCGATGTCGGATCCGTGCTGCACATAAGCATACAGGTCGCCGAACCATCCGGTCTGGCCCGCAGGTACGCTCAGATCGAGCGACACCGTGAGTTCCGTTATGGTCCCCGTGGCGGCCACGTTTAGAGTGGACGCCAGGCCGGTGCTGGTGTCGTCCGGAATCAGGATGTCAAGCGAACCCGAGTAAGTGACGACCACGGCGGCCTGTGCGGAGGAAGCGAGTGCCAAGCTGGCGGCTAGGACGAAGCGGTTCATTTTTGGCATGGACGGCGGTGAAAAGTTGCTGCGTACAGGCTCAGGGTTCGATGACACGGTAGAAGCGCGGGGTCGCGGGTGCTGGATCGGTGAATTGCATCTGGCCGTTTGCGGCAGCCGTCTGGGGCCCACCCAAATTGTACCAACTGATGGGCGCGACAAGGCTGGCTGACTGCTGGAGCTGGTAACTCCGCCCCGGAATGCCTGCCGCCGTGATTTGCAGCGCACCACCGGAGACGATGGCCGTCCCGGTGATGTTTTGGGTAACGGCATCAGGCGGATTATCGACGACGATGATGACCCTTCCCGTAACGGAGAAAATCCCATCCGTCACGGTATAGGTGAAGGAATCATCGCTGCGGTTCGTGGCCGGAGGCAGGTAGACCAGGGTATTGCCCACGCGATTCAACGGGATGCCACCGGTCGAGTTGGTGGCGATACTGGATGTCGAGAGCACGGCATCGGCCGCACCCGTGTCGTTGGCCAGCAGGCTTGCGAGAGGTATCTTGAGCGAGCGCCCAGCCTGACGGTGGAGAATATCCGTATTGGCAACAGGCCAGGGATGGGCATTGGCCAGCATGAAGACCATGCCTGCGCCGTTGGTCCCGCCGGCAGTGGTGGTGCCATAAAGATGGCCGCTGCGGTCAAATGCCAGGTGACCCCAGGGTGTCGCGCCGTCCGTATTGGTTCCAGTGACGCCATCGGGAGCGCTAAAAGCATAAATCGGGAAAAGGCTTCCTGCGGAATTAGCCGCGAACACCGTCCCGTATCCATAAGCTCCGCCTGCGCTGGCGGTGCCATAGAAATAACCATCCAGACCCTGGACCGCACCGTCCTGCGGAAATGCACCGTCCAGACCGCCGGAGAAGGACTTGTTGAACGCCGGAACGAGGGCGAATGAACTGCATATAAAAATAGATCCATAATCCGAAAAGGCTCCCGGTGTCGTTCCAACCACTCCACCATCGGGAAGCGCCAGCAGGCGTCCGGAAGGAAACGATCTGGGCCACGTCAATATCCGAGCGTCTGAAATCGACGGATTGGCGGTGAGGGTCACCGAGAAGCCATTAAAACCCGAAGGTACCGCTCGGGAGGATCCCGCCGCCAAGAGTCCATTCTGGTAATTGTCCCAAACGGAACCCTGATAATAACCGAACTGGGAGGAAGAGGGGCAGGACGAGAACACGAGTGCGCCCTGGGTTGTCAGACCGAAGAGACCGCCCTTTCCCCCTGGTCCTCCGGCATAGGCAGTTCCGTACAACCGGCCATCCCGCCCTAGAGTCAGGCCAGCCATGGGTCTCGCGCCATAGCGGTTTGTGCCGCCGCCCTGCAGGGGCTCAAAAGCAAAGAGCGTGGTGAATTGGCCGCCCGGAGTCAGGGCGAACACGGACCCCGTGCCGTTTGTGCCGCCCTTCGGACAGATTCCGTAAAAGGTTCCATCGGGCGCCTGGATTAGGTCGGCCAAGGGGTTCGCGCCGTCGAAATTAGCGCCCGCCTCATTGGTGGCACTGAACGAATGGACAACCGTGAGAAGGCCAGTGGGCGTGACCCGGTAGATTGTTCCAGAGCCCAGAATGCCGCCTGCCGACGTGGTGCCATAGAAGTTGCCATCCTGGCCCAGGAGCAGGCCGCCCTTCGGGTTGGAACCTTCCGTGGCCGGATCAAAGGCGTGCAACGGCACATAGGTCCAAGTTCCGACGGACACGGACGGACCGGGGCCTGCCGCCGCAGCCAGTCCGCCGCCGGTATCGACCGCTGTGCCTGCCCGGATTGAAATCGACAAGGTTCCCTTCCCTCTGAATTGGGAAAGGGTCACCGTATAACTGGTGCCGCCGCCTGACAGACTCGTCACCGCAGAGGCGGTACCCGAGGCATTAAGAATGATGTCGGCCACGCTCAGCGAACTGCTGGCATAATAGGCGCCCGAATAGGTGACGGGAAAAGTCACCGAATCACCCGCCGTGGTGCTCCGCGAAGGCGACCCGATGATAGCCACCGGTGGTACCGTGACCGTCAGGGTAAAGGTGCTGCTGGTCACGGTGGCATTCGGATTGGTTACGATTACCCGATAGGAACCGGCGTCGCCCAGACTGGCAGCAGCCAGAGCCAAGGCGGCATTGGTCTGCGTAGGCAGATTGGTTCCGTTGAACTGCCATTGGTACGAGAAGGGGCCCACGCCGCTCAAGGGGGTATTGACGGAAAAGGGTTTTCCGACTGAAACCAGTGCATCACTTAGACGGGAAGTAAATACCGGCGGTGGATTGGGATTGATGATTTTGAAGAGGGCGCCCAGCCCGTTCGTTCCACCCGCCGAGGCTGTGCCGTACAGGTTGCCGTCACTGGCTTCCAGCAATGCCCCCATTGGATTGATACCCACTTCGGACCAGAGCGAATAGACAAGAGTGAAGACTCCCCCGGTGGTGATCTGGAACACGGCTCCCTGACCATAAATACCCCCCGAAAAAGTCGTGCCATAAAGTTTGCCATCGGCTCCCACGATCATGGAGGCGAGAGGCAGAGCGCCATCGAGATTCGCTCCCTGGGCGTTGGTCGCTCCGAAACTGTGCAGCGTGGTGAACAAGCCATTGGTGCTGATGGCAAAGACCGTACCGTTGCCGCTGGCCCCTCCCCGGGTCGTCGTTCCATAAAGAACGCCGTCGCGCGCCTGCACCAGCCCGGCGACCGGACTGGCGCCATCGGCGTTCGATCCGTCCAGATTGGTGGTTCCGAAGGAATAGAGGGGAGTCAGGCTGCCATCCAGAGTGATGGCGAAGATCGTGCCCGTGCCATTGGTTCCGCCGGCGGAGGCAGTGCCGTAGAGGAGTCCATCAGCCCCCTGGACCAGGGTGGACTGTGGATTGGCGCCATCGGTTCCTCCATCAAAGGCGTAAAGCATGATTAACGAACTTCCCGAAAGCCCCCAGACGGTGCCGAACCCGGAACCGCCGGAGAAAGTGGTGCCGTACAGGTTGCCGTCACCGGCCATCATGACGCCTCCCTGCGGGCTCGAGGCGCCGCCCGGGGCAAATCGGTAAATATACCCCGCGGTCGCCAGGCTGGCATCACCAGCGATTACCGCTCCCTTTCCACCCGCATTTCCCCCCGGTGCCGCAGCGTATAACCGGCCGTCGGAGCCCCGGGCAAGGCTGCCTAGAAGTCCGTTTCCATTATTCGTGGCCATCACCCGCTCGGTATAAGCACCATTGGTGTTCCAGCGAAAAAAAGTCCCGTTTCCCGTCCGGGCGGCAAAGGTGGATCCGTAGAACAGGCCATCCGGCGACTGAAGCAGGCCGGAACGGGGAAACTTCCCGTTGTACCGGCTTGAATTGTACGAAAGAAGTGGAACCAGAGTCCACGGGCTGGACGGCTCGTTCAGGTAAGGAGTGACAAAATGTGAACCCAGGCCTTGGACCACACCCGCCGAGTTGGAGGCGATCACCTGATAATAATAGGTGGAGGCGGCCTGCAAGCCCTCCGCCAGCAACCTGACGTCCCGCGCAAAGGGGCCCGCCGGGAGATTAGTGGAGAGAACCGCACCGTAATTCGTGGACAAGCCGTATAGAATATAGATGGCAGTGGCGGCGCCATTGGGGTTGACGGATGCCCCCAAGGTGGCCTGGGACGGTCCGAGGTCCATGTCCACCGGGCTTCCAACAACCGGAGCCGAAGCCAGGGTGGTGAAGACCAGGTCGCTGCCCCGGGTGATTCCCGCGGCGTTGGAAGCCACCACGGTATAATGATAATCCGAACCCGGCAGGAGGCCGCTGGCTGAAATGGAGACCGGGCCCGTTTCCAGGCTCGCCTCCAGGTTCACGGTGGCCGAAAGGGACCCGTAGTTGGTGGTCAATCCGTAGAGGAAATAAACGGCGGTGTCCGCATTCGCAGGGTTCACCGCCGCATTCAGCGTGGCACCAAAGGCACTCACTGGATTTGCGGCCAGATTGGTGACCGCCGCAGTGGTCGCTGTGAAAAAGCTGACGTCCTGACCCAGCGAAATGCCCGAGGCGTTTGAGACCACCAACCGATAATGATAGGTTGTCGCTGGTGAGAACCCGGCCAGCACGGCGCTGACGAACCGGTTGGTCACCGGTGGACCGGAGGCCCAGACCGGCGATCCTGAAAAGGCTCCCGTATTCCGGTTTCCGCTCAGGTCGGCAATCGAGGTTCCCGTTCCTTCATCCATGGGCCAATAGGCCGCCAGAGAGTCATAGTCGGGGTGATCCGGGTTCAACGTGCGGAAGCGCCAATCTTGCAAGGTGAATGGGTCGATGGCCGTCGACCACACGCGCGCTTCGGCGATCCGGCCGTGGAACCACTCCCCAAATCCGGTGACACCCAGGGCGAGGTTTGCGCTGGGGGTGAAGTGATCGGTTCCCGGTTGGTCGGAGCCCACGGAGATTCCATCCAGATAGGTCATCCGGTTCGTCCCGTCAAAGGTGGCGGCCACATGATGCCAGACCCCGGACAAATCCGGTGTGGTGGACAACAGATCGACGTCCCACCAATAGTGGTCCAGTCCACCTTCATAGAGGCGCAGGGCCGTCGCCTGGCGGTTCTGGCCGAAATTGCCCCAGCCCACGATGCCTTCCGCCCCCATGGAATCCGGATGGATCCAGGCTTCGATCGTATAAGGGGAGCTTCCAGCCGGAACCCGGGGACTGGCCACGGTGACCGAACTGGAGCCGTCGAACTGGACAGAGATTGTGCCTGGGCTGACCGGTTGCGGCACCGTGGCATTGCCATAGTTGGTGTCGCCGCCGTAAACGAACCAGGCCGTCGAGGGTAGATTGTTGGGATTGGCCGCGCCATTGGCAACCGCCCCGCCGGGCGCGATGCCGGAGGCCGGCAGAGTCAGGGCGTAGGGTGCGCTGGACAGCGTGGAAAAAGTCAGGTCTTCGCCAAAGGCGACTCCGGTCGTGTTCGAACAGACCAACTGGAAGTGATAGGTGCTGGCCGGAACCAGGCCCGAAACCGGAATGGACAGCGGCTGTGGTCCTCCGGCTGCCGGGAGAAGTACGGCGGCACTTGTTAGACCGTAATTTGTTCCCGATCCGTACCTGAAATAAACGGTGGCATCGCCACCCCCCGGATCCACCTGGCCTTGCAGGGTGGCGCCAAAGGCGGTGATGGAAATGGCGCCCAAGGTCGAGGCGGCAGGCACCACCGGCATGGTGAACACTATGTCCCCGCCGGAAACGGTTCCGACGCTATTGGAGGCGATGGCTCGGAAATGGTAGGTTTCACCGGCAGCAAGTCCCGTGGCCAGCGCGGATATTGTTCCGACTCCGGGAACAGCGCCTGCATCCGTGGAAACCAATCTGCCATAGGCGGCAGTGGGGCCATATTGGAAATAGACCGTGGTGACCGCACCACCGGTGTTGACGGATGCCTGCAACAGCGCCGTTTCAGGGCTTTGCGACACCGCGGCGGTGGTCATCGCCGAGGGAGCGATCGGATCCGTCACGAAGGTCAGGTCGCCACCAAACGTGCTTCCTATACTATTGGAAGCCACGGCCCGGAAGTGATATAATGTACCCGGCAGCAGGCCGCCGATAGCCGTCATTTGCGGCTGCGTCCCGATCAACTGCGGCAAGGCCACCGGGGTGGTGGCCATTCCGTAGGAAGTGGACTGGCCGTATTGGAAATAAAACATTGTGGCAGCGCCGTTGGGTACCGGATCTGCATGCAATACCGCATTGGAGGAGGTCACGGTGTCGGCGCTGGCACTTAGGATGGAAGGTGCAGTAACCGGAGTCGAAAAGGTGACATCGCCGCCCCGTGAAATTCCCGAGCTGTTGGAAACCACGAGTTGGAAATGGTAGGACTGACCTCCGGTCAATCCGCTTAGGACCGCGCTGACCGCCATGTTGGTTAGCGAAGGCCCGTTCGTCCAGACGGGTGTGCCGGCAAAGGTGCCGATGTTGCCATTCCCGCTGGCGTCATTCAGGGTTGTCCCCCCGCCTTCGTACATCGGCCAATAGAGTGCCAGATGGGCATAATCCGGATGCGTGCCGGAGACGCCCTGGAAGCGCCAGTTTTGCAGGGTGGCCTGGCTCACCGCCACAGACCAGACCCGCGCCTCGGCGATGTTCCCGCGGAAATATTCGCCCAATCCCGTGACTCCCAGGGCGAGGTTGGCGCTGGGGGTGGTGTGATTGGTGCTAGGCTGATCGGAACCCACCACCAAGCCATCCAGATAGGTGATGCGGTTGGTGCCATCGAAGGTCGCCGCCACGTGGTGCCAGTTGGCCTCCAGGTCTTCGGTAGTCGATAGCAGATCCGCCGCCCACCAATAGTGGTTCAAGCCCGAATCGGTGAGGCGCAGGGCCGTCGCCTGGCGGATCTGGCCAAAATTACCCCAGCCGAGGATACCCAGCGTTCCCATGGTGTCCGGGTCAATCCAGGCTTCAATGGTATACGGCGCATGGCCCGCGTCTGCCCGCATCGCGGAATCGTCGCACTTTCATAATTAGTATTGATGCCGTATTCGTACCACCAGCAAAAGGGTTCGCTGCCGGGGGTAATCGATCCCAGGGCCGCGGCGGAATTGGAAACCACTCCATAGGGCGGCCGCGTGGTGGCGGACAACTCCGAAGCCAGGGTGGTGAAATGCGTCTCATTCCCCAGCACCTCTCCGGCCACGCTGGAGGCGATGACCCGAACCTGGTAGGCGCTGAGAGTGGCCAGGCCGCCGACCGGAACCGACACGGTTTGCACCCCGCCCTTGGCGCTGACCTGGGCCGCATACGATATCAATCCATAAGAAGGTGGCGCGCCATAGATGAAATAGACCGTGGTGTCGGCGCCGGCGGGATCGACTTGGGCGTTCAGCGTGGCACTGGCCCCCGTGACTTGCGTGGCCGCCAGGGTTTCCGCCACCGGGGGTAGTGGCATGGTGAAAGCCACGTCGCCGCCCCCGACAGTGGCCGTGGCATTGGACACCACCGTCCGGAAGTGATAGCTGCCTCCCGGATTAAGTCCCGCAACCGTGACCGACACGGTCTGGATTGCCGGGGTGGCACTGATAAGGGTGGACACACTGCTGCCATACGCCACCGTAGGCCCGTATTCAAAGTAGACCGCAGTGGCGCCGCCACCCGTCCCCGTCGAGCCGTTTAGCGACGCCGTGGTGGGGCCTAGGGGTATTGCGGTTCCGGTGATGGCTGACGGCGCAACGGGCACCGTCGTGAAAACCATATCCTTGCTGGCGGTGATGCCGACGTTGTTGGAGGCCACCGCCTGAAAATGGTAGACCGTCCCAGGTGCTAGATTCTCCAGCACCAGGGACCGGGGCTGGACTCCGTTCAAGTCAGGCAGAATCACCGGTGACGAAGCGGAGGTATAATTGGTGGCAAGACCGTGGCGGAAATAGAAAGTGGTCGAGGCGCCGTTGGGGCTGGGATTGGCCTGCAACACCGCATTGCTGGAGGTGATGGAAACCGCGGTGACACCTGCAAGGGACGGAGCCAGAATAGGCGTCGCGAAGGCAACGTCACTGCCGTACACGACTCCCAGGGCGTTGGAAGCAACCAGTTGGAAATGATATTCCGTGGCTGCCAGCAGGCCTGAAATGCCCGAGCTCACCTGGATGGCGGACAAATCGTTGAAAAACACCGGTCCATTGGTCCAATAGCCGCTTCCCGTCAGGGTCCCCGTGTTGCCGTGGCCCGTGACATCCGCAATATAGGTCCCCGTGCCTTCGGTCATGGGCCAGCGAGCTTGCAAACTCTCATAATAAGGATGGCCCGACCCGACCGGCCGGATCATCCAGGCTTGCAATGCGGCCTGATCTACCGCCACGGACCAGACGCGTTTCTCGCCGATCCGACCTCGAAACCATTCACCGAAACCGGTGACTCCCAAGGCGAGGTTGGCGCTGGGGACGAAATGGTCCGAATTGGGTTGGTCGGATCCCACGGCCACCCCGTCCAGATAAGTGATCCGGGTGGTCCCGTCGAAAGAGGCGGCCACGTGATGCCAGCTTCCTGTGAGATTCGTTGTCTGCGACAGCAGATCCATGTCCCACCAGTAATGATCCAAGCCGGTGTCAGTAAGGCGTAAAGCGGTGGCCTGGCGCGTGTTCCCGAAATTCCCCCAGCCTATAATGCCCAGTGCGCCCATGGCATCTGGATTGATCCAGGCTTCAATGGTATACTGTGAATTGCCGCTGGGCACCGCAGGTGTGGGCACTTGAACCGAATCGGCCCCACCAAATCCCAGAGCCCTCTCCGATAGCGTGGCATCCCCGGAAGGGGTGACCGAGCCATAGTTGGTGGTCAATCCGTAGCGGTAATAGTACACGGTGGGCAGCCCGTGGGAAACCACCTGGCCATTGAGCACGGCGGTGGCGCTCAAGACCGGCCCGGCAGCCAGCGTCGTGGCTTCCGGTAGACCGCGGGTCATGAAGGTCAGGTCCTGGCTGGGGCTGGCAACACTATTGGATGCCACCAGTCGATAGTGGTACACCGTGTTGGGGAACAGTCCGGCAACAGCCGCGCTGACCGGGATGCCGAGCGCGCCCGGAACATTCACAACGGCCGTCACGGATCCGTAATTAGTGGTCGTGCCATATTCGAACCAGGCGGACGAGGCAAACCCGAAATTGTTGACCGTACCGTTAAACGTGGCGGAGTTGGTCGATAGATTCGAAACGTCCAAGGCGACCGCCACCGGAACCCGGGGCGGCTCGAAATTCAGGACCAGATCATTGCCTGAAACACCCACCACAAAGGTTCCCGCTCCGATGACATTGGAAAACCCGGAGGAAGTTTCATCAGCCGCCAGGACCACGGTAAAACCGGTAGGATTAAAATTCCTGACACCGCCGGTGGCGCGGGCCAGGACCCAGCTTGCGCGGGTGGCATTGTCAAAATGAAGAGCGTCGCCAGGCGTCCCGTCGGGGTCGGACTGGCTGGAGATCTTGACGGTCAGATTGGAGGAGGAGGAAAGATCCAGGGTGCCATTGACGGTCAGCGAGTTATAACCTTCTCCGCGGGCGCCAGTGGCATCATATAACCGGAGGATATGCGTGCCGGGCCCATTCCAGACCGTGTTCCCCACCGTCAGGGTACCCAGCCCGTGGCCGGGAAAAAGAACCCCCCCGGCGTTGACGGTAAGTGGACCCACAATGCCGTCGCCGGCCAGCATGCCACCGGCCCGGACTATCAAACGGGTGCTGGCGGAATTGTCACCGTCGATTTCCAGCGTCCCGTCCGAAACGGTGGTAGTCCCGGTATAAGAATTGGTGCCGGAAAGCACCAGCCTGCCGGGGCCGGTTTTCACCACGGAGGTGGTATCCGGACCCCAGCCAGCAATACTGCCGGCAATGAAATTGGTGCCGGTGGGAACCTCCAGCGTGGTTGGGCCGCTCGAAAGAAAAAGTGAACTTCCCGCCGTGGATCCCCCATCGGAGGGAACGGCAAAGGTGACGGCTGCGCCCCCGCCTGGGGTCAGCAGTCCGGCACTGGCGGAGCTATTTACCCAGACGAGGCTGGCAGCCGTGTCCCCGCGGACAAAAACAGATCCTCCCAGGGCGCCCCCACCGCCACCCGCGCCACGCGCCAGCCCACCGGTTCGCAGGCCACCATATATGCCACTTCCACTGGTTCCGCCATAGAGACCGCCTGGCGCTCGGATGAGGGTTGCACTGCCACCCCCGCCCCCACCGAAGCCTCCGTTTCCGCCCTTGTTTGGGTCGCCTGTCAGGCCCACGGTTGAGCCGCCGCCGCCGCCGGCTCCAAAGCCGCCGTCCCCACCGAATCCACTTTTGGCGCAAACTCCCTGGCCACCTATAAAATCATTGCCGCTGCCCCCTACTCCGGGGTATCCGCTGCCACCGCCACCACCGACGCCGGAGCAATTGATTCCAAACACCTCTACAGGCCGCCCCCCGTTACCTCCGACCGCCGCGTTGTTCGTAAAAAGGACCCCGGAAACGGTCACCGCGCCTCGATTGACGAACATGGCGCCACCCAGCCCAGCTCCGCCGCCAGCCTGTACTCCCCCGTCGCTACCTCTGGCATAGCCATCGGCAAGCGTCAGGTTGTTGATCCCAACGCTGCCACCCACGGCATCCACGAAGAAAATGCGGTTCTGCCCCTGGCCGCTAATAGTCAGATTGGTCGTTCCCGGGCCGTTGATCACGATACTATTCGTCAACGGGAAAAAGGGGCTTTGCAGCCTGATGGTGCCGGTGATGCCAGAAGCGTCCACTACGTCTGGCACACCGGCTATAGTGGCATCGAACAGCGCCTGCCGTAACGATCCCGGTCCGCTCTCATTCAGGTTTTCGACCACAAACACCGGGGAAACCCGTTGCGTGAAGGTTTGGTCCGCCCCTATGGAAACCCCAAAACTGTTGGAAGCCACCAGCCTGAAATGGTAGGTCGATCCGGGAGTCAACCCAGTGATCCGGACCGGAGCAACTCCCGGGACGTAAGGGAGTTGCGTTGAGGGTATCCCATCGTTGCCTTTGCCACTGGCATCGGTGATGGACGAAATATTTTGGTCCGACAGCGGCCAGTAGGCCGCCAGATTTGCATAGTTCGGATGGGCTGGTGCGACGGAGCGGGTCATCCATTGCTGCAAGTCTCCCTGGCTGACCGCGACTGACCACACGCGCACTTCCCCTAGTAATCCCGAATAGTTCTCGCCGAAACCGGTGGTGCCCAGGGTCAGGTTTGTGCTCAGCACGGAGTGACTGGCTCCTGGCGTGTCAGAGCCGCGCAAGACACCATCCAGATAGATTACTCGAGTGGTTCCGTCGAAGCTGGTCGCCACGTGATGCCAGGTGTTGGCCAGATTGGTGGTGGAAGCAACCAGGTCGTTGCCCCACCAATAGCTGTCCAACCCGTTATCATGGAGGCGGAAGGCCGTAGCTTGATTGTCAAAGCCGTAAGTGCCCCAGCCGATCATCCCCCGCGCCCCCATGGAATCGGGCTTGATCCAGGCTTCGATGGTGTAGGGTTGGTTGCCGGACGGGACCTGGGGGTTCGCCACCCGGACGGACTGTGCGCCATTGAACGATATGGCATAGGAGAAAGGACCCGCCATCTGGGCAGGCGTCACGCTGCCGTAGTTGGTCGTCTGGCCGTATTCAAAATACACCGTCGGATTGCCATCTCCCATGGCTACAGTTCCATTGAGGTAAGCCGCGATGCCATTGGTCTGGGTCGCTGGCAATGTGGTGGCGGTAGGCACAGAACCCCCCCGGGCTGAATGCCCCATCCCTATGAAGGCCAGGGCGGCGACGGCGAACATCAACCGCACCCGCCAGACAAACGGCAGGTCGATGGAAGGCCTATGACGAAAACTTGGAATCTTCACGTATTGGAAGAGATTTTCCGCAGCGATGTGGAGCGCGAGACGACGCAAGGCAACAGGGCCACCGACTGTCGGGTGACGCTTGTGAGTCGCAATAATCTCCTTCTGGTTCTGATTTTGCATTCGTCCCTGATTTGCGGGCACGGGAGGCTATCAGGGCCAAGGCCTGAAAAGAATACGTGTGTTTGCCTACGTGGAAACACGTAGGCTAACGGGATTGACATCCTGGCATTGGTCTTTGCTCGCCACTTCGGCGACTGCGGGATCTGCCCACGCTCGCCGTTCGCCCTTCAGCGGCG
>DATJII010000062.1:0-64528 GCA_035493435.1 Candidatus Limnocylindria bacterium | reverse complement strand
TTGATGAACATCTTGGCTCGGTGGTTTTCCTTAATCCGCGCCATGCGGGGGAAGAGGGGGCCAAATTTTGGCAGGTTTTGAAGAATTTCTGTCGCCTCCGGGCCGAAGGCGACGATGACCGGCACGCCGGTTTTGTTTCGGGAATAGGAGATGGTGCGGTCCTTCCAGTCCACGTCTTCGGCGGTCAATTCGGCGATGTCGGTTTGAGCTCCGCCCGTGTGCCAGAGAAGCTGGTAGTAGGCTTTGATTTCGGGATTGTGCTCCCGATTGATGATTTTTTGGTGCTCCTGCGGCGTGATGGCGCGCCGTTCCTTGTGGCTGACGCTTGGCCATTGGCGTTTCGGCAATACAGGCCAGGGCAGCCAGTGCATACCGACCGCGAAGTTATGGAGGCGGCGGAGGAACATGTTGGTGGAGACGGTGCCGCTGCGCAGCACGGCGAAGAAATGCTCGCCGGTGGTTTCGATGAGTTTCCGGTTGCGGATGCTGTCGAAGGCTTGGTCGCGGATGGCGGCCTTCCACCGGGCTTGGGTGGGGCCGGTCTTGAGGGGGGACATGGTGTCCATCACCGTTTGCCATGTGCGCGAGGCCAGGGTGGAGTCGCTGTGCTGGAGGTAAACCTGGGCGATTTGCAGGTTCATGGCGGGCTGGCGGACCGCCTCGTTCTTGGCGTGCAGGAAGGTCTGGGCTTCGCTCTCGACCTTGGTCTTAAGGCTCGATTGCTTACCGGTCGTGGTGTCCTCGCAATAAAAGACGCTTCCTCGGAGGAACAACGTGAATCGCGGTTTCATAGCTGGTTCGCTGTTCGAGTAACCAGTCCGGTTCTGCCCGCATCTTCGAACGCGGGTTTTGGGCGAGTTTCAGGGAAGTTCTGGCAGGGTTGAGGCGAATTGTTTTTCTTCGCCTTCTTCTACTGACAGTTCCACTGACAGTGGCCTTTTCGGCATCTCCAAACCGTTGCTGCACACACAGTTAGGAATGGAGCCAGTTGCCGGACTTGAACCGGCGACCCACGGTTTACAAAACCGTTGCTCTACCAACTGAGCTAAACTGGCGTCCACGTGCCTGTCGAAAGGCAGACGGGTTTTGTAGTGGGACGGTGGCTGGGGGTCAAGCAAGGTTCGTCGGAAACGGCGGCTTGCCGTGGAACGATTTCCCGGACAAGACTGTCAGGAAGAGGGCGAGATTTCCCGCAGGCGTTTCGGGGAGGTCGTGCCGGTCCGAATTTTCCGATGAGACTTGGGCAAAGCAGGTTGGAGAGGCAGCTTCGTGGCACCACGAGGCGGATTTTCGCCTTGGTCTGGGCGGTATTGAGCCTGTTGGGAGTCGGGGAGCGGGCTTGCGCGGGACATTACGTCCAGCAATACGGCGCCAATCCGCCGTGGCCCGGGGGCAAGGTTTACTACTCGTTTGACCCTTCGGTGACCAACCGGATCCGTGGTCCGTACCTGGAGGCGATCCGCGAGTGGGAATTGGCAGGGAACGTGAAATTCATTCCCCGCACCAACGAATCGCACTTCCTGATGCTGAATTTCGATCGGTCGGCACTCGGGAGTTCGTTAACGCTGGGACAGGTACCCGTATTGACGGTCAATACTCTGGAGCGTTGGCAATTGTGCCATCAACTTGGCCACAGCCTGGGGCTGGCCCACGAGAACTACCGGACGGATCGCGACATCTACATCACGATCCTGACGAACAATCTCCAGCCGGGAATATTGGCCGTTTTGGGGGATATCCTGACCGCCGGGGTCAAGGTCGGACCTTACGACTTCGATTCGGTGATGCATCCGGTGCGTAGCGACGGATCGCTTTTACCGGGTTATCTCGATTCGTTGCAGGCCAAGACCCCGTATGAGAAGTATCAGCCTCGAATGGGGGGCAGGGCGGCATTGTCAGATGGCGATCGGGCGGCGATTGCAGGGCTGTACGGAGCGCCAACAGGGCTTTCATCGGTAGTTTCCCACGGCGGCGACACGGGGCCTGGAAGCCTCAGGGCAGCGATTTATTACGCGAACGATCATCCCGGAACGCGAATCACGTTCAATATCGCTGTCAATGACGTGAATTTCACGAATGGCGTTTTCTGGATTCGACCATCAGGGCAATTGCCGTTGGTCACGGGTCTCGGGACGGAGATAGATGCGACCACCCAGCCTGGGTTTGCCGGGAGCCCGATTGTGGCGTTGGATGGGTCGGCTGTGCAGCCGGAGGTCGGATCGGTGACGGGCTTGGGATTCATGTCCGGCAAAGGTGTGGCGCGTGGGTTGAGCGTCGGACGATTTTCGGGCGGTGGAATCGGCTTTTTGTTCAGCGACGCTACGAACAACATGGTCGAAGGCTGTTACGTTGGGATCGATCCGTCCGGCACGAACCGGGTGGCAAATACCGGTGCCGGAATTTCCCTGTTCCTGGGTGCGGCGAATAATGTCATTGGGGGAACGAACATCACCCAGCGCAATGTCATCAGCGGCAACAACGAAGGCGGCATTGTTATTCGCGGAACGAATTCGTCTGGTAATCGGGTGATCGGCAACCTCATCGGGCTCGATGCTTCCGGCACGGCCAGCATTGCAAGCACGCAAAACGGGGTTGAGATCATCGACGGAGCCACAGCTAACCTGGTCGGTGGTACTTTGTTGGGAGAGCGAAACATTATTTCGGGCAACGGCGCCAGTGCGGTGTTGATTGCGGGCGACGGTGCCGCTTCCAATATCGTCCAGGGCAACTTCATCGGTCTTGACGTGACGGGCACGAATGCGGTGCCGAATAGTGGGGCTGGAATTGGCCTGAGTGACGGGGCGGTGGGCAATCTGGTGGGAGGGACAGCCCCCGGCGCCGGTAATATTATCGTCGGCAGCCAGTCCTACGGAATCGCGGCCGCAAGCGCGACGACGGCGTTTAACACGATCCAGGGCAATTGGATCGGCGTGGATGCGACGGGTAATCGAGCGGTCCCCAACGGTACGGGAGTCGCTATTTTCCTCGGCGCGCATGAAAACCTGATTGGTGGCGCGACTTCTGGTGCGGGAAATGTGATTTCCGGCAGCCTCGACGCGGGTCTCTCGTTGACCGGGACGAATACCACGAGCAATACGATTCAGGGCAACCGAATCGGCACCAGCTCCGACGGTTTGGCAGCTATCCCGAATCAAGGGGACGGCATCCTGATTCACGGTTCGGCCAGCGGAAATGCCATCGGGGGTACGAGTTCTGGTGCGGGTAATCTTATCTCGGGCAACCGGACGTCGGGCATTTCGATGGAGGACGCCTATACCTTGAACAACACAGTCCAAGGCAATCTCATTGGCCTCGATATTACCGGAACGAACCTGCTGGGAAACGCCTCGGTGGGCGTCGGCCTGCTGTCTGGTTCGGCCAGCAACCTCATTGGAGGTTCCGTGGTTGGTGCACGCAATATCATCGCAGGCAGCGGGAGTTTTGGCATCGCCATCGTGAGTGCGGATACAACGGCCAATGTAATTCAGGGCAATTGGATCGGTGTGGATGCAACCGGAGCAAAAGCCGCCCCGAATGGTTATGGCGTCACTCTCTTCTCGGGCGCCCATGACAACTTGATCGGGGGCTCAAACGCTGGGGAAGGGAATGTTATTTCGGGTAATACTCAATTGGGCGTTGGCATCGATGGCGCCACGACGGCGAATAATATTCTCCAGGGAAACAAGATCGGGACGGATGCTTCGGGCACGGTGGCAGTTGCCAATCAGAGCGACGGCATACTGGTGCGAAGTGGGGCTCGCCAAAACCTGATTGGTGGAGTGGCTGCCGGTGCGGGAAACCTGATTTCCGGCAACGGCGGTTCTGGTGTAGTCGTCAATGGAACAAACACCACCCAGAACTTGATTCAAGGCAATCTTATTGGTACCGACCTCTCAGGCACCTCGAAGCTGGCGAATGCCATCGTAAACGTGTGGATTCGTTCGGATGCTTACGAGAACGTAGTTGGCTTGGACAAAACCGGGGCGGGGCGGGGGAATCGAATCGGGTACGGTCAGGCGGGCGTGGTGGTGGATGGCGACTTGGCCTTGGGTAACACCATTCGCGGCAATGCCATGCCGCACAATGGCGGGCCTTCCATCTTCTTGACGTCCGACACCGTGGAAGGTTCAGCGCCTCTCGATAACGACGACCTTGACCCGGACTCCGGGCCTAATCGGCTCCAAAATTATCCGGTGCTCGGTACGGTGAGCCTTTCCAACGGCGTCTTCTCGATTTCCGGCACGTTTAACTCGACACCCAATCGGGAGTACTTCCTGGATTTCTATCGCAACACCTCCACCAACGGGTCGACCTATGGCGACGCGGAGGAGTACGTGGGGAGTCTGCGGGTAACAACCGGCGCCGACGGGAATGTGGCGCCGTTTACTTATACCGTGGCTTCCAGCACAGACCTCGATCGGTTCACGGCGACCGCTACGGATGTCACAACGGGTGATACTAGCGAATTGAGCCCGGTGGCAGTCCGCTTGTTGCCGACTCTATTTTCCGGGCCGTACTCGTTCACGGCCACCCGGAAGCTGCGTTTCAACCTGGATCTGAATATGGGCCAGACGTATCGGATTCAGGCTACCACCAACCTGGCGGCGCCAGAGTGGATGGACGTGCAGACCGTCAATGCGAGCTCCGCTGGGTTGCGGGAAGTGGACGTTCCAGCGGGCACGAATGCGGTACAGGAGTTTTACCGGGTGGTTTCGCCGTAGGACGAAGGAGCACGGGCGGCTGACGAAGGCGCTTGCCGTCTTGGAGAGCGCCGACAGAGACGGCGCTTTGGAGCGTGGTGGGATTTTGGCGACGTAGTCCGGCTTAGAGAGTGAAAGGTCTTGCCAAAGCGGTGTCGCGCTGCGCTTGCCACCGCACTCCACGACGCGGTCGCGCTTCGATTAAAGTCACTGGCGTTCCAATAAACAGAAACTCCCGCTCCGGGCTCGACGCGCCAGAGACGGGAGTTGAAAGTATCGGTTATATCGCTGTTCGCCTATGCGGTATAAGCCTCCATGCCGACGCAGGAGCAGACCAGGTTGCGGTCGCCGAAGACGTTGTCGATGCGGGCGACGGCGGGCCAGAACTTATATTCACGCAGCGAGTCCACCGGGAACGCCGCCTGTTCGCGGCTATATGGGCGATCCCACTTGTCGCCGGCCACCTGGTCGGTCGTGTGCGGCGCGTTCTTGAGCGGGTTATTCTTCGCATCAATGGAGCCTTCTTCCACGGCCATGATTTCGGCGTGGATGGTGATCATCGCCTCGCAGAAGCGGTCGAGCTCGGCCATCGGCTCGGACTCCGTGGGCTCGACCATGAGGGTATTAGCCACGGGCCAGCTTAGCGTCGGGGCGTGGAAACCGTAGTCCATGAGCCGCTTGGCGACGTCCTCGGCGGTGACCTTCTTGAATTGGCGGAGGTCCAGGATGCACTCGTGGGCAACCAGGCCGTTGGCGCGATAGAGCGTCGGGAAATAATCCTGCAGTTGGGCCGAGATATAATTGGCGCTCAGGATGGCCACCTTGGTCGCCTCGGTCAGGCCTTCGGCGCCCATCATCTGGATATACATCCAGGGAATGACGCAGATGCTGGAACTGCCCCAAGGGGCCGCGCTCACTGCGCCAATCGGGTTTTCGCCACCGAGATTCACGACCGCGTGCCCAGGAAGGAAATCGACGAGGTGTTCCGCGACGCAAACCGGACCCACGCCGGGACCGCCACCACCATGGGGAATGCAGAACGTCTTGTGGAGGTTCAGGTGGCAGACGTCCGCGCCGACATGCGCCGGGCTGGTCAGGCCCACTTGGGCGCTCATATTCGCGCCGTCCATATAAACCTGGCCGCCGGCGTCGTGGATGATCTTGCAGATGTCGATGATCGTCGTTTCAAACACGCCGTGCGTGCTGGGGTAGGTGATCATCAACGCCGATAGGTTCTCCTTGTTCGCCTCGGCTTTGGCCTTGAGGTCAGCGACGTCGATGTTGCCATCCTTGTCGCAGGCCACGGCAACAACCGTCAGCCCGGCCATGACGGCCGAAGCAGGGTTGGTTCCGTGGGCGCTGGTCGGGATCAGGCAGATGTTCCGCTGCGACTGGCCTTGGGCCTCGTGGTAGGCGCGAATAATGAGAAGTCCCGCGTATTCACCCTGGGACCCGGCATTCGGTTGCAGCGAGACACCGGCGAAACCGGTGCACACCGCGAGCCAGCTTTCGAGCTCTTCGAAGATCTGTTGATAACCCAGAGTCTGCTGCCACGGCGCAAAGGGGTGGAGTTTGCCAATTTCCGGCCAGCTCACCGGGAACATCTCCGCAGTGGCGTTCAGTTTCATCGAGCAGGATCCCAGGGGAATCATGCTGTGGCAGAGCGAAATATCGCGGGATTCCAACTTCCGCAGATAGCGCAGCATATCGGTTTCGCTGCGATGGCGATTGAACACCGCGTGCTTGAGAAATCCCGAGGTCCGGGCATAGCCCGAAGGAATGGGCGTGGGAACCACGGTGGAGAGTTTCTTTCCCGAACCGGCGTGGGCGGCATTGAAGACTTGGATGAGCGCCTCAATCTCAGCCTCGGTCGCGCATTCATCAAGGGAGATGCCAACATGCTGGGCGTCGATCTTACGTAGATTGATGCGGTGCGCTTCGGCCTGCTTATGAAGTGCTGCCGCGTCCGGGACCACCACAGTCAGAGTGTCGAAATACGATTCATTGGTGATGCGGATGCCAATCTGGCCAAGCTTCGTCGCGAGGAGGCTGGTAAGTTCGTGGACCCGTTGGGCGATGCCTTTGAGTCCGGCGGGACCGTGATAGCACGCATAGGCCATGGCCATATTCGCGAGCAACGCCTGGGCGGTGCAGATATTGGAAGTGGCTTTGTCGCGGCGGATATGTTGTTCGCGTGTTCCGAGAGAAAGGCGTAGCGCGGCTTTGCCACGAGCGTCCTTGGAAACGCCGACCAGGCGTCCGGGCATCTGGCGCTTGTAAGCATCCTTGGTCGAAAAGAAGGCGGCATGCGGTCCACCAAAGCCCAACGGCACACCGAAGCGTTGCGAATTTCCCACCACGACATCCGCGCCAAGTTCTCCGGGCGGTTTGATCAGGGTCAATGCCAAGAGATCCGTGGCGACGACCGCCAAAGCACCCGCAGCGTGTGCCCGATCGGTGAACGCTTGGACATCGGCCAACTTGCCGTCGGTGGCTGGGTGTTGGATCAATGCGCCAAAGACGCTCGGTCCAAATTCCAAACTCGATACCGGGCCGACGACCACTTTCAGTCCCAAGGCATGGGCGCGGGTGCGAACGATGTCGATGTTCTGGGGATGGCAATCGTCTGCCACCAAGAAGATATCTCGGGCTTCGCCGACGGTGGCGGCGTCGCCTTCCTTGATTCGATGACAGAGCATCATCGCTTCCGCACAGGCCGTGGCCTCATCCAGCATCGACGCATTCGCGATGTCCATGGCCGTCAAGTCAGTGACCATGGTCTGGAAATTCAGGAGGCCTTCGAGGCGGCCTTGGGAGACTTCCGCTTGGTAGGGAGTGTACGGGGTGTACCAACCCGGATTTTCGAGAATATTCCGTTGGATGACGGGCGGTGTAATGGTGTCGTAGTAGCCAGTGCCGATGTAAGAACGGAACACTTGGTTCTTGGCGGCGATCGACTTAAGGCGGTGCAGGGCCTCGCTCTCGCTTAGGGGAGCCGGGAGTTCGATGGCTTCCGGCAAGCGGATATGGGCGGGAACGGCCGCATCGACGAGAGCATTCAGCGTGTCGAATCCGCAAGTTTTGGCCATGACCGGAACCTCTTCCGGGCGGGGACCATTGTGGCGGCGAAGGAAAATATCGGGGTGGCTGCTTACGGTACTCATTCTGAATCGATCCTCAAAATACGATGCGCTGACGTTAGAACGGACTGCACAAGCTGCAAGTCCAGGCTGCGGTAGAATGGGAAAGGGCCGGCATTCGCCGGCCCGTGTTCGAGAACTTTATGGGTTTCTATCCGATTTTCAACATCGGCTTTTCCTGGGTGCCGACCGCCCCTTCAAGGCGGGTCTTGATGTCGGCCACGAGGCATGGGACGGTCAAACCGTGTTGCTCGCGCAGGTAGTCGACCGAGGACGCGTGCTCGATGAACTTGTCCGGCCAAGCGAGCCGGACAACATCGGTATGAAGCCCGCCTTCGCTGAGGCATTCGAGGACCGCACTGCCGTAGCCACCCATGGCGACGTGATCTTCCAAGGTCGCCACGATGTCGGCGACACCGCCGAAATAGCGGTGCATTTCGATATCGAGCGGCTTGAAGAAGCGCGGGTTGACGACTGCGGTGTCATAGCCTTCGGCGGTCAACTTGGCGGCTGCTTCCCTGGCCAGACGCAGCATGGGGCCGAGACCGAATAGGGCCACCTTCTTGCCGCCGTTATTGCTAAAATGCTGGACGACCTGTGCCTTGCCGATCTCGACGGGCATCGGCTGGTCCTTGATCGGCACGCCTTCGGCATTGCCACGCGGGTAGCGAATAGCCATGGGGCGATTCTGGAGCGTCGCCGTGAACATCATGTCCTGCAACTCGTCCTCGTTGGCCGGGGCCATGCCGACGATGTTCGGCAAGCAACGGAGATAGGCGATGTCGAAGAGGCCATGATGGGTCGGGCCGTCGTTGGCGCTCAAACCCGCTCGATCCATGCAGAAAATTACCGGCAAGTCCTGCAAGCAAACGTCGTGGTGAATGCAATCGTAGGCGCGCTGAAGGAAGGTGCTGTAAATGGCGCACACGGGATGGAATCCCATGGTGGCCATGCCCGCCGCGAAAATGACGGCATGCTCTTCCGCGATGCCCACGTCGTAGTACTGTTTGGGGCAGGCCTGCTCGAGAAGTTTCAGGCTGGTGCCACTGGGCATGGCAGCCGTGATGCCGACCACTTGTTTGTTCCGTTGGGCCAGCTTGACCATGGTCCGCCCGAAGACATCCTGCCACATCGGGAAAGCATCCGCTTTGGGGGCAGGGGTTTGGCCCGTATTGGAATCATATGGCCCGAGACCGTGGAACTTTTCCGGAAAATTGAGGGCCGCTTCGAAACCCTTACCTTTGGTGGTAAGAACATGAATGACAACGGGTTCGGTGCACGTTTTGGCAAATTCCAGCGTGCTGATCAGCAGCGGAATATTGTGACCGTCAATGGGCCCGAGATAGCGAAGCCCGAATTCCTCGAAAAGCAGCGCGCTGCCGTGGCCGCCGCGACCGTCATTTTCGGTCGAGGGATGAGAAGGCTCGAGCGCCACCGCCGAGGCGATGCCCTTGATCGCTTCTTCGGCCTTGCCGCCGAGCGTGGCGACAAAATCGCCCTTGGGCAGTTTCTTCATCCAGGACGTCATGTCCTTGGTGAGCTTGTTGTACTTGGTGCTCGTGGTGAGCTTGGCCAGGTACGTGGCGATCGCACCCACGTTCTTGGCAATCGAGAACTCGTTGTCGTTCAGGATTCCGATGAAACGCTTGGTGGTGCAGGAAATATTGTTGAGCGCCTCGAAGGAAACGCCATTAGTCAGCGCGGCATCGCCGAACACACAGACCACGTGTTCGTTGGAGCCGCGGCTGTCACGGGCGGCGCACATGCCGAGCGCAGCCGACAAGGCAGTACCGGCATGACCGGCGCCATAGCAGTCGTGTTCGCTTTCTGTGCGCAACGCGAAGCCATTAAGACCGTTGGTCGTGCGGATCGTACGGAACCGATCCTTGCGGCCGGTGAGGATCTTGTGCACGTAAACCTGATGGCTTACATCCCAGACGAATTTGTCCGTCGGCGTCTCGAAGCACCGGTGCAGGGCAATCGAGAGTTCCACGACACCCAGGTTCGGACCGAGGTGGCCGCCGCTTTTGGCGAGGCCTTCGATCAGTTCGGTGCGAATCTCGCCCGCGAGGGTATTGAGTTGCTCGACGGTTAGTTTCTTTACGTGGGACGGGTGATCAACCATGTCTAAGTATCGGCTCATCGGTAAACGAATGGATTACGGCGCAAGCCCGTGAGGGCCGGCCATCTCAGCCAGCGGTTTCAGTGTTGGAATTCACTGACTTCAGGGTCAGTTCCCCGCCAAGGCTCTTTTCCAAGCGCGTCATCTCCAATTCCGCACTCGCGAGTTTTTCCTGGCAGTGTCTGGCTAGGCGGGTGCCCTCTTCGAAACGCTTGAGAAGCGTTTCCAAGGGCATATCTCCTGACTCCATCTCTTCAACGATGGATTCCAAGTCTTTAAGAGCCCGTTCGAAATCGAGTTCCGCCGGGGCAATGTCTGCGGCCGCACTTGCCATTTGCGGGATGAAGGTGAGCCAATTTGCCTGATTTGCCTAGTGGTAAAGTGGCGGGTGGGGCTTCGGCCTTGCTGTTCAGTGTTCCCCAATAGCAGTGGTCCAGGGGCGGTCAAAAGCGAATCCGCGGGGCACCACGGGGGAGACCATCGTAAAGCTAAGCCGTACGGCGGGAAAAGGATACAGGAAATCTGTGGCTGCGGAGATTCACCAAACGCTGAAACGGAAGACCAAAAGACCGTATCGACTTGGCGGGTGCCTACTGTTCCTTCTCAGGTGGACGGTTTCAATCTTGCGCAAGGTGGCTGCCCAGCTTCGGCCTGGGCGATTTTCCCTCGCGGAGTTCACTTCCGGGTTAAACATCTACAGCCCCTTTGGCCGGGCCTTGTTAGCGATTTTTACGATACCGTCGAGTTTTTCGTTCACCTCTGAGTCGATCAGTTCCGTAGGGACGAGAGCTGCAAGTGAGTGGTAATCACTTTTTTGGAGCATGTTTGGCAGTCCCAATTTGCCAAAGAATTTCGAAAACAATGGACGAAGGAAAGCATCGCTCGTCTTCAGGTCATCTGAACCAAGGGTCGGTTGATCAAGGGTGGAAAGCGCGTTTGAGACCTCCATGATCGCCTCTCGCATAACCGCTTCTCTTCGTCCAGACTCCGCCCGGCCGAACAGGTCGTCTTGAAGGTCGTGGCGCGCAAAGGTCAGAAGAACGGATTCATGACATAGGTAATTCTCGATTTCACGCTTCCTCCACATAGTCTCAGTCAGGCCAGTGCCCTGATCCAACGGCCTTTCAATCCGGTCGAAAAGGGCAAAACCCACAAGGTCAGGCTTCGCCTCGCGCAGGCCGTGGAAGTGATCACGCGCAAGCTTGGGTAGATTCGTCGAGACGTAGTGGACAAATGGCCGCTCCAAAACCGCAGCGGCCGGGTGGCTCAGAGTCTTGGCAAAGGCTTGAAGGATTGCCAGATCGGTCGATCCTTCGAGGTATAAAACCCAACCTTTCAATTCTGCCTGATAGTATTGATCAAATCCTATCGTGGTGAGTGCCTTGATGACTTGCGCCGAGTGGTTGTTTATTCGATGTGGTTGGCCGACGAAGGCTATTACAACATCGCGATTTGCTGCTTCGTTTAGGACAACCTCTGAATGACTCGCGCATATGATCTGAGAGCCTTTTTCGGAGGCAATCTTTGTGATCAACTGATAAGTCTGTCGCTGCCGCAGGACCTCAAGATGGGCGTCTGGCTCGTCAAGTAGAAGTACCGTTTGTGGGTTGGCATAGAGGTGGGTAAGCAACAAGAGCGTTTGTTGGAGGCCACGGCCCGCCGACGAGATATCCAGTTGGCACCCTTCCGGATCCTGATAGGCCATTGTGATCTCACCGCGCTCTTTTACGAACACAGGTGGCTGGAGTTGAACGCCGAATAAGGATTGGATATCTTTCACCACTGAGTTCCAATCGGACCTTGGCTCCTCTTGTTCATAGAGGTGATAACATAGGTTTCTCAATACTTGTGCTGTTTGACCTTCGCCGAGTAGTACGTTTATCCTTCCGGCTTCCCACTTTGGTTCCGTGGCCGCCAAACCGGACATCGGTGGTAGGAATGCCAGTTTGACATTGGCGACGTCGTCGGGTACCCCCATTCGGTCGCTGGCAGCATCTTCTGAAATCCGCAGGGGCCTACAATAGAACGATTCTTCATTGGCATAGTCGAATTCAAGGCCACATTGCCAAGTATGGCCCTCACTTACGCCCTCGAGTATGATATCGATGCGTACGTTTTGGGTCTTCGTTTTGCCTTCAATTTGCCTGACATCACGGGTGTGGAGATTCCGCCACAGAGAGTTGGCGTTGGGCACCGGAATGGCCATCAGGTCTCTCCGGTTGATGGTGACTCCTGGGCGTTTTTCGGGCGCAGTTTTTCCACCCCGCTTTTCGTTCCACTTGCGTATGCCGACGTCCCACAGTGCCAAGGCCTGCAATGCGGTGGTCTTGCCAGAGTTGTTTTGTCCGATAAAAACCACGGATTGCCCCAATTCGATGTCGGCATCGGGGAATCGTTTAAAGTTTTTGATTCGGAGCCTTGTCAGCATCGCGGCAGCCTAGTGGATTGATCCGAAAAAGCATGGCGAAAAAAATTTCCATCGCCGTCGGAAGTGTGGTCCCTGATTCCGTTCCCGTGAATTGGAAGCTTGACCCTGATCTTCCCGCCCTTATTGATAAGGAGTAGGCGGTGTTGTTGACAATGAAGTCGAATTTCAAAGCGGTCTGGGTGTTGCTGCTCGGCATTAGCATGCTGTGGCAGGGCTCCTTTTCGGTTTTGAATGCTGACCGGGTCGGTGAAGTTGCCACAGTACGAAAATGCTGTCGGACGGAATCCGTAAAGACTGCGGATCGTTGCGCAGTGATGAGCTGCTGCCAGAAACCTGCTGAGCCCTCGTCCCCAATCAGTCTTCCGCTGTCTGTGCAACCTGATCTGGCGATGCCCGTGCATCACTCGATTTTGGACTGTGCGCCGCTTGCCGCTCGGCCGCCACCTTCTGGCCGGTCGACTCCCGCTGCCCTGTCGAGCGATGTCCCGCTCCACCAGCGGTTCTGTATCTTCCTGATCTGATTCCCAGTGTGTTTGGCCGCAGTGTACCCATCTCGGGTGAACTGCGGCTCATTCATGCCTGCCTGTCTCTCACGTTGAGGCCGCACTCGGGTTGGTGATTTAACCCTCAGAGCGAGTGCCTAGACAGGCCTCGTTCAGTGCGGTTTTGGCTCCTTGGGATCAGTATCATGAAGCGTTTGTTATCCATTCTATCTGCGTGCGGATGGGCTTTGGCCTTGGGTGGCCAGACCTGGGCTGTCGAAACGAATTCGGCGGTGCCAATTACCTCAGAATTGGTGAATCGGCTCTTGGGCGAGGTGCGAACCAACAACCCGTCTTTGCGATCCGCCGACGCCACGTTGCGGGCGGCTCGCCTAAATGCCTCGGCAGTGCGTATCTGGGACGACCCAATGGTGGGATTCGGCGGGTCGATTTATAGCAGCCGGAGTTTCAATCCATCGGAGGAGGGCAACTTGGCCTATTCCGTTGAGCAACGGTTACCACTATGGGGGAAACCCCGCCTGGCCAAGGCCGTCGCCGAGGCGGACGTGGGTGAAAAGTTGGCACAGGCCGATTCACGATTGCGCGAACTTCGACGGGACCTGATAGCGGCGTTGACCGATGCCGCACTGGCCGAGCGCCTACTGGAATTGGCCGAACAAGACCTCTCGTGGCTGGAGTTGATCTCCCATTCCGTGGAGCAACGGTATCGCAACGGCAGCGCCGCCTTGGCCGACACACTGCAGGTCCAGAATGAACTCGCCCAACGGGGAAACATGCTCCGCGCCGATCGCCAACACCTGGCACATTATCATCTCGCGTTAAACCGGTTGCTGAATCGGCCGGTGGGGGCCTCGTGGCCAGCACTGCGAATGCCGTCTGTGGCGCCATCGGTTCCGTACAGTGCCAAATTAATTGCCTTGGCCCTGGCGGAGGAGCCCCGGTTAAAGGTGCAGGATTGGCAAATTCGGCAGGCCGCCGCCACCGCCGAGGCCACCCGCAAAAATCGGCTTCCTGATTTTAGTCTGGGGGCCGAAGGGCGCCAGTTCAGCGATGATGGCGGATTTCGCAGCGGGATGTTCACCCTGCGGATGTCGTTCCCTTGGTTCAACCGTGATAAATATCGGCAGGATTATCAAAGGGACTTGGCCAGGAAACAGGCGGCGGAATTTCAACGCGAGGACCTGGTCCAATCGGTCCGTGAGGAGATTCACCATGTGACGGTGGAAATCGACAACGCTCATCGGGAGATCCTGCTATACACGGGTGAAATCGGCGTGCGGGCCGACCAGGCATTGTCGAGTCGGGTGGCGGATTGGGAGACTGGCCGTGGCATGTTGCGTGAGGTGCTGGAAGCCCGGCGGATGCTCCTGGAGGCGAACACCATGGCGGCGCGCGCGCAGGCGGAACAAACGCGGATGATGGCGGATCTCCTCCTTTTTACAGGCCTCGATTCCTTTGAAGCACTCGTCCCGTTGTCACAGGAGGCGCCGCTATTTTCGCACGATGACGAGCACGCCGAACATGCCCATGAGTAGGCCGGTCGAACGGCCCATTTCAAACTTTATAACAAATCCTTTTCGTCGGAAAACCCAGGTGGAATTAGATATGAAAACGAGTGGTAGACTTTTGAGCCGGCTACAGACCGGCCTCGGGGCGCTGCTGGCCGGCGTTGTGTTGCTGGCCATAGCCGCGCTTGTCCCAGGCTGCAAGGACAACGATGGCGGCAATGCCAAACCGGATGACGTGGATTATTATACGTGTCCAATGCACACCTCGGTCAGAATGGCGCATCCCCACGACAAATGCCCCATATGCGGCATGGACGTGGTTCCGGTAAAAAAGAAACTCGGGACTCCAGGAACCAACGCGGCGCCCGATCCGGCATCGACTATTCCCGGTAAACCCCCAGCGGTGGTTCCTGCGGCTGCCATGGATGTGCCGTCGGCCTTCACTGTCTCCATGCCCCGCCAACAACAAATCGGCGTCACCTATGGCGAAGTGGAGAAACGGAACCTGAAGCGTTCGATACGCGCCGTGGGTACGGTCACCTACGATAAGCAGAAACACTGGGACTACGTCGCTCGGGTGGATGGGTACGTGAAGGACCTCTTCGTTTCTTCGCGCGGAACAGTGGTGGACAAGGATGCGCCGCTGCTGACGGTCTATAGTCCCGATTTCCTTGCCACCCAGAACGAGTTGATCGACCTCCTCAAACTGGAAGACAAGGAAAAGGCGCGGAGCGAATCCGCAGTGCTGGGCAGTACCCGACGTTTGATCGAATCGGCGCGTTCGCGGTTGCGGCTATGGAATCTCGACTCCAATCAGATTGTGGAACTCGAGCGCAGCCGGAAGCCAATGGAAGTGCTGCCGCTCAATTCCCCGTTTCGTGGCGTGGTGCAGGACATAGGGGTGGACCAGGGCCGACGGATGATGGCGGGCGATCACTTGGTCGATGTGGCGGATCTATCGACCGTTTGGGTTTGGGTGCAGTTTTACGAAGAGGAGTTGTCCCTGCTGAAAAAAGGATTGCCAGTCACCATCACCTCCAGTGCCTACCCACAGGCGGTTTTTAGCGGGATGGTTGGTTTGGTGGACCCTTTCGTAAGCGAATCCCTGCGGACAGTGAGGGTTCGGGTGGAGGTTAAGAATCCCGACTTCCAATTGCGTCCAGGAATGTACGTGGATGCCGAATTGTCCGTGGACTTGGGCGAGTCGTTGGCCGTGCCCTATGCGGCAGTGGTGCCGACGGGGCGGCGCTACCTGGCTTTCGCCGATAAAGGCGAGGGGCGCCTTGAGCCGCGTTACGTCGAGTTGGGAGCCCGGGTGGGAGATTATTATACGGTCGTCTCCGGGCTCAAGGAACATGAGAAAGTAGTTACCAGTGCCAATTTTCTCATCGATGCCGAAGCGAAACTGCAGGGTGCCCTGAAGTCCTGGTAGACCATTGAATTTATATGCCAACACCCAACATGGGAGACAAGGTTGCTCCGTCTTCCGGACTCACTTCTACTAGGGAGACCCTCTTGGAAAGGCTGATCGACGCCAGTGCAAGGAATGTCTTCCTGGTCTTGCTGCTGACCTTGTTCGGGGTGGCTGCGGGTGTTTGGGCATTGCTGCGCACGCCTTTGGACGCCGTTCCAGATTTGAGCGACGTCCAGGTCATCGTCTATGCCGATTGGGAAGGCCGCTCACCGGATTTGGTCGAAGACCAGGTTACCTATCCGATTTCCACCCGTTTCATTGCGGCACCCAAGGTCAAATCGGTCCGTGGCGAGTCGATGTTTGGGAAATCCTTTGTCTATGTCATCTTCGAGGATGGCACCGACCTCTATTGGGCCCGGTCGCGGGTCTTGGAGTATTTGAACTCGGCCAAGGGATCGTTGCCCGAGGGCGTCAATCCCGTCCTCGGCCCGGATGCCACCGGGGTGGGTTGGGTTTATGAATATGCCCTGGTCGATCGGAGCCGAAAGCACGACCTCTCGCAACTGCGCTCCTTCCAGGATTGGCACCTCCGGTATGCTTTGGAATCGGTCAAAGGTGTGGCCGAAGTCGCCCCGGTGGGCGGTTTTGTGAAGCAATATCAAGTCGACCTGGATCCGAACAAACTGGTGGCTTACGGGATTTCGATTGGCGAAGTCATCGACAAGATTCGCCGGTCAAATGGAGATGTGGGAGGCAAGGTGTTCGAAGTCGGATCGACCGAATATTATGTCCGTGGCCGTGGGTACATTAAGAACGTTGGGGACATCGAGAATGTGCCAGTCAAGTCCGTCCAGGGAACACCGGTCTACGTGAAGAATCTGGGTGCTGTGCACTTGGGTCCCGATATTCGTCGCGGGGTGGCGGAACTCAACGGGGAAGGGGAGACTGTAGGTGGGATCGTGGTCATGCGCCATGGCGAGAACGCCTTGAAAGTGGTCGAGGGTATCAAACGAAAACTGGAGGAGATCAAGCCGTCATTTCCGCCGGGCATGGAGGTCGTAACCACTTACGACCGCAGTCAGATTATCAACCGATCCATCGATACCTTGCGTGAAAAGCTCATTGAGGAATGTGTCGTGGTTGCGCTCGTCTGCCTGGTTTTCCTGGGGCACGTGCGATCGGCACTCGTGGCCATCATAACGCTTCCCATGGCCATACTCCTCGCGTTCGTCCCAATGGTCCAGTTGCACCTGTCGTCCAACATCATGTCACTGGGAGGGATTGCCATCGCCATAGGTGCGATGGTCGACTCGAGTATCATCATGGTGGAGAACGCCCACAAAATGCTGGAGCATTTTCGTGATCGGCAGGGCCGTGATCCGGTCGGGCAGGAACGGGTGGAGACGATCATTGCGGCGGCCAAGGGGGTTGGGCGACCACTGTTCTTCGCGTTGCTGGTGATCACCGTCAGCTTCATACCCGTTTTCTCACTCGAAGCGCAGGAAGGGCGGCTGTTCAAGCCCCTGGCCTACACCAAGACCTTCTCGATGTTCTTCGCCGCCCTGTTGGGCGTGACCTTGGTTCCGGTGCTCATGACGCTGTTCATTCGGGGCCGAATCACCCCGGAACACCGGAATCCCATCAACCGGTTCTTGATTTGGGCCTATCGGCCGGTGGTTCATTTGGTATTGCGATTTCGGTGGTTGACCCTGGTCACGGCGGTGCTGCTCATGGTGGCGACGATCTACCCTTTCCGAAAACTGGGCCACGAATTCATGCCGCCGTTGAACGAAGGTGACATGCTATTTATGCCCACCGCGGTGCCGGGCATGGCAGTGGGGGAGGCGACGAGGATTCTTCAGTTGCAAGATCGCCAATTGCGGCAAATACCGGAGGTGGAAAGCGTGTTTGGCAAGGCCGGCGAGGCGGAGACTCCAACAGATCCCGCACCGCTTTCCATGTTTGAGACAGTGGTGAAGTTGAAGCCTGCCAGCGAGTGGCGCCCGGGAATGACCTGGGACCGGCTCAAGGACGAAATGAACGAAAAGGTTCAGACGCCCGGGATGGCTAATATTTTCTGGATGCCTATCCAGACCCGAACTGAAATGCAAACCACAGGATTCCGTTCTGCATTGGGAATCAAGGTGTTCGGGCCGGACCTGGCGGTGATTCAGGACGTCGGTGTGCAGATAGAAAAGGCGCTCCGCGATTTCCCGCGAACCCGAAGCGTCTTCGCGGAACGAACCACCGCCGGCAATTTCCTGGACTTCGATATCAAACGGGAAGCCGCTGCCCGGTACGGCCTGACCGTAGGTGACGTCAACGACATCGTGGAAACGGCGATCGGCGGCAAAACCATTGGCATGACGGTCGAGGGGCGCGAGAGGTACCCCATCAGTGTCCGCTATGCCCGTGATTTTCGCGAGGATTTGGATAGCCTGAAACGGGTCCTTGTTCCGTTACCCATGGGTGAAGCGGTGGCAGGCGCCGTCGCCATGGGAGTGAAAACCAGCGGCGATGGAATGGCCGAAACAAGTCCGCAGATTCCGATCTCGATGCTGGCAGACCTTCATTTCCGCACTGGGCCGCCTTCCATTCGCAATGAAAATGGCCAGTTGGTCGGCTTTGTGTTTGTCGATCCGGCCACTGACGACATTCAGGGCTATGTCGACGCGGCCAACGCGCGAATCAAGGAGCGGGTGACGTTTCCCCCTGGTTACTATATCCAGTGGGCGGGGCAGTTTGAAAATATGAAGCGGGCAGGTCAGCGACTGCTCGTCGTGATTCCGTTCACCTTGCTGGTGATTTTCCTCCTCATCTACCTCAATACCAAGTCCGTGATCAAGACCGCCATCGTGCTTCTGGCCGTTCCCTTTTCGTTGGTGGGCGCCTTTTGGTTCCTGCACCTGATGGACTATAATCTCAGCGTCGCGGTCTATGTCGGCCTGATCGCCCTGGCTGGACTGGATGCCGAAACCGGCGTGGTGATGCTGCTGTACCTCGACCAGGCATGGGACAGATTCCGGCATGAGGGCCGGATGAATACCATGGCTGACCTCGAAGCCTCGGTAATCGAGGGAGCCGTCCAACGAATTCGCCCGAAGGTGATGACTATCTGTGCAATATTGTTTGGGTTGTTGCCAATTATGTGGGCACCGGCCACCCAGACCGGAGCAGACGTCATGAAAAGGATCGCCGCCCCGATGATTGGAGGAGTCATCACCTCGGGCGTGCTTGAGCTGCTGGTATATCCGGTGGTCTTCACGTTGTGGCGCCAGGGAGGGTTGGGCAGGGATGGATCCAATGCCAATTCCCCAAGGGTCGCCAGCAACTGAAGGTCTGGGGTTGCGCCATTGCGTTTTCGGACCAAGTTGCCGTCGGCGGGAGTTCGGAATGTATGGCGTTTCAGCAAAGTGCGGGTTAGTATCAGGGGCATGTCCATAGCTGGTCCTGCCCCAACACTGGCTGCCCATTCCTTCGTCGAACGACGCCGAGGCGTTTTACAAAGGATTGCCAACCCTGCCGAATTGGATTAGCCACGCTCGAAACCCGCTGCGGTTGTCGCATTGGGTCCAGGCATTCCCGCTTGCTCCACAGACTGCCGTAGGGACGAAAGGTCGTTGACATGTCCCAGTTGCCTTAAGATTGCTACCGATCCTGACGATGGAAAAGAGAGTGCATCCATGAGCGGAAATGGCCCCGCAGCTACTGGTCGCGAACGATTGGTCCATCGACTGGTGATGGCCTCGGCTGCGACCTTGGTACTCCTTGGGGTGATGGTTTTGATTGGTTGGATTGCCCACTGGACGGTGCTTTTGCAGGTCTTGCCGGGCGCGGTTCCCATGCAGTTCAATACCGCCACCTGCTTTCTGGCCGCAGGACTGGCCTTGGCGGCCTCATCGCGGGGCAACCGTGCGATCCCCTTTGTGGTGGGACTGGTTCTGATAGCCGTGGGAGTACTGACTCTGGACGAGTACGCCTCGGGCCGGGATACCGGGATCGATCGACTCCTTTTTGAATCGTACAGCGTCGTTGCCAACGACCACCCCGGTAGGATGTCGATTGTAACAGCGGGCGGATTTTTGCTGGCCGGCACAGTCATGGTGATGATGACCCAGAGCCGGAAGCGACCGACGTTCTTAATGGTTGCGGCCTCTTTGGCTTGTGCCTTGGCCATGGCAGCTAGTGTCGTACTCTTTGCCTATTTTATCAAAGTGGAAGCAGCCTATGGCTGGGAATTAAAGCTGCGAGTTGCGCTTCATGCCGGCATCGGATTGTTGCTCTTGGGATTGAGTTTGGTAGGCATCTGTTGGGTGGAATTGGGAAAACTTGGAGCCACCGTTCGGCGTTGGCTGGCTCTCATTGCCGCAGTCGAGGTGCTGGCCATGGTGGGCACCAATTCAGCACTGGCCTTCCGGGAAATGTCCTTGGACATGACCCGACACCATCAAGCGCATGTCACGTTGCTGGCTATTGAAACGTTCAGTCAGCAGATCGAAGACATGCAACGCTTTCTGCGAGGTTTTACGATCACGGGCGATCCGGCTGCCAAGGTGGGCTACACGAATTCGCTCCTGGAGATACAGGACAAGCTAGATAAGGCCCGCACATTGGCGGGGATCGATCCCCCTCAAGTCGGCCTGTTGGATCGCGTGGCCTCAGAAGTGGGCGTCTTGCTCGACTTCAATAAGCGTCGTTTTGCGTTGCGTGACGCCGGGATTGCCAGCGGGGCCGAAGTGGACGAAGTCACCGGTAAGAGTCGTGCTTCGTTGGATCGTACGCGGGACCTGTTGAGCCAGTCCATTCGTGGCCAGCGGAAGTTGATGGGAGAACGCGAGGATATCATGCAGCGAGAACTGCGTGATACGTTGCGGCTATTTGCCTTTGGAGCTTGCTTGGCAGGGATATTGGTCTTGGCGGTGTTGTTTCGTGCCATGCGGGAGGTCGAACGACGCCAAACGGCGGAGAACGATTTACGTCGGCTCAACGAGGATCTTGAGTCACGGGTCCAGCAGCGGACTGCGGCACTGGATCGAGCCAATTCGGACATACGCAAAGCGGAAATGACTTTTCGCCTGGTGGTTGATGCAGCACCCAATCCGTTGGTATTGCTCAATGCCGAAGGCCGTATCATCAACGCCAATCGCGCGGCCGAGTTCTTATTTGGCTGGGACCGGGGAGTTTTGAATGGAAAGGGCGTGGAGACCCTTCTTTCGGTTGCGGAGAACGCCCCGGCAAAGCCTTGGAATCCAGGTGCCGCTGTGTCTTCAGACACTGTCGGTGAAGGCCCGCAGGATTTGTATTTCCGCCGCCGCGACGGCTCGGAATTCCCCGGGGAGTCCAACGCCTCCCCAGTCGAAACACCCGATGGCCACTTCATATTGCTTTCCATCGTGAATCTGACGGATCGGCGTGAGGCCGAGGCACGATCACGCAATCTGAATGTCGAATTGGAACGGCGGGTGGCAGTGCGGACCGTTGAGTTGGAAAAAACGTTGGATTTGCTCCGTGCCAATGAAGAGCATCTCCGCCACACCTTCGATCACGCGTCCATCGGCATGGCGTTGGTGGGGTTGGATGGCCGCTGGAAACGGGTTAATCGAGCGCTTTGCGAGTTGATTGGGTATTCCGAAGCCGAATTGCTGCAGATCGATTTCCAGAAGATCACCCATCCTGAGGATCTGGAGGCGGATTTGCGGCAGGTCCGGCGATTGGTGGCGGGCGACATCAAGAATTACCAGATGGAGAAGCGGTATTACCATCGGATGGGAACGGTGGTCCACGCCCTCCTTAGCGTCACCTTGGTGCGCGACGCGGAAGGTCATCCGGTCCACTTTGTCTCGCAGGTTCAGGACGTCACGCAGCGCAAACATGCCGAGCAACGTACTCAGGGCCTGCTCAAGGACCTGCACGACATGCGGGTGGCGATCGACCAGCACGCCATTGTGGCGATTACCGATTCCGAGGGACGAATTGTTTATGCCAATGACAAGTTCTGCGCCCTTTCCGGATATCTGCGTACCGAATTGACCGGGCAGGATCATCGGATCATCAACTCGGGACACCATCCGCAGAGTTTTATGGCCCAACTATGGGGCGCCATTACCCAGGGAAAACTCTGGCAAGGAGAAATCTGCAACAAGGCCAAAGATGGACGGCTCTATTGGGTGGACTCCACCATCATGCCCTTTTGCGACGAGCATGGTGTTCCCATCCAGTATATCTCGATCCAGACTGACATCACCATCCGGAAGCAGACGGAAATTGCCCTGGGCGAATTGAGCACCCT
The DNA here is from genome assembly GCA_035493435.1 of Candidatus Limnocylindria bacterium. Classification (GTDB taxonomy): domain Bacteria; phylum Verrucomicrobiota; class Verrucomicrobiia; order Limisphaerales; family UBA9464; genus DATJII01. The sequence goes on along the minus strand of DATJII010000062.1, from coordinate 42,424 downwards.
GCAACGCACCATTCTCAATTCGGCTAATTACTCTATCGTGGCGACGGATGAAATCGGCATCATCCGGAGTTTCAATCGGACCGCGGAGATCATGCTCGGCTATTCCGCTGAGGAGGTAGTCGGGGTAACCACCCCGGCCATCTGGCACGATTCCAAGGAGACCATCCGGCGCGCCGCGGCGCTTTCAGCCGAACTCGGTCGGCCTATTGAGCCGGGATTTGAGACTTTCGTGGCCCGGGCGCGGCTGGATCGCCTGGATGAAAGCGAATGGACACTCATCCGGAAGAATGGCGCGCGTTTTCCCGTTTCTTTGTCGGTTACCCCCATCCGTGACGAGCAGGGTGTCGTAACCGGTTTCTTGGAGGTCATTGGCGATATTACCGAGCGCCGACGTGCGGAGATCGAGCTTCGACGAGCCAAGGAAGCCGCCGAGGCTGCCTCGAAGGCGAAGGCCGAATTCCTGGCAACGATGAGTCACGAGATTCGAACCCCGATGAACGGGGTCATCGGCATGACCAGTCTTCTGTTGAGCACGGAATTGTCGCACGAGCAGTCGGGCTACGTCGAAACGATACGAAATTCGGGCGAATCGTTGTTGGTGATCATCAACGACATCCTGGACTTTTCGAAGATTGAGTCCGGCAAGATGACCTTGGAAACGGCGCCCTTTGACTTGCGTGGATGTGTTGAGCAAAGCGTGGACCTATTTGCTGCCAAAGCCGCCGAGAAGAAGCTGCGTATCACGCAGCGGGTGGATAGTGACGTGCCTCTCGCCTTGGTGGGCGATGTGACCCGGGTGCGTCAGGTCCTCGTCAATCTTATGGGCAACGGCATCAAGTTTACCGCCACCGGCGGTATTACGGTGACCGTGAGCCGCTATACCGGAAGCGATCCCGATGCGGATCGTATGGATCCACTTTGGCATTTCTCCGTGCAGGACACGGGAATTGGCATTCCTTCAGAAAAATTCCATCTGCTTTTCCATAGTTTTCAGCAGGTGGATTCGTCCACCACCCGCAGATTCGGCGGAACGGGGCTGGGCTTGGCGATCAGCCACCGCTTGTGCGAACTAATGGGAGGCCGAATGTGGGTCGAAAGTGAAGCGGGACAAGGTTCAATATTCCACTTCACCATTCGTGCCAAGGTGGGAGTGCTTGACCCTGCGACTTCTGGCCACGGCGGAACATATGGAGTGGGCCATGCAGGTGCGGCTGGCCGAGGGAAGCTGGGCGAAGAAAGGCCCTTGTCCATTCTTATGGCGGAGGACAATAACGTAAACCAGATGGTTGCGCAGCGGATGCTCGATAAATTGGGCTACCGCGCCGATATCGTGGCCGATGGCCAGGAGGCCATCCAGGCCATGGAACGACGAGCGTATGATGTTATTCTGATGGATTTGGAAATGCCCAATGTCAGCGGTTACGCCGCCGCCCGGCAAATCCGAGCCAATCCCCGTCCGGGTCGGAGCCCCTGGATTGTCGCCCTCACCGCTCATGCCATCGATGGCGTGAAAGAGGAGTGTTTCAACGCCGGGATGAACGACTACCTGGCCAAGCCCATCAAGCTGGAACAGTTGGAGTGGATCCTGCGCCGGGTACCGATTGTCAGCGCCAGCTAACCTCGTTCAAGAGATTAGCGGCGCTGAGAGCCAACGCCATTGGGAGATGAATCGACGAACGATATAGAGCGATTCAAGCGGACGGTCGTGGGTTCGCCAGCTTTCATTTCAAGCGGACTCATTTTACCTGGAGACTCCAAGGGGCGTCGTTTTTTTGAAGAGGATGGCGACGAAACAGATGGTCCAGTGGAAGAACTGGCACCGCCAACTAACGCGAGGAGCTCTGCGACCCGGCTTTTCATCGCTTTAGCTTGGCCATTCAATTCCTCTGCCGCGCTGGCATTCTCCTCGGCGCCAGCTGCATTGCCTTGGGTGATCCGATCCATCTGGCTCACCGCACTATTAATTTGGTCAATTCCATTTCGCTGTTCGCCCGACGCGGTGGACACTTCAGAAACCAATTCGTCAACTTGTCGGATGCGGGACACTACGTTTGCCAAGGTCCCGGCGACGCGGGCGCTAATTTCGGCGCCTTGATTTGCCTTCCCTATGGCGCCGCCTATTTGATCCGTTGTTTCACGAGCGGCCTGGGTGCATCGCTGGGCGAGACTTCGGACTTCTTCCGCCACGACGGCGAAGCCCATTCCAGATTCGCCCGCGCGGGCTGCTTCCACTGCGGCGTTGAGAGCCAGGATATTGGTTTGGAAGGCGATTTCGTCGATAACCTTAACGATTTTGGCGATATTTCCGCTGGAGACTTGGAGCTCGGTCATGGAACGGACCAGGCAATCCATCTCGCTGGCACCTTTCTCGGCCGCGCCGCGAGCTTCTTTGGCCAACTCATTGGCCTTATGTGAGTGCTCCGTATTGCGTTTCGTCATGGAAGTCAGTTCTTCAAGAGAGGAACTGGTTTCTTCGAGCGAGGCAGCCTGCTCGCTGGCACTTTCAGCGAGTGATTGGCTGGTACCAGCGATCTGGGTGGCCGCCGAGGCGACTTGCTGCGAGTTTTCACCGAGAGCTACAGCAACGCTATTTAACGCCCGATTGGTGGAACGAATCACCAGCCAACCCACCAGGACGCCAACGGCTATGTTGATCCCGGCTATAATGAAAGAAACCATGGTGGCCGTAGAGGCGATAGCCACTATCTGATTGGTGGCCGCGACGGCGGCTTCTTCATTCCATTTGAGCATCAAGGAAAGCTGATCCCGAACGGCGACGTAATTTGGCTCCAGTTGTTCAGTGGCGTAGCCATCGGCAGAAGCTTTGGGGCCAGTCTTTGCCAATTCGAGATAGGTCGTGCGCGATTTGAGGTAAACGGCTCGTTTTTGTTCCAGAAGTTCAAAATTCCGTCGATCGATAGGATCGGTGATAGTTCCCAAATAGCTTTTTACCGCCTCCGAAAGCTGGGTGGCGTGGATTTCTGCCTCGTGGACAAATCGGTCCCGACTGGCCGAATCGGATACCGATCCGGCGCGTAATACATAGATATGACCAATAAAGCAGTGATTTACCATCTCGCCACAGTACATCACGCCAGGGATCGTATCGTCACGCAGGCGCGAAACCGCGAAGGTCTTAAGGCGCGAGAAGCCGACGGTAGCGACGACGCTAGCGATGACCAGCAGCGCAATAAGTAAGGCACCGCCCGAAACGATGCGCCGCCGAATGGTCCATTTCTTTGTCATAAATATCGATCCGGCGATGGTGGGGCAGCAGTTCTTCCCCACGTACTGGCCAACGACGGGTACCGGCATCTGTATCGGACGAATAAGGGGCAACCGGAGGCTGAATCGTAGTCATTAATTGCTAATTCTTTGGCGAGAATGGACGTCTTTTATCGAAATGGACTGCGCGGAAGGGTGGCAATGCGAAGGAAGGCGAGGGACGAAGCAGGGTCTGCAAGTTCTGAAAACACGTAGCTCTTTGGGCCTCGCCATCGGCCTTTTTTGGGCCAAAATAAGGTAAAGGATTTGGCAATCAGCAGACTAGGGATCCAGGTTGCTGCCGAGTCGCGGCATCTCGACAAAGATTAAATCCCATGCGTCCGCGCGTAGTGAAACAGGTACTGCTGGGCGTAGCCGGCGTTGACGCCAAAATATCTCAGAGGAAAGCTGTCCAACCGCTTTTGGTTCACGGTTTTTCGTCCCTTGAAGTAAAGTTGCACCAGGATGCGGCGTACCCAGACATCCACAGGGAAGGCATCCTGCCGCCCGTAACCGAACAGAAGCGTGCAATCGGCGATTTTCCGGCCGACTCCCGGCGCTTCCATCAAGGCGGCTCTGGCGGCCTCGGTGGATGCGGTTGCCAGTTGGCCCAGGTCTAATTGGCCGGAAACGACCCGTTGGGCAGTTTGCCAGAGGTACGGGGCCCGGAATCCTAGTTTGCATTCGCGGAGTGCCAGAACTCCTGCGGCGGCGATGGCCTCCGGGGTGGGAAAACTATAGGCAGGAGCTTCACCGCCAGGCTGGGGAATCCTTTCGCCAAATCGGGCACTCATCAGCCGGATAATCTCCTGAATCTGGACGATCTGCTTGGTGGATGAACAGATAAAACTCGCCAGGGATTCCCAGGGTTCCTGCCGCAAGAGTCTCAATCCGGGGGCATGTTGGACTGCCGCCGAAAGGGGAGCGTCCTTTGGAAAAGTGCGGATGATGGCATCAATATCTTCGTCAATCGCGAGGTAGTTTTCGAGCCACTTCCAGTCCTTTTCGCCCCGGCTAGACTGGGCATGCAATACCATCGTCGAACCTTGCCCTGCCGCAGCGTGTTCCGTCCGCAGAGTCACCGCACGTCCCGCGACGACGCCCCGCCACACTTCACCATGGAGTGTCCAGCGAAAGGCCTGCCCGCAGGCCAAGGTCGCCGCCAGATCGTAACGGGTGACCCGAAGACGGACCTCAGAGCCGGTTGCGGCAGGCGTAGATTTTAAGGCGATGGTAGATCTGTCCACGATACGGAACTTCGAAAGTGCCCAGGTCCGTGACGGACTCGAATTCGGTTTTGACGCGCGGCAGGAATTCTCCACCTTGATCGAGATAATGCACGAACAGCGCGTTTTCGCCATGGCGATTGGCGTAGCGGTATTCCGGCCAGAACCAGAATTGGTTTTCCGGCACGTCCGACGAAACGACGGTTACCACCGGGCGTTCGGCGACATGGTCATGCGCTTCAGCCATGTAGAAATTCATCAACCCCGCGAGTCCATAGTGGTGCGCAATAATAAACACCGGCTTGCCTTCGCCGAGGAGGTCGGTTCGTTGCTTGGAAAGTACTTCGGCCATCGCTTTATAACCCCGGACCCGGTGTGTCGGATCGTATTTTACCGGGATGGTATACTGAGTGATCTTGGTAACCAGGCTTGTGTTGTGGGTGACGATGACCAGGGGCAGGCCGATGCCCAATCCGAGGCCGAGCAGGACTCTGGGGGCTTGAAAGCCGTCGACGATCCGCCGATGCCAGAAGATGATGCCCGCTAGAAACAAGGGAATGACCGCCGTACAGATCCAGTTCGGTTGCACTCGCGCTCGCAGGGTGTAGCAGAGGTAAAACAGAAATACCGGTGCTCCTTGGGCGAAAAGGTAGCGGAGCAGTGTTCCCTCGGGGTAGAGGGTGACATTCCGTGCGGCACCGTCCTGGCGCCACATGGCGATGCAAGCCCAGAGGGCAGCGATAAAGAAGAACGGGTTCAGGAGCGCGGGGACGACCGCGAGGAAATCCGTGAGGAAATTGAGCCGGAAATGCCATGCTTCGGTTAGTCCGCCCCGCTGTTCGAGATGGGTCAACGTGATCCAACCATGCTCGGCATTCCAAAGGACCACCGGAATGCATGCCAGGAGATTGATCGCGAGGGCAATGCCCGGTCCGGGGCGGCTCAATTGTTTGCGGGCGGGTGGTGAAAGGGCGAAAAAAACGGCAAAGGACAGCCACTGGAAAGGGGAAAAATACTTGCTGAAAAATCCGCCTGCGAGCGCGAAACCCGTGACAATCCACCAGCGGGTGGAGTCCTTCTGGATCGCGTTCCAGCCAGCCAGCATGGCAGCCACCCAGAAAAAGACGGTGAGCGGATCCACCGTGATGAGAATGGATCCCACCGCCAATAACGGGGTAGCAGAAAAGACCAAGACCGTAAAAAAGGCGGTGCGCCAATCGGTATAGGGAGCCAGGAATCGGACGATCCCCAAACTCATCAATGCGACCAGGAACGGAGACAGGAAACGCACCCCGAGTTCATTATCGCCGAAAAGTTCAGTGCCTATCCACTGAGCATAGGCGATGAACGGGGGTTTGCTGTAGTACGACAGCGCCAAATGCTTGGACCAAAGCCACTGGTAGGCTTCATCTTCGCTAAGTTCCAGACTGCCGAATTTCAACAGGATCAGCCGGGCGGCGAAAAGCAGCCCAATGGTGAAATAAGTAAGCCGTCGCCATTGGAGTTCTACCTGTTCCTGAGGGGCAGGGGGCGGTGGCGGACCCGGGATTTCACTGGGAGGTAGAACGGGACATTCTGCCCACCACACGGGGAAAAGAGCTCGTCCAGCGGTACGCCAGACGGCGTTCCACATTTTGACACCTCCCCATCCGTACAGAGTGCCAAAAGTCCATCCGGTGAGAACATCTGATGGATAGTGGACTCCCACGTAACAGCGGGAAAATCCCACCCCGAAGGCAAGGGGAACCATGAATCGCCAGCTTCGCCGGTAATGCATGATCGTAACCGTGGCAATGGCACCCCACAGTGCGGCATGCCCGCTGGGCATGGAGAACGAATCGGTGCGTCCCGGAATGACCCGGGTCTCCGGGTGGGTGACGAACGGTCGGGGGCGTCCCACCGCTTTTTTGAATTGGTTGGTCAGCACCAACTCTCCGACCGCAATCGAGAGCAGCAGGGTCAGGACGTAACTTCGACCTCGCCCGCCGCCTTTCCAGAGGAGGTATACGAACAAAACGCCTACCAGGGGAAAGAAGAACGCATTCCCACTGAAGAGCGGGATGATGGCATCGCCGACGCGGCTGACCATCCCCTGATTGATCAGGCGAAACAGGCTATAATCCGCGTCGATGAGCCATTGCATGGCGGTCTTCAAAAGTAGGAAGGCGGGACCAGGGGACGGTAGAACCGGTCCACACACTTCCTCGGCGCCAAACGCTTAGCGGAATTCCCGGCACTTGCAAGGCCAGTGTTCTTACACCCTCCGTCGTGACATAACTGTCGAAAACGCCCCCGAGCTGCTTACCAAACGAGCGACCGTTTTTAGTAAGTGATCAGCGATTTTGCCGTCAGTCCGGCCAATCGTTCGCGGCCATTCAGGAAGCCGAGCTCGATCAGGAAATGAACGCCCACAATGTTCCCTCCGAGTTTTTCGACGAGTTTGACGGTCGCTGCGGCAGTTCCGCCGGTGGCGAGCAGGTCGTCAATGAGCAGGATGCGTTCGCCCGGATGGATGGCGTCGATGTGAATTGCCACCGTGGCCGAGCCGTATTCCAAATCGTAGCTCTGCTCGTGCGTGGTCCAGGGCAGTTTGCCCTTCTTGCGCACTGGCACGAAGCCCGCTCCGAGTTTCGCGGAGGCGGCTGCCCCGAAAATAAAGCCCCGCGCGTCGATTCCGACGACTTTGTCGACCTGATGCGGTTGAAGGTCGAAGAGCAAGTGGTCGATGACCGCGTTGAAGAGTCGACCGTCGGAAAGGACTGGAGTGATGTCCTTGAATTGGATTCCCGGCTTGGGGAAATCCGGTACATTTCGAATGGCAGCTTCGAGCTCGGCGACGCTAACGGAATTCATGCAGGCGTGGATTTCATCTCAATCGAGGCAGAGGTCAAGCATCGCAGGTGGCCAAAAACTCGGATGGTGTGGTTTCCGTTGAGCCCGCAACGGTAAAGTTTCGTATTGCATCGCCGGGCGGCAGCCATTGTTCTTGGGGTTGCACGTGTTGATTTTGGCGATTGATCTGTGAAACCGACCGACCTGCGGGGAATTCTCCGCTATATTCCACGTTTTCGAGAGAAAACCTTCGTGATCGCGGTGGATGGCGCGATTGTTACGGACGATAATTTTCCCAATCTGCTGCTGGACGTTGCGGTGCTGCGCTCGCTGAGCATCCGCGTGGTCCTCGTGCATGGGGCGGCGGCCCAAATTGAAGGCTTGGCCAAGGAACGCGGAGTGGCCGCCTCCGACCTCGATGGTACGGGCGTTACCGATTCGACGACTTTGCAGCTTTCGCTGACTGCGGCCAACCGGCTGACCCACGAAATTCTGGAGGGCTTGGCGGCCAACGATTTACGAGCTGTCTCGACGAACGCCATTATTGCCCACCCGTATGGCATCCATAGCGGAGTGGATCACTTGTACACCGGGAAGGTCGAACGAGTGGACACGGAAATGATCCAGTCGCTCCTCGGCCAAGGCATGGTGCCGGTGGTGGCGCCGCTCGGTTTTGACGGTGATGGCAAGACCTACCGGGTTAATTCCGATGCGGTGGCGCTGGCGTTGGCCGAGCAGTTAAAAGCCGCCAAGTTGATTTACATGACTACTGCCGATGGACTGCTCCAGCAGGGGCAACTCCTGCGGCAGGTCCCGGTGCACGAACTCAAGGCAATCCTGGCCCAACGCAGTAATGACATCCAACCCCAATTGGTTTCCAAGGCCCGATGCGCGGTCGCCGCGTGTGAAGCAGGAGTCCAACGGGTGCACATCATCAATGGTCAAGTGGATGAAGGACTGTTAGCCGAGGTGTTCAGCAACGACGGCATCGGGACTCTCGTCTACGCCAACGAATACACGCAGATCCGGCGAGCGCTGAAAAAAGACATCCGGACCTTGGTCAACCTGACCAAGAATTCGGTCGCTGCGCAGGAGTTGGTAAAGCGGACGCGGTCGACCATCGAGAAACAGGTCGCCGACTACTACCTTTACGAAATTGACCGCAATCCGGTCGGTTGCGTCGCCCTCCACATTTATCCCGAGCAAAACAAGGGCGAATTGGCCTTCCTGTATGTAAGTCCCAGTCATGAGAATATGGGGATTGGCCGCCGACTGATCCAATATGCGGAGAATCGGGCTCGGGAACTGGGCTTGGCCGAGTTGGTGACGCTCAGCACCCAGGCCTTCACCTATTTCATCCAGAAGGGTGGCTTCGTCGAAGGTACCCCCGACGACCTACCGCCCGCCCGAAGGGAGCGTTATGACGCCAGTGCGCGGCATTCGAAGGTTCTGGTGAAGAAGTTGAAATAGGCTGGCTGGACTCCGAGTCGGCCTGCCGAATGCATTTTCGCGGTGACGGGCGGGCTGGGAGTCAGGCAAGGTGTTCTCCCATCCTTAACTCATGAAAAACTCGCTTAACGGTATTCGAAGCCTTGGCCTGGCCTTGGTTGGAACGTTGGTTTTCACCTCTCCAGGGTTTGCCGAATCCACCCAAATCGTCGAGGCCACTGCCAAAGTTGCCGCGGCTGCAGAAAAATTCCTGGCGGGGCTCTCCGAGACCCAGCGGGCGGCGGTCAAGTACCCGTTTAGCGATGAAGAGCAGAAAGCCAAATGGTCCAACCTGCCTGAGCCGATGTATCATCGGCACGGCTTGCGCCTGGGCGATCTCACCGCAGCCCAACGTGAGGCGGCGATGTCGGTGCTGGCAGCGACGTTGAGCCCCATGGGTTACCAGAAGGTCGTCGAGATCGTTGAGGCCGACGAGGTGCTGCGCAAGGACGGCAATCCCCCGAATATCGTTTTTGGGAAGGACGAGTTTTACCTGTCATTCGTCGGTGCGCCTTCGGCTACGACGCCGTGGATCGTTCAGTTTGGCGGCCATCACCTGGCCTTGAATGCCACCCTGGCCGGAAGTCATGGCATCCTGACGCCCAGCCTCACGGCGGCTCAGCCGGCTATTTATAAAGTCGATGGCAAGACCGTCCGGCCGCTGGGGCGCGAAAGCGACAAGTCCTTTGTCGTGATCAATGCCCTAAACGAAGAGCAAAAGAAGCAGGCGATCCTGGGATCTGCGTTCCGCGATCTCGTGTTGGGACCGGGGCACGACGGCAAAACAATCGCTCCGGAAGGAGTGAAAGTGGCCACCTTCACGGAAAAGCAAAAGGAGTTGCTGCTGGATTTGGTAAACGAGTGGGTTGGCATCGTGAATGAAAGCGCTGCCGCCGAGAAAATGGTGGAAATCAAGAGCCACCTATCGGAAACCTATTTTGCCTGGAGTGGGCCGACTGTACCGGGAAGTGCCGCTTATTTTCGGATCCAGGGTCCCACCTTGCTGATTGAATACGCGCCGCAGAATCTGGGTGGCAATCCGTTGAATCACATCCACACGATTTATCGCGATCCAACCAACGACTACGGCAAACGCTATACAGCGAAGTAGTTGGGGACGGGTGGACGATCCGCTCTGTGGCCAGATTCGGGGCGGTTGCTGGAAATTGAGCTATGAAGAAGCAAATCGTCTGGGGCTGGTATCTGATCGGTGTGCGCGCGTGGCGGCGCCTCGGGCCTATTTTGGTGCTCTTGTGGGCCATGGTGCCTCGCGTCCAGGCGCATCGACTGGACGAATACCTTCAAGCGGCGTTGGTGGGAATCACCCGCGATAGCTTGAATCTCCAATTGTCGCTAACACCCGGAGCGGCCGTTGCCAGCAATGTACTGGAAGTACTGGATGCCGACCACGACGGCCGGGTCGTTGCAGCGGAGCAGGACGCTTACGCCGCCCGAGTCCTCTCCGAGGTGTCAATGGACGTCGACGGACGGCCTGTAACATTGGTTTTGCAGTCCAGCCATTTTCCCCTGGTGGGCGCCATGAAGGAAGGCTTTGGGTTGATCGAATTGGAGGCTCGTGCACATCTTCCCGAGTTACCCGCGGGTGACCATGTGTTGCATCTCCAAAATCGCCACTTGACGAATATAAGTGTCTATCTAGCCAACGCCCTGGTTCCGGACACGACTGAGGTATTGATCCAAAAGCAACGGCGGGATTTGCGCCAGACCGAATTATTCATTGACTACACCTTGGTGCCGACAGCTGCCAGGACGCCGCTTTCCACCACCTTAGAGATTCCAGATCAAAAGGGAAGTTCCGTCGCGAGGCGGTATCTCCCGGCGATCTTGATGATCACCGGATTGTTCATTGTGGGCCTCTGGGCCCGGCGCGCACGGGGTGGCAGCCAGAGGGACATGAGTGTTCCGGGCAAGGGAAAACCGGATGGGACGGGGGCATTTTCGCGCCAGGGAAAATGGGGGGCGGTCAATTTTGCGTTCCGTTTCAAGGTGGGCGGCCCCCGGGACAGGAGCGGAGGCGGCCAACAATAACTATATGTCTATTCCATGTCGAGGCTGCCGACCGGGCGCTGTCACCGCCATCCTCCTGGCAACTCTGACGAGCGTGTCGGCGCAGGCTTCGGAGCCTGCAGTTTCACCCAACGTTGGGGTGGTGGCCGTTCCCATCTCGGAAGTCCGCCCGGTTGAAGGCTGGACGGTTCACATAAGCTCTCAACTGTTGGCGACCAATCGGGTTGAAACGGAGCGCTGCTTGGTCATGCTTGCAGCACAGCTCAAAATGATTGTCGAGCGCGTTCCCGGTCCAGCGGCTGCGTTGCTTCAAGAAGTGCCGCTTTGGGTGTCACCCGAATACCCCGGTGTTCCGCCACGTGCCGAATATCACCCTGGCCGAGACTGGCTGGTTCAAAACGGACGCGATCCCGCGATGGTCAAAGGCGTTGAATTCACCAACGTCCGTATCTTTGAATCCGAAGTGCGTCGCATGCCGGTATTTGTCCTGCATGAACTGGCCCACGCCTATCACGATAGGGTACTGGGATTTGACGATCCCGCCATCCAGTTGGCCTACCGGCACGCCGTAGAGGGCAAGAAGTATGACTCGGTCGAGCGTGTGCGAGCCAATGGAACGGTGGTGCGGGAACGCGCGTATGCGATGACAAATGAACAGGAATATTTCGCCGAAGGCACCGAGGCCTATTTCGGGAATAACGACTTTTTCCCGTTTACCCGTGATGAATTGGCCAAGCATGATCCGGAGTTGTTCACGATCCTGGAAAAGGTTTGGCAGGGTCCGAAGGGAAAATAAGGCAGCTTACCCTGAAGAGAAGGGGCGATGGTACGTCTGGCTGGTGGAACGATGAAAATCACGCGTATTCTGGCTTACCGGGTGGAATTGCCCTTGCACGAAGTCACCTATAGGTGGTCGGGCGGCAAATCCGTGAGCGTCTTCGACAGTACCATAGTTCGCGTCGAAACCGATTCGGGGTTGGTGGGGCATGGCGAAGTCTGTCCGCTGGGGCCGTTCTACTTGCCAGCCTACGCGGAAGGGGTCCGCGCCGGTTTGCGGGAACTTGGGCCCCACTTGCTGGGGCATGATCCGCGGCAATTGACGAAGCTGAACCGATTGATGGATGCCGTTTTCAAGGGACATCCGTATGTCAAATCCGGCATCGATATCGCCTGCTGGGATATCCTGGGCCAGGCCTCGGGCATGCCAGTCTGTGAACTCTTGGGCGGACGTTACGGGGAGGATATTCACTTGTATCGGGCAATTTCTCAGGAATCTCCCGAGGTCATGGCCAGCCGCGTAGCCGGATATCGAGGCGAAGGGTATCGCCGTTTTCAGCTTAAGGTGGGTGGCGATCCCGATATCGACATCGCACGTATCCGGGCGGTGTCCGCGCAACTTCAGCCAGGAGACCGCCTGGTCGCCGACGCGAATACGGGCTGGGTCCAGCATGAAGCAGTGCGTGTGGCCAGGGCGGTTCGGGACATTGATGTCTATATCGAGCAACCGTGCCTCACCTATGAGGAATGCCTCGCGGTGCGCCGTCTGTGCGATCACCCCTTCGTTTTGGATGAAAATATCGATGACCTGAATATTCTGTTGCGGGCCAAGGCCGATCTCGCGATGGACGTGGTGAACCTGAAAATAAGTAAATTGGGTGGTTTGACGAAAACCCGGCAAGCGCGAGATCTGTGTGTCAGCATGGGTATCGGCATGACGTTGGAGGACTCATGGGGAGGCGACATCGCGACCGCTGCCATTGCCCATCTTGCCCATAGCACGCCCACGGAATTCCTCTTCAGCACCACCGATTTCAACAGTTACGTCACCGTCAGCACCGCCGAAGGCGCACCGCAACGCATCAACGGACGCATGGCGGCATCCAAACTTCCCGGGCTGGGGATCAACCCGCGAATGGAAGTTCTGGGGCGGGCGGTAGTGATGGTCGAATAATCCGTTCCTGACAAAAGTCCCTCCGTCTGAAACCTTTTGGGTCGAGAATTGGTTGTAGAGGTGAAAATGACGGATATGGGAACGCAACGGAATGCAGTGGGGTGGGCGCTGGCATTGGCCGCAGCTTGTGCTTTAGGCGCAGTTGCTTCGGCCACCGAAGCGCATTCTGTACCGAACTTCCGGCTCTTGGATCACCAGGGCCACTCCTTCGAACTTCACCGTCTGAAGGAGCGCAAGGCGGTGGTGCTGATGGTGACCGAAAACGGGTGTCCCATCGTTCGCCACACGCTGGTCGAATTGAAAGCGCTCCGCACCAAATTCGCCGCCCGGGGGGTAGAATTCGCGTTGCTCGATCCCAATCTTGAAGATACCGCAGCTTCGGTTGCCAAAGAGGTTCAGGATTACAATATCGATCTTCCCGTGTTGCTGGATCGGGACCAATTGGTGGCCCGGCAGTTAGGCGTGGTCCGGACGGCAGAGGTTTACGTGCTGGATCCCAAAAATTGGACGGTCGTTTATCACGGGCCGGTTGACGATCGGCTGGACTACGGCCAGCAAAAGCCAGCGGCGAACCATGCCTATTTGTCCGATGCCTTGGAGGCCGTGACGAACGGTGGTCAACCTGCCATTGCGAGCGCTCCGGTCAAAGGGTGCGCCATTGCTTATGACGGACCTTTTGCGAAGGCCGCCTCGCCGGTGTCTTACGCCAGCGACATTTCGCCCCTGCTGACCCAGCATTGTGAAATCTGTCATCGGCCCGGGGGAGGCGCTCCTTTCGCATTCGACGGCTATTCGCGGGTCAAGGCCAAGGCTTCAACCATCATGGAGGCCTTGCTCGAACGGCGAATGCCACCGTGGCAACCCAATCCCGACCACGGGTGTTTTTCCAATGCGAATGAGTTGAGCCCGCGCGAAAAACAACTGTTTGCGGCGTGGGTCGAACAAGGCAGCCCGCGTGGGGAAGGTATTGACCCTTTGGCGAGCAAGCCTGCGGAATCTCCGTTAGACTGGCCTTTGGGTACACCGGATTTAGTGGTCAAAATGGCGCGCAAAGTCGATCTGCCTGCGACCGGATTGGTTCCTTACCAGTACCAGCAAGTGTCTGCACCAACCACCGAAGACGCCTGGGTTCGTGGTGCGGTGATTCGGGCAGGCAACGCCAAAGTACTTCATCACTGCCTGGTTTTTGTAAAATATCCGGTGGCGCTTAAGGATCAGGAACCCAAGCAGGAAGCGGGTTCGGCGGGCTTTTTCGCCGGTTACGTCCCGGGAAGCCGTCACACGTTTTTTCCGGAGGGCACAGGCAAGTTCATTCCCAGGGGCTCCAAGTTCATCTTCCAGATGCATTATACGACCACCGGAAAGCCGGAGTCGGACCTTTCGGAAATGGGCCTTTACGTGCTGCCAGCCAGGCCTGCGCGAGAGATCATCACCGGGGCGGCGAACAACATGGATTTCACTCTTCCGCCCAGGTCGGTCGACACTCCCATCCGGGCCGATTTTGTCTTCGCCAAGGCGTCCACCCTCTATGATTTCAGTCCCCACATGCATTTGCGGGGATATAATTTTAACTACACCGCGGAATATCCCGATGGACGTCGCGAGGTTCTCCTGGATGTGCCGCGTTACGATTTCAACTGGCAGTTCCAATATCGCCTCAAGGAGCCCAAGCGTATTCCGGCGGGCACTCGCCTGGTTTGCCGGGCAACCTACGACAATTCGTCGCTCAATCCCGCCAATCCAGATCCCAATGCGACCGTTCACGTGGGAGAAAACACGACGGACGAAATGTTCATCGGGTACTTCAACTACTCGGAGGGCGCGAACGAAACGGTGTCAGCCTCGGTGGCGACTCCGGCCCGAAACTAGTGGATTGTTCACGGCCCGTAGGTGGGCGTGAGAACGTCGTCTTTGGTGTCGTGGATCAGGTTCACCACCGAGCCGTCCGCACGCGCATAGACGCGGACCCAGCGGCCGTCCGGCGTTTGGAATCCATCTTTCGCCCGTGCGACAATGGCTCCGGGATCGTCGGCTTCGAGCTTCGCAAAAGTGGCAATATTGGGGACCAAAACCTCAAGCCTGTCCCACTGTTCGTCGGGCATTTGGGTAAGCTTCTTCCAATCCTGTCCAGTTTCCGCACCCGGGTCCGAAAGGGCTGGCGCCGTTCCTTCCGGCAATTTCGTTCTGGAAAGGACCAGCCTCAAATCCATGGCCGCCTGTTTCATGGTTTTTACCGCGGTGACATGCTCTTCGCTAAGTAGAAGGCCATCGAAGAGATCGTGCCCAAAGATCCTGTCCGCAGGCGGCTGGTTGGCACGGGGTGCCGGCCTAAGCACAACTTTCGGGGTTGGGACGGATCGCGGGACCTGTGCAGCGGACCGGAGTTGGGCCACTTCTGCGCGCAGGCGCACCAACTCCCTCACGTCGGCGTCGTCTCGAGTACCTTGGCTGACGGATACCGCCTGGTTTGCGGTGTTGGCTTGCTGCTCGATTTGCGCCCGCAGACTCCGATTTTCTTGGTCCAGTTGTCGGAGGTGGCGGGACTGGATGACTACCGGAATTGCGACGCCCGCGAGAAGTATTGTAGCCACGGTGAGTTTAAGTTTGGTGGATGCCATAATCTTGATGACGTTGGTGACGGTGCCGAGGGTGGAAACAGTCGTCGTTGCTGTTCCGAGGGCGGTGCCGATCACGAGTTCGGAAAAGCCAAGGGGAGCCGTCGTCAGTGCGTGAACCGGCAAGACGGCAGCCAGCGCGGCGCTGGTGGTTTGGATGCCGTGTTGCGTTAATAGATCCCGCAGCTTGTCGAGACTCCGATTCACTCGCATGCGGGCGGCGTCTTCGCTGAGTCCCGCCGAATGGCCTACTTCCTTTAGGGTTTTCCCCTCCAGGAATCGCAGTACCACCAAGTCGCGGTCGGTTGCGCTGAGGGATGCCAGGGCCTCGTCCAGTACCGGCGCCACACGCGGCCAAAGACTGGATTCATTAGTAAGGAGGTCGTGCATAGCCAAGGCTTGGTGTTCACGGAGTTGGCGTCGTCGGTCACCGCGTTGGGCGTTCGCGGCGAGAAAACTGGCGTGCCGATAGAGCCATCCGGCAATTACCGAACCTTCTGGCAATGAAGAGCCCGTTCGCGCCAAATCGCAAAAAACCTGTTGGGCTACGTCCTTGGCTCCCTGCACGTCGCCATTCAACCGGCGCAAAGCGGTCGAATAGACAAGGTCCAGATGGGACACCACGATTTCGGCAAAGGCCGATTCGTCGTCCTGTGCGGCATACGCTTGCAACCGATCCCAATCGGTTCGCAATCCTGCCGTCGTGTCTTGATCCGACTTCATCCAACAGGTTAAGACCCGCTCGTAGGCCAAACCGAACAGAAATTGCGCTTTGATTAGCGCCAGTCCCTGAAACTGTCACGTTCCGGCGATTGTATCAAATCGGGTCTCTTGGCTACCGTCACGCATGATGCTTCGCAGTTCAGGGCGACAAGTGAACCGTTTCGGCCGGTCGTGGCTGCGACTGCTGATGGGGTTTTGTGCCGTTTGGCTGTTCGCCGGCTGCGCTTCCGAGGCGAGACAGGCGAAGATTGATCGGCGTTACGACGAGGATGACATCCGGGAAGCAGTCTTCCACCGGCTCATCAATGATGCTTCATCCACCATCAAGCCTTCGTCGGCAGCTTATTTCATCGCCTTCGGTCAACGAGACGACGATCCGCCCATGGATTTCATGACTCGCTTCGAAGGCAATTTGCCCCCGGTTTATCGTTTTTCCCGCTGCAAAATAACCGCTGGAAAAGGAGTGGTAGATAGAATCTCGGGTGAAACCGGTATCGTGTTCACTATCAACGAGATTCATTGGATCAACCCCACGGAAGTCGACGTTTCCACCACCTACTACGAAAGCATGGTCAATTCCGCTCCCCTCAACTACAAAGTCAAGAAGAGCGAACAAGGTTGGAAAGTCGAGATGCCGCGATAGGTGAAACGTCTGGCCTTTTAACATTTCGGTAATCTCGATACCCTGTCGGTCATGGAAAATGTCGTAACCAAGACTCCGGTCCCCGTGATTGTCTCGACCGTGCTTTGGGTCTATGTGGTGTTGCTATTCGTCGGGGGGCTGATCGGATTCCTCAAAGGGAAGAGCAAGATCTCGTTGATCAGTTCAACGGCGTTCGCGATTCCCCTGGCATTTGTGGCCGCCGGCACCTTTCGCTTGGAGATTGGATACGGGTTGCTCGGGGCCTTGGTTTTGCTTTTCTTCTGGCGCTGGCGCAAGTCCGGCTCCTTTATGCCCGCCGGGATGTTGTTCTTCCTGACGGCCGTGGTTCTGGCCGTAGTGGTGGCATTTAAGTACCTCTTGGCCAAGTAGTCCGAGTCCGTTCTCCGTTTAAGTTGTGCCTACTTTGGATCTCCCTGTCTGGGAGCTGCGCGACCGCATCGTCACGACGCTCCAACAAGATAATCGCCTGGTGCTGGTGGCCGCCACTGGCTCGGGTAAAACCACCCAGGTTCCCCAGATGATCCTGGACGCCGGCATCGCCGGTTCCGGGCAGATTGTGGTGTTGCAACCCCGGCGGGTGGCCGCCCGGTCGGTTGCGACCCGAGTGGCTTGGGAACGCAAATCCCGCATTGGTGACGAGGTCGGTTACCAAGTGCGTTTCGATGATCGGCTGGGGGCGAATACCCGTATTGCCTTTGTCACGGAGGGGATTCTCCTGCGTTGGCTGCAGCAGGATGACTGCCTCAGGGGAGTGAGCGTCATCATGTTCGACGAGTTCCACGAACGCAATTTGATGAGCGACGTGGCGCTGGCCTTGGTACGGCAGATTCAGTCCACCAGGCGACCGGATCTGCGGATCGTCGTGATGTCTGCCACTTTGGAAGCCGAACCTGTGGCGAGATATTTGGGGGGCGACAAAGGTCCGTCCACGATTTTGGCTTCGGAAGGCCGTGCCTATCCCGTCGATATCAAATGGCTGGACTATGGTGACCGGAGGCCCATTTCCGAACAGGCGGGAGATAAGGTCGAACGGATCATCGAAAGCGGCTGCCAGGGTGACATTCTGGTGTTTATGCCAGGCATGGGGGAGATCAATTCCACGATCAACGCCATCCGGGCGTCGCGGGTGGATGAACAGCTCACCATTGTTCCCCTTCATGGCGATCTCTCACCCGACGACCAGGACCGGGCGTTCAGTGCGAGCCAATGCCGCAAGGTGGTCGTGGCCACGAACGTCGCTGAGACCTCGGTGACCATCGACGGCATCCGGCACGTGGTTGACGGTGGCCAAGCCCGCATTGCCCGCTACGACGCCGAGCGCGGCATTCAAACGCTGATGGTCGAAGACATCAGCCGAGCTTCGGCGGATCAACGGGCAGGGCGGGCGGGTCGAACGGCACCGGGGACCTGTTGGCGTCTATGGACCGAGAGTGGACATTTGAATCGTCCCGCCAAGAATACCCCGGAGATTCAGCGTGCCGATCTGGCGGAGGTTGTGCTGCTGCTCCACTCGCTGGGTATCAAACATGCGGCGGACTTTGGCTGGCTGGATCGCCCTGATCGGACGGCCGTCGAACGAGCGGAAAAGCTGCTTACGATCTTAGGAGCACTCTCCGCTGATGGAGACCTGACTTCCGTAGGACGGCAGATGTTGCGCCTGCCTATGCATCCGCGCTATTCGCGAATGCTGGTGGAAGCATCGGATCGGCAGTGTGTTCCCGCCGCCGCCATGTGCGCGGCGCTGGTCAGTGGGCGTGATCTCCTGATGCGGGTGAGTCGTGACGATCCCCGTCAATCAGAAGCTCGGGAGGTATTTGAGGGCAGTGAAATGACGGATTTCCATACCCTCATGCGCGCGCAACAACACGCCCGTAATTGCGATTTCAATGTGGATGCCTGTCGACGGGCGGGCATCCATGCCGCGACGGCTCGTCAAGTGGAGGATACGTATCGGCAACTATTGGAAGTGGCTGCTCGCGAGAAACTTTTCGATCCCAAGCAGCCGCAGGCTGGTTCGACCGAGCCGGTGGTGAACCAGCCAGCAAAAGGCAGGACAGTGGCCGACGACCCCCTGCTGCTATGTATAACGGCGGGCTTTGCCGATCAATTGGCCGTCCGCAAAGACACCGGTTCGCTCGATTGCCTACTCACGGAAGGGCGTACGGGAACCTTGATGCGCGAGAGCGTGGTCCAGAGGTCACCCTTGTTCACGGCTGCCAGCGTTCGCGAAATCAGCGGGCGCAACGGAGTTATGACGCTCTTGGGAATGGCGACGGGTGTTCGCCCAGAGTGGCTTGAACTTTTGTTCCCGCAGCATCTGTCCTGGGTGGCAGATCATGTTTTCGACCGAACCCATCGGCGCGTCGCGGCGATACGACGACGTCGTTTTCTCGATTTGGCCATCGCCACCGAGCATTCGGCGGAAGTCGATCCGGAGGCAGCCGGGCGTTGCCTGGCGGAAGCTTTTGCACGTGGATCATTTGAACTTCCTTTGCTGGATCATGAAGTGAGGCAATTCATCGCCCGCGTCCACTTTCTGTCACGTTCCCAGCCCGGGTTGGAATTCCCAGCATTTGACGCTGCTGCCATGGCCAAGTGTCTGGCACGGGCCTTTCACGGAGTCACCCTGGTGAAGGAAGCCCAGGCGGTTCGCCTGTTACCGGCCTTTCAAGAACATCTCGCGCTGGCACAGCGCGAATGGCTAAACGAACTTGCTCCGATGTGGGTAATGGGGCCGGGCGATCGCCGGTTGAAACTGACCTACGCGGAACCCGATCCTGACGCCGAACCGGATGAGTGGAAAGCACCGGAAACCCAGATTAAACTAACGGAATGCTTCGCGTTGACCCAGCATCCGGTCGTGGCCGAAGGAAATGTTCCGGTGGGGCTGCAACTTCAGGCGCCCGACGGTAAACGACTGGCCGTCACGACTGCGTTTGGGGCGTGGAAGACGTTGGAATACCCAAAGATACGGTCCACCTTGAAGAGTAAATACCCGGGATTCATGTGGCCGTAGGTCAGGCCGACATAGGGTTCAATTCCGTTTCAAAAAACCATTGGGATACGTAGGGGGGAGGGGCTGCGAAGCAAGTTTCTAGCCGACTCTGGTTGATTTCTTGTTTTTTTACAGGCGAGGGGGCATAGTCCCCGCACATGTCTCAGGGTTTGCATCTTTCGCAGCGGCTTTCGCAGCAGATGGTGCTGTCGCCGCAGCTCCAGCAGTCGCTGGCGTTGCTGCAGGCACCCGTATTGGAGCTGAAGGCCATGGTGGAGCAGGAGCTCCAGCAGAATCCGGTCTTGGAAGAGATGGCGGCGATCGAAGCGGAGACCGAAACTCGCGAGACTCGCGGCGACGACGACGCTCCTTCGGCTGACCCAGCGGAGCCACCTCCCGACGTCCAGTTCGACCCTGCCACGGAGCGTAATAGCACCGAGCCAGTCGATAAGTTTGACGAGGTGATGCAGACGCTGCTTCGGATGGATGAGGAATGGCGCGATCACTTTGCCCAGACCAACACCATCAATCGCGTTTCGGAGGAAGACGAGGAACGACGGCAGCATATGTTTGACTCGCTGACGGGTCATACGTCCTTGCAGGAGCATCTTTTGGATCAGGTCCGCAACTCGGAGGTAACCGAAGCGCAGATGCCGGTGGCGGAAATGATCATTGGCAATATTGACGATCGGGGATACCTCACCTCCAAACCCGAAGAACTTACCTTCTCCACCGGGGTGGCCACCGAGCAAATTGTCGAGGTTTTAAAGCTCATCCAAAGTTTCGATCCGCCAGGCGTGGGAGCCCGCGATTTGCGCGAATGTCTCATGCTGCAACTGGAACGGGCGGGCCGGACTGAGTCGATCGAGTATAAGATGCTGCGCGATCACATGGACGCCCTGGGCAAGCGACGCTTCCCGGAGATTGCCCGGCACCTCGATATCACAGCCGCTGACGCCCAGGAAGCGGCGGGCCTGATCGCCCAGCTGGATCCGCGACCGGGAAGCGCCTTTACGGACGACAGTAACCAGTATGTTGTGCCGGAGATCACTGTCGAACGCGATGGCTCGGACTTTGTCATCACCAGCAACAGCGAGTTCCTGCCGCATCTGCGCATCAGCAATACCTATAAGGACCTCCTTTCTCAGGCGGAAACGTCGTCCGAGGTGCGCGAGTATATCCGGGACAAGATCAAGGCCGGCAAGTTTCTCATCAAGAGCCTGCACCAGCGCCAGAGCACGATCCTAAACATTGCGAACGAGATCGTGAAACGGCAGCGCGATTTCTTCGACAAGGGCGTCGATCATCTGAGGCCGATGACCATGGCGCAAATTGCGGAAGTGGTGCATGTCCACGAAACAACGGTCAGCCGGGCGGTGTCGGGGAAGTACATGCGCACGCCTCAGGGAATCTTCGAAATGAAGTATTTCTTCACCACCGGAGTGGCGACCTCCAGCGGCGAAAACATGTCGAACACGAGCGTGAAGAACATCCTCGCCGACCTGATCACCAACGAAGACAAGGGCAGCCCGTTGTCCGACGAGGAACTGGTGGCACGCTTGAAGGGGCAGGGAATCATGATTGCCCGCCGCACTGTCGCGAAGTACCGCGCCGAACTCGGGGTGCTTCCGAGCCATCTCCGACGGTCGTATTAATAGCGAGTCCGACGGGTGGAGGCTTCGGACCGGCACTTGTCAGGACCGGCGGGGGCACGTCCATGGTCCGATGCATTATTTCTTCGGCTGCTCCGCGGCGGCCTTTAGAGCGTTATAATTGCTCCGCAAAGTCTCGAAGCTTGCCACCAGTTCATTATACTTCTTCACAACCTCATTGCTTTGGGCCACCAGTTCGTTGGATTTCTTCACGACGTCATTGCGTTCGGCGGAGATGGTTTTGATGCGTTCGTTGGCTTCGCGTATCTTATTGTTGCGATCTTCGACCGCTTCCCGCAACTGGGCCACGAAATTGGTGGTTGCCCCCACCTCGGCTTCAGCCCGAGCCAGCTTGCGTCCGATTTCGTTGAGCTTTTGTGCCTGTTCGCGGGACGCTGTTTCCAGCTCGTCCGTTTTCTTCAGCAGGGCGTTGACCTGGTCGTCGAGCTTGCTGTTGGCGGTGGTCAGGCTGTCGATTTTCTCCGCCTTCTTCTGACGCTCCTCCTGCAGGTCCTTGACGGATTCGCGAAGCTGTTGCTCGCGGGACCACTGGAGTGCGCAGAGGCCGCACAAGGCAAGGGCAAATACGATCAACAAGGTTTCTAGAAATCGTTTCATCGTGTCGATTATTTGGCGTCCTCGGCCCGGTTGATCGCGAAGGCGACCTTTTGGATCCCGGCCTTGCGCACCAGGTCCAATACGTTGATCACGGCCCCGTGGGAGGCTTCGCGATCACCTGAGATATAGACCGGGATATTGGTGTTGGCCCGGTATTTCTTCAAAAGTTCGACGAGCAGGTCGTTGGCCTTGATGGGGGTTTTGTCGATGAACATGTCGCCCTTTTTGTCCACCGCGATGTTGACGATGTCTGGCTTCGACTCCTGCGTGGCCTTGGTGGCCGTCGGCAGGTTCACCTTGATCACCTGCATGTGGATCATGCTCAAGCTTACCATCATGAATGCGGCGAGCAGGAAGAACATGATGTCGATCAACGGGATGATCTCTATGCGCGCCTTGCGGTGCGGCAGCGGCGAACCCATTTTCATAGGCGAAAGAGTGTCTCCGGGGTGGGCTAGAGTTCGGCGGTGGTCTTGCGGAAGACCTGGGTGTCAAAGCCACGGGTTTTCGCGGAAGTGACGAGGACCTCCACGTTGGTGGCGGCGGTCTCCAATTCGAATTGGAGTTTGGAAACCTTGCCGGTGAAGAAATTGAACGGGATCAGGGTAAAGATGGCTATACCCAGACCGCACGCCGTGGCAATCAGGGCTTCGCCGATGCCCCCGGACACCTTGCTGACGCCGAGTTCGGCGTTACCCACAAAGCTAAAGGAGCTCATGATGCCCGTGACTGTGCCAAGGAGTCCCAGAAGCGGCGCCAGGGTGATCAGGGTATCCATGGCCATAAGAAAGCGCCCCGCCTTTTGGAGTTCCACTCCAGCGGCCACTTGCAGGGCCCCTTGCATGGATGAATGCACGTGGCTCAATCCATGGTAGATCATGCGGACTACCGGATCTTCCGATGGCTTGGATTCGCGTGCCGCAGACTCAAAGTCGCCCGCCTCGAGGGCCGCCAGAACCCGTTCCAATCTCACGGGGTCTCGTTTGGTGCGTTCGCGTATCCACCACATGGCGCGTTCGGCCACCACGCCGACGGCGACGATGGAAACGACGAGAATGGGCCACATGATGGGGCCGCCTTTGTGGAAATTCTCCACGAGGATATTCGCTAGCATGGGCGTAACGTGCGTCATAGATCCGTTCGTAATTTGTGGGATGCTGTTTTTCGCCGATTATCGTCAGTTTATTTGGGCAAGGTAAATTGAACCTCAATCCGGTACAGTCCGGCGCCTGAGGTGTTGAATCGTGTGGCCGGATGTTTGGCGCACCGCATGGCTTCCTGGTCAAACTGCCGGTAACCAGACTTCTTGCCGAAGTCCACGTTAACCGCATGGCCCTCCGCATCGACTGTTAGTAATAATTCCACGGTGCCTTCAACCGCCTGAAGTTCGAGGTCTCGCGGATACTTCGGCGCTACCATGCCACCTCGGCCATACGACTGTTGGAAAAGGGCGGGGCCCGCCGGTCCCGTGCCACCAGGAGTCCCAGTGGTACTAGTTGTCTTGGGCGGAGGATTTCCCGAAGGAGCTGCGGCGCGTTCGACGGGAACAATAGTGGTCGGGCCCTCAACCGGGACGGAAAATTGCACCGCAGGCGAGAGTTCAGCTACTGGGACGGGTGCCGGAGCTTCCACGTTTGGCGCATCGGGCGGTGTCATTTCCTGAGGCTGCGCCTGATCGGGCGGGGCCGGAGGAGGTTCTTGTACCAAGTCTGGAGTCAGCTCCTTGGCTTCGACGACGTCAGGCGGAGGCGGTGGAGGCGGAGGTGGGGCGTCAGGCGGTGGTTGATAAAATCCCACCAAGCCCACCGCTAAGAAAAACAGGCAGATCGAATCGGCCCAGGCGAATTTCTGATAAACTTCCTTCAGCGCAAACGGCAACGACAAGCGAGCTAGCGGAGAGTTTAAATGGGTATTTGCTGCGGACGTATCCAACGGTTGCGATGAGGAACTCTCCGGCTGTGTTGAATTGCTCATTCTGTGGAAATCTCGCCTTCGGGACCCGTTTGTAAATGGTCTAAAAAAGTTTCCCCGATCATTCGCCTCCGACTTGGGCCATCGCGGGAGAAACACTGCAGCCTGCTTTTTTCTTACCGGCGAATTTCATCGATTCCTTAACACCTTTTTGAGTTTCAGCAAGAACCGCGCCGGGACGGAAATCGGCAGCGGCGACTGCGCAAGGGTGTGACCGCCTCCAGCGCACGGGGTTGCGTTGGAGGAGGTTTGGCATATGGCTTGCTTGAAAAGAAAATTGTCCGTTTTTGAACTCGGCGGCAACCAGATTTTAACCCGATCGCAACTTTTTACTTGTTCCGCGCAACGAGCGTGGTACTTCCTTTTCTATCCCGGAGTAAATCAATTGGAACCCTATCACCATCATTATGCGAAAAAATCGCCGAAGCATTCGGCGGGCGCTCAACTCGCGTTCCGCCTTCTTGCTGGCATCTATAGCTGGTAGTTTATCCGCCTTCGGTCAGTCGGCAACGACCGGAGGAGAAACCAATCAGCCGAGTTCGTTAAAGCCCGTGGTGGTCACCGGCTCGGTCATTCCAACGGCCGAAAACATCACTATATCCCCCGTGGAAGTGCTCACGGCGGAGTCCATCGAAAGGACGGGCGCGCAGGACGTGATGAGCGCGCTCAAGAAGCTGACGCCGGACATGGTTGGCTCCGCCAACATCAGTCAAACCCTCAATAACGGCGGCTTCGGCGAGTCCAACGCCAATATCCGCAACCTTCCCACCCTCGTACTTCTTGATGGCCGCCGCATGGCGGGCTCCGCATTCAGCGCCATTTTCAATGCGGGCAGTTCGGTCGATCTCAACCTAATCCCCATCGCCATGGTGGATTCGATTGAAATCCTGAAGGATGGTGCTTCCGCACTGTACGGATCGGATGCCATTGGTGGCGTCATCAACATCAAGACCAAGAAGAACTGGAACGGCGTCAAGATCGACGGATACTTCGGTTTTGCCACTCAGGCTGGCGGTTATACGGAGCATCGGGTGTCCATTTTGGGGGGCACCAGCAATGAAAAGACCTCGTTTACCGGTGGTCTTCAATACTATCGGGCCGATGAGCTGGAAGCCCGCGATCGCTATATCTCCTCCACCCCTCCTGCAGACCTGGCGGCCATGGGGATCGCGCCTGTTCAGGGCTATTTCAGTCCGTCTTATAACGGCCGCGTCGGCAATTACGTCCTTTCCGGATACGAAAAGTTCACCGGTAACCCTAATGGCTTCAAAACTCCTCCGGTGGACAAGGGAGTTTCCTACGCTACCATCGATGCTTACAATGCCGCTCATCCTGGTGTTTACGTCCCCATTGCGAGCACACCCATAGGTCAGGTGGTTGGCCCCATTCTGGCGGCGGGAGGCAATTCGCCGGTCGCCATTCTTAACACCACCGACTTCGGTTCACTTTCCAGCCAATCACAGGATCGGCGGTTGGCAATGGCAAGTTTGGAACACCAGCTTTTTGAAGATCGTCTACGGCTTTTTGGTGATTTCCTTTACGCCAACACGCGGAGTGTTGGTGGTCTGGCCCCGTCGCCCATGACTGGTCTGGGTGGCAACAATATCATTGTTCCCGGCGACAATCCCTATAACCCCTTCCAGCGTACCATCGGGTTGGGAGTGGCGGATAGTCCTAATGTACGAAGCCGGTTCGTCGACAGCGGCAACCGTTTGTTCGATTCCCAGACGGATTACTATCGGTTTACCGGCGGTATCAAGGGGGATTTCGATAGTGGCTACAGCTACGAGGCCGCCTACAACTACAACAAATCCGACCAGATCCAGTACACCCACAACGCCATTAACGGCGTGGCGCTGAACCAAGCCCTGACTCCAGATCCCGCAGATCCCACCGGGTTCACCAGCATGCTCCGTGACGCCAACGGAAACGGCGTGCCAACTTATAACATGTTCGGCGTGCCGGGATTGAACGACCCGAGGACCGTTAACCTCCTGAAAACGACGCTGTTCAATGGCGGTGTTTCCGAAGAGTGGGGCTTTGACGGCTTGGTGCGTGGTTCGCCGTTTGAGCTCAAGGCCGGCAAGGTGGGCTTGGCTTTTGGCGGCAGTTACCGTGAGGAAAGCCTTTCGCTGTTCACCGACGGCTTGAGCCAGATCGGTGCGGTGCCGGGCTTGAATCCTGCGCTGCCTTTCGATGGCGGAAAACGGAGCCAGTATGGGGTGTTTGGCGAAGTCAACATCCCGATCTTCACTCCAGAGTGGAACGTACCTGGATTTTACAACCTGGAACTCAAGGCTGCGGGACGCATTGAACATCTCGAGCCCGGTGGTGATTCTGGCGTGCCTTCGGTGGGTTTCAAATGGCAGCCCTACGACAAGCAGGTCACTATTCGCGGCACCTTCTCCCAGGGATTCCTTGCCCCGACGTTGTACAACCTTTACGGGCCGACACGTACCAGCAATCCGAATATTACCGTGCAGGGTCTTTCAGGACAGCACACGGTGTTATTGCCGTCGAATCCCGACCTCCCGCCGTCGACTTCAGACAATTATAATATCGGCATCATCTATTCACCCAAGCAGATTGAAGAGCTGACGGTGGGCGCCGATTACTACAAGGTTGACCAGAAGGGGCTGGCCTACAACCCTGATGGCACTTCGTTGACTGCCGATCTCAATGCTCGCGGCAGTGCTTCTCCCTATGCCAGTGGGTTCACCTTCGCGGATGGCGTGAGCAAGCTGACCACCACCGCTCCCAATCAGATTACCGAAGCCAATTTCGGAACCCTGACCGTCCCGACCCTGCAAGGAGCGGCACAATACACCGATGGTGTGGACTTCTGGTCAAACTACCGTCTCAAGACGGAGACTGCCGGTACGTTCAACTTCTTCGCCGCGGCGAATCTGACGCTGAGCTACGATGTCCAACTCGGACCCGACCAGCCAAAGGTCAGCTATCTCGGCCTTTACACCGATCCTCAAGTTGCAGGCGGTTACCAAGGGCTGTTGCCTGATTGGAATCTTCGCACCGGCGTGGATTGGGATATCAACGGTTTCAAATATACCGTGATCGCCCGTTACGTGCCTGAAGTGACCGATCCAGGTGATTCCTTCATCAACTCGGGCGCCTCGCCGTTCAACGATTATACCGCCAACGGTGAAGCTTGGAAAATACCGAGCTATTTCACCATCGACATGCGGCTGGCCTATCAGTTTGGCTATAATAGCACCTCCAGCCATTGGTACAGCAAGATGACTGCGGCGGTGGGCGTGAATAACGTCACCGACGAAGCCCCCCCGTTCATCCCGTCGTCTTCCGAAGACAACACCGACAAGATCACCTACGACATCCTGGGTCGTTTCGTGTACTTCGAGTTGTCGAAGAAGTTCTAATTCGTTTCTCGTGTCCTGAGGGGTAGTTCCGGGCCAGCGGCCTTTTGGCCGCTGGCCTTTCGCCTGCCAAGCCGTCTCCAATTCGACTGTATTTGATTATGCGCGCACATTTTGTTTGGACCTGGGTCTTCCTGTTGGCCGCCGTGCTGGGCCAAGTTCGAGGGGAGGATGATTTTGTGCGGATTCCGAGGGCGGAATACGAGGCGCTCAAAAGCAAGGCGGCGCGGGTGGACCAATTGGAGAAGGAATTGGGCAAGATTACGGGTGGCCAGCCAGCGACGTCGGTGCCAGTTCCCGCCGTGACAGGATTGGACCCGCAGGCTCAACTCAAGGCCCGCGAGAAGGAATTGGCGGCGGCCAAAGCCGAAATCGACCGCCTCAAGCATGAGCAGAAGCGGCTGGTGAGCGACGCGCACCCAATCAATCCCGCGGTTTTGAATGCGTTTAAGAATCTGCCGGCCCCACGGCCCTTGGCGGATTTGAAACCGATCGCCGCCGACGAGACCATTCCAGTGCACGAGATCCTGGCGCACTACGCCGCCGATCCGGTGGCGGCCGACGCCCGATATAAGAAGAAGATTTTCCACCTGCAAGGAACGGTGGTGGACGTCGAGAAGTCACTCCTCAGTTCGAATTTCAACCTGTTTTTTCGCATCCCGGACTACGCTGGCCAGGTGATTTGCGAGGCCCACTCTCCCGACAAATACCAGCGTGTCTACGCCAGTTCTGACCGGATGCGCATCGTGGGAGAGATAGCTGCCAGATATCCGACCACGCTGGCTGCAGTAGGCTCGGAAATGAACTTCATCGTCAAATGCCTGGGTTCCAAGAATGGTTCGGTGCTGGTCGATACCGTAATGATTGGACGGTGATTGGGGTGGTGCGTGGCAGGCTATTTTGCCATTTCGTAAACGAGGATCTTGAAACTGTCCGGAGTCATTTTGCCTCGGCGTTCGCCGGGAGCGGCAGGTGCGAATTCGGCTGAGGCCAGGTAGATCCGGTGGGTTTTGGTATCCAGAGTCATGGTGCGGGCTCCGCGTTCGGTCTTGAGTGTTTGCACCACAGTGAGTTTGTCTGGAGCGTCTTCGTGGGCGATGGTAACCGTGCCGTCGCCGCAAGAAGCGAAGGCGAGTTGCGTTTCGGGATCGAAGGCATTGGCGTCCACGCCATCGCCTATGGGCACGCTGGCGACAGTCTTCCCGCTCTCGCTATCGACCATGATCATGGTCTTGCTGCCACCACATCCGAGGAAAAGCCGCTTGTGGGCAAGATCAATGGCCATGCCGGAAGGTTCTTCGGCAGGAGCGATGGGCCAGTGATTCACAACCTTGTGGGATTGAGTGTCGATCACGGCAATTTCGTTTTTGTCCTCCAGATTGTTATAAAGCCGGTGGACGCCCGGATCGGCGGTCGCGAATTCAGGTTTACCGCCAAGGGGAATGGTCGCCACGACCTTGGCGGATTGGGCATCGATAACCGTGGCCGATTGGCCCCGTCCGTTGAAGAGATAGACTTCATGGGTCGCCGGTTCGTAGAGCATCCCGTCAGGTCCTTGGCCGGTGCCGATTTTCGACAGGGTCTGTAGCGTGGTCAAGTCGACCATGCTGGACTTACTCTCGCCACCGTTGCTGGTGAAACCGCGCTTGAGGTTCGAGGCGATGGCGATTCCATGTACGCCAGGGGTATTGGTGATCTCGCCGATGACGCGTTCGTTTTCAATATCCACGACCGCCAGTTTGTTCCCGTGGCTCACGTAGAGGCGGCGCGCCGATTCATCGACCGAAAGGTAGTCCCATCCGCCGTCGCCCCCGACGGCAATGCTTTTTCTCAATTGGTAAACAGGACTGGCTCCAGAGGCGGAATGGACGGCGCTGGCCATTGCCGCAATGGCCAGTGTCCAGGTGATCGACGAACGCAAATAAGAGCTTTTCATGGTGGTTGTTTCTGGCGTTAGGGGAAACATCGGGTTCGCCAGGAATCAGCCGACAGTGTCAGCCGACCGCTTCGGAAACGCCATGAAACAGGAATGACAGTGTTGTCATCGCAAGGGGGAGAGATGGCCGAAACAGCGCCAAAACCTAATGCGTCGCGTGAATGGACATCATCCAAAGAACAGGCGGACTTAATCGCAGAACAACTTTTGAAACAGCTCTCGGGACGTTTTGATGCCTTCCGGGCTCATACTGACCGATTTGGCCTTGCTCTTGGGATCGCCGATAAACCCCTTTTTGAACAACCGGTCCATGGCAGCCCAATCCATCGATTTCCACGCCTGAGTGGTGGCGAAATCACCTTCCCCAGCAGTAGTACTGGTAAGGTAGAGTAGCGCCAAGACAGCCTCGTCGATCTTCTCGAGATTCGGCTCAGGAGCTTTTGAGGTTGGATTCATACGGGAAGCCAACCAAAACCGTGAACAAAATCAACGACAGGATACTGGTTGCTTGCGGCAGTGGCTCTAGCCCTTCGACGATTCCTTGGCCCAAGTATCCTTCAGCGAAATCGTCCGATTGAAGACCTTCTGGCCAGTTACCGGGCTATCCGTGTCCAACGAGAAATATCCCAAACGTTCAAATTGATAGCGTTCGGTTGCTGAAGCGTTCGCCAGCGAAGGTTCCACCTTGGCGGTCAAGACTTCCAAGGAATGGGGATTCAGCACCGATTTGAAATCGCGTCCATCCTTCTCGGGTTCCTCCTCGGTGAATAGGCGATCATACAGTCGCACCTCAGCGTCAATACCCTGGGTAGCACTCACCCAATGGATGGTGCCCTTGACTTTCTTGCCGGAGTTAGGCTCGCCCGTCCGCGTCGTAAGATCGGCAAAGCCTCGCAATTCCACGATCTTTCCGGTGGCGTCCTTGATGACTTCGTCGCAGCGAATGATGCAGGCATACTTCAAACGTACTTCGCCACCGGGTCGCAGACGGAAGAACTTCGGTGGTGGCACTTCCTGGAAATCGTCCGCTTCGATATAGATTTCCCGGGTCAAGGCCAGTGGCCGGGTGCCGCTGGCGGGATCTTCAGGATTGTTGACCGCGTTGCAGGGAACCTGCTCGTCAGGTGCCAGATTGGTCAGAACGAGTTTGATTGGGCGCAGTACCGCGAGTCGTCGCAAGGCGCGTTTGTTCAGATCATCACGAATGGCCTTCTCCAGCACCGCCACATCGGTGAGGCCATTATACTTGGTCACGCCGATATGATAGGCGAAGTCCCGAAGTGCCTCCGCGGTCACGCCGCGGCGGCGGAGCCCGGAGATCGTTGGCATGCGGGGATCGTCCCAGCCTGTCACGATCCGTTCGTTCACCAATTGCAGCAACTTGCGCTTGCTCATCAGCGTATAGCCGAGGTTCAGGCGTGCAAATTCGTATTGATGGGGCAGGGGGCGGGCCAGTTGAAGTTCGGTGAGGATCCAGTCGTATAGCGGACGGTGCACTTCAAATTCCAGGGTGCAGATGGAATGAGTGACACCTTCAATGTAATCGCTCAGGCAATGGGCGAAATCATACATCGGGTAGATGCACCAGGCGCGGCCCGTGTGATGATGCTCCGTGTGCCGAATGCGGTAAATCACCGGGTCACGCAGCCAGATGTTGGGCGACGCCATATCGATCTTGGCGCGCAGCGTGCGTGCGCCATCGCGATACTCTGCGTTCTTCATCCGCTGGAAGAGGTCCAGGTTTTCCTCCACGCTTCGTTCGCGCCAGGGACTATTTTGGCCGGGGCGATCGGGCGTGCCGCGATAGCGGTCCGTCTCGTCGGGGCTCAGGTCGCAGACATAGGCTTTGCCCTTTTCGATAAGCCGGACGGCGAAATCGTAGATCTGTTGGAAATAGTCCGAAGCGTAAAACGGCTCCAGTTGCTGTCCGGCCGCGTCGGCGGGCATGACGGCGGGAAGATGGAAATCTGGCTTGCCATTAACTGAACTCGGTTCCGGGGTTTTGCCGGTCGGTTTAAGTCCCAAGCGGGTATCGGCCCAGTCTGAGATCAGCCAACGGACGTCCGTGATGATTGATTCGACGTACTCGGTGTCCTCCTTGGCCGGATTGGTGTCATCCATCCGGAGGTTGCACTGGCCTTGATTTTCGCGGGCAATGCCAAAATTCAGGCAGATGGATTTCGCGTGGCCAATGTGCAGGTAGCCATTGGGTTCCGGAGGAAACCGGGTCACAATCCGGGTGTACTTTCCCGACGCCAGGTCACCCGCGACAAAATCGCGGATAAAGTCGCTCGGTTTCTTTTCCTCAGTCACACCGTTGTCGTTTTCGCCCATATCGAAAGCACTTCTTCTAGGGCCGATACCGGGGGAAGTCGAGGAAGCTTGTGGCGTAAATCGGGAGCCTGCGGGCGTTCTGGAAAAATTTCCTCTTCCGTGTGGCGGGAATCGCGACACAATCGGGCGAAATCATGAGTAAAAAGTCTGCTTCGTCTCGCGATTCGCTGGAGCGTGCCTGGTCATCGACGGTGGTTGACGGGGTAGAGCGAGCCCCCAGCCGTGGAATGCTTTATGCCACGGGGTTCGAACGCGCCGATTTCAGCAAATCGCAGGTCGGCATTGCCTCCACCTGGAGCATGGTCACCCCCTGCAACATGCACATCGACCAATTGGCGGTAAGCGCCGCCATGGGCGTCAATGAGTCGGGTGGCAAAGCCGTGGTTTTCAACACGATTTCCATTTCGGACGGTATTTCGATGGGTACTGAAGGCATGAAGTACTCCCTCGTGTCGCGGGAGGTCATCGCCGATTCGATCGAAACCGTGGTGGGCTGCCAAGGCTTCGACGGCGTGGTCGCGATAGGTGGTTGCGACAAGAACATGCCCGGTTGCCTCATCGCCCTGGCTCGTTTGAATCGGCCCGGCATTTTTGTTTACGGCGGAACAATTCTCCCCGGAACCCTCGACGGCAAGGACATCGACTTGGTTAATATTTTCGAAGGCGTGGGGAAATTCGCGGCTGGCAAAGCGACCAGTGACGAAGTGGAGACGCTGGCGGAGACGGCTATCCCGGGTCCCGGTTCCTGTGGGGGCATGTACACGGCGAATACCATGGCCAGTGCCATTGAAGCGTTGGGCATGAGTTTGCCCAATTCCTCGGCCCAGTCCGCCGTGTCGGATGCCAAAACCAAGGACTGCGAGAATGCCGGTGCTGCTGTCTTGAACCTGATTCGCAAAGGGATTTTGCCCCGCGATATCATGACCAAGAAGGCGTTCGAAAACGCGATGACCTTGGTCATCGCGTTGGGCGGTTCCACGAATGCCGTCCTGCACCTGCTCGCCATGGCCCACGCGGCTGGAGTGAAATTGGGCTTGGACGACTTCACCCGTTTGGGCAAACGCGTTCCGGTGCTCGCCGATCTGAAACCCAGCGGCAAGTACGTGATGGCCCGATTGGTGGAGATCGGAGGCACGGTGCCACTCATGAAACGCTTGCTGGACAAGGGGTTGCTGCACGGCGACTGCATGACTGTTACGGGCAAGACGATGGCGGAAAACCTGAAGGATGCCCCGGATTACCCGGAAGGTCAGGATATCATCCGTCCATTCGACAACCCGATCAAAAAGGACAGCCATTTGGTGGTCTTGTACGGAAATCTCGCTCCAGGCGGCGCTGTGGCGAAGATCTCGGGCAAGGAAGGGCTCCATTTCGAAGGCAAAGCGATCTGCTTCGACAGCGAGGAGAAGGCTCTCAAGGCGGTTCTCAACGGTTCGGTGAAAAAAGGCCACGTCGTGGTCATTCGTTACGAAGGACCGACCGGTGGGCCTGGCATGCGCGAAATGCTTTCGCCCACCTCCGCCATCATGGGAAAAGGATTGGGGAAGGACGTGGCATTGATAACCGATGGACGCTTTAGCGGCGGAAGCCATGGCTTCGTCATTGGGCATGTCACGCCGGAAGCTCATCAGGGTGGGCCGATCGCGGTAATCCAGAACGGCGATCCCATCCTCATCGACGCCAGTTCCCGGGAGATCACGCTTCAGGTCAAGGCTACTGAGATCAAGAAACGGCTCAAGGCCTGGAAGCAGCCGAAGCCGAAGTACACCCGCGGCGTGCTGGCGAAGTATGCCAAGACGGTGAGTTCCGCGTCGGAAGGCGCTGTGACGGACAAGTATCTCTAATACGCCACTGCCGACGCCATGTCATTCCCTGCCACTTCACGAAAAGGCCTTCTATGGGAGGCATTTGCGCACCAGAACTTGTTTCCGGTGGCGTATGGCTGCTGGCGTTTGAATGGCTCGGAAGGGGCTCCCATTCCGGCCGACGGTGACCGGACGGGCATCAATGCGGTACACGCCGCCTACGATGCGGGGTATAACTTCTTCGACCTCGCGGATATTTACGGGCGGGGCGAGTCCGAGCGTATTTTCGGACTCGCCTTGCGCCAGAGCCCGGGCATGCGCGATCGGGTGGTAATTCTGAGCAAGTGCGGCATTCGGCCTCCGGGATATCCCGAGCCGGGTGGTGCGCACTGCTATGATTTCAGCAAGGAGTACATTCTTCGCTCGGTCGAGGGTTCACTGCGACGGCTGAATGTGGATCGGCTGGATGTTTTGCTGCTCCATCGGCCCGATTACTTAATGGACCCAGCTGAGGTCGCCGCAACCTTTACCCAATTACGCGACCAGGGGAAGGTACGCGAATTCGGTATTAGCAATTTCCACCCCAGCCAGGTGGACTTACTTCAGCAGGCCTGCCCGATGCCGTTGATAACACACCAAGTGGAAGTTAGTCTGTTGCATCAGTTTACCTTGGAAGATGGCACCCTCGACCATAGTTATCGGCTCGGGATGACGCCCATGGCTTGGAGCCCCTTGGCTCGGGGTAGAATCGGCACGTTTTCGGTTGAAGGTTTGCCTGCGGCGGACGGGGATCGGCTTCGCTCCCTGCAACCTGAGTTGCAAGCCATCGCCAAGGAACTCGGTGTCACTCCGGGCGTGCTGGCCCTGGCGTGGATACTGAGACATCCCGCGAATATGTTGCCCATTATTGGGACCACCCAGCCTGCTCGCATTGTGGAACTTAGTGCCGCCGTCAGCCTGAAACTAGGTCGCGAACACTGGTACCGGTTGTTGGTTGCCGGGCGGGGCTATCGCTTGCCTTAATCGTTTGGTGGGGAAGCCCGAGCCGACGAGCCAGACAAATCTTGCTGCCATCGCCCCAAGACGGGTGATCGCCGCCAAGTATGAATTCATTTCCCCCCATTTTGGTTGAACGAGAGCGCGATTGCATTGCCAAATGAGCAGTGGTGTGGTTGGTTGTTCGCAGTTGCTTCACCGGCAAAGGCAGGTTTTGTATGGATTTTGGCTCAAGCTCAGAGGTGGTGGCGCTCCTGTTACTTTTTTGCGGCGTGATAGGTGTTGCCGCAACACTGGTTTATTTCCTGCGGAATCATCTCCGCCGCGTCAGACGTGCGGCGCGACAGGTGGATCCCTTGGCTCCCCTTACTGGGTCACGACGCCGTCTCAATCCCTTTCCCGCACCGTCGCGCTGGCTCGCCATCAAGAGCATGAACACCGAATACCTGCGCGACATCCTGGGCGTGGGTGACGCTCCGGCTTCCTGGTCTGACGCCTTGTCCCGCTTTCGCGAACGCCGCCTTTTCGTGTCCCCGCCGGTTGACGGGTGGACCCTGGTGATTGGTGGCGGTATTCCTGACCCCGCGTTGGACATTGATGCCAGCTTCCGTTTCCTGGTGAACTTGAGCAAGGCCACCGGGGAGGTGCAGTTTTATCACATGGATCGGGTCCTCAACTTTCATGGCTGGGGCTTGTTGCGTGATGGCAAAGTGGTACGGGCCTATGATTGGGCCGGTGAGACGCTTTGGAACGAAGGCCGCATGACGCTCGATGAGCGGTTGCTGGGGATGAAGTGCCGCGATTATGCGGATTCGCCCGAGGCTTTGCGCTATGGCGAGATTCCTTCCGAGTTGCAGAACACCGAGCGCGTCCCCTTGCTGGCTCGCCGTTGGAGCCTGGATTTCATTGTTTCGAGCGAAATCCTTCTCCAGCAAGAGGGCGTCGAGTCCGGTGACGAGCAGGAACCCGGTGCGACCGGAGCCTGATCTCGGTCAGTCGTTTTCGGTCTGTTTTCCCTTGTGAACCTTCCTACACCGGAGATCCGGCTTTCCCGCTGCCTCCTTCGGACCATTCGGCCCAGCGACGCTGCCTCGATCGCCCGCCATGCGAATAATCGGAACGTCTCGCGGTTTGTCCGCGACCATTTCCCGTATCCTTACGAACTGGCCCATGCCGAGGCCTTTATCAACCTCATTGGGGAAGACCAGCCACCCAGGTGCCTGGGAATCGAAGTGGACGGTGAGATGGCGGGTGGGGTGGGACTGATCCTTGGCGAGGATATCCATCATCGCTCGGCCGAAATCGGGTACTGGCTCGGTGAGCCTTACTGGGGGCAGGGAATCGCCACCGAAGCGGTGGGCGCCTTGGTGGAATACGGATTCGAGCAATTCGACCTAGTCCGCGTCTTTGCGGAAGTCTTTGATGTCAACCGGGCTTCGGCGCGGGTATTGGAGAAGGCCGGGTTCCAACTTGAAGGGCGGCTCCGGTCAGCGGTTTGCAAGCGGGGACAGGTCCACGACGCTTTCTTATACGCCCGGATCCGGAATTCCCCGGCGGGCCAAGGCTGACGCCAGGCGCGGCAGCCCGGGTAAATCTATTTACGGAATATCTTGGCGACGATGAAGATCAAAACGGCGCCGCCCAAGCCTCCGCCCAGGAGGAGATAGAGCAGCGAGTACCCGATGGCTGCAAACAAGGGCTGCATGGTAAATAAAATCATATGTCAAAGTGAGGGTGAACTTGAAAACGCCCGGCGACACTGATGGCGAGGGACATCAAGAACCAATAGCCAACACGCTAAAACGACACGGAAGCGGCGCGATTACGCTCCATCTTCTTAGGCGCGACTTTCTTGTCTATGCTGGGTGGCACTCCATTTGGAACCCTGGCTGTGTCTTTTTTGCCGGATTCCATCAGTGCCTCCTGGTTGCAGTAGCTGCGCGCCAATTCGGTGAGCGTATTGTTGGTTTCCTTCTCCTCATTCAAAATTTGCAACAAGAGCGTGGACGCCTCTTTTTTGCCGAGCAGTCCCGCCCATTCGTGAAGGCAACCGTAGGACGCGATTTCGTAGTGTTCGACCTTTTGCGCTGACGATATGAGGGCGGCGTTGATCGCGGGTGACCCTTTGAAATCGGCGGCAATCTCGTCTCCCTCGGCCAACAGGCCAACGGTTGCTTCGCAGGTTTTGCCTTTGGCTTTGAGGTCGAACGATTGGAATACCTTTTCGAGCTTGGTAACGTGGCCTTCGGTCTCCTTTAGATGGGCGAGAATCCCTTTTTTTAGCTCCGGGCAGGTCGCGGCCTTCGCCAACTTGGGCAAGGCTTTCACAATGCGGCGTTCGGCGTCATAGATGTCCGCCAGTTCATCCAGAAAAAGATCTTTGAGAGTTTTCATATGGGTTGCAGCAATTCCGAGGGGGGGAAGGGTATGTCGTGGCGGCCGAGTGAGCCCGGCCGCCGCAACATGATTTCCCATTAGGCGACAGTCGCCGCGTGGGGCTTTTCTTGGGTGTGAGGGCCACGTTCCGTGGCCTTATGATCCTTGGAGGTGGATGCTTCACCGGTGGTGCAGATGTCTTCCGCGCCCGCTTTGGTGAAGATATCCTTGGCCCGCTTAATCTCTTCCGAATCTGCCGTGTGCACGGAGATAAGGAGGTTGCCAGCCTTGACCTTGCCTTCGTAGCGCTTGGCTTCGATCTCAGGGATCCCCAGACCGATCAGGCCGCCAGCGATTCCGCCAAGGGCTGCTCCGACTGCGGCGCCACTCAAGGCAGCCATAATGGGCCCGGCGGCAATGAAGGGGCCCACTCCAGGAATAGCCAACGCACCAATCCCGGCGATCCAGCCCAACGCGCCGCCAATGACACCTCCCGTGCCAGCGCCAGTGACCGCGCCTTCGGGTGCCTTGGTGTTCTTCTCATGGGCGAAATCGCGACTGGATTTCTTGTCGGGGAACAAGACGGAGATGTCGTTGTTCGAGAATCTCGCGGCCTTCAACTGGTCGACGATCGTCTCAGCCTGGGAGTTGGAAGTGGCAATGCAGAATACGGATTTCTTTGACATATAATTGTAGTTCTTTGGTTTGGTTGACCGAATTAGTTATTGCTGTCGGTGGCGAGTTTGACTTCCAGTTGGTTGTCCACGCTCCCCGAATGTATGCTGCGATCCGCCATTTCACCGATCAGGCGCTTTTCCTCCGCGGTATTGACCGGCCCGCGCAGGGTGACCTGGCCTTGGTTGGTGATGATTTTCACGTTCTTGGCATTGGTGGACATGTTTTTGTCGGCCATGATTTCCTTGCGGATCCCGGCCGTGGTGGCGATGTCAGCCTTGTTGTTGCCTTGGTCGAGCGGGGTCGGGTTGCGATCGTCACGGTCACGACGGTTTCGCTGGGTGTTGTCTGCAGCGGTTGTCACGTTCGTGGTGAAGTAGGGGAGCACGTTGTAGGCGCGATAAACTCCCTCGGAGTAGGCGGCTTGATCGAAGTCGGGCCATTGGTTCGCCTTGAAGTGGGGTGCCTTGGCGAGGGCTTCCTTGGAGGTATCCAAGCGGAGGCTGTCCCGCTCGGTGTTATAATGAAGAGCCGCAGAAGGCACCGCGCTCAATTCGTCACCCATCCCCAGGAACCCGCCTGAGGAAATAATGACGGCCACGACGCGGCCCGAAGGTAAATCCACCAGGAGGTTTTCCACTTTGCCGAGCTTCTCTTCCTGGAAGTTTTTGACTGTCATTCCGACGATGTCGCTGGTCTTGGCCGCGCTATTCAGTCGTTCGGCAGGGGGTGTGGGGTGGTTGGGGCGGTCCGTGCTCACATTGCGTGAGTCTTCCGCCAACGACGAAAACGCCAATAAGGCGGTGCTGGCAGAAAGGAGAATGCGAAAGCTGTTTTTCATTTGTTAATTTCCACTCAATCGATATTTCATTTGGTGGAAGGTGCTAATATTCCAACGGCTTTACATTAGGGGACCTGAATGAGCGGGCACGATGGGGTCTTTCCCGTAGCGGCGTCAGACGATTGTTCAGGCAGGCGTGCAAAATCCGATTTGGCAGATGTCGATCGCATGGAGCCCGAGGTGTCGGAACTGGACGGAGTACCGTCGGATCTCACTTTCCATCTGGGGCTTTCCTTCTCCCCCACAGCCCTTACAGTAACCCTCGATTTAGCGGTCTCATTTGAAAGCACTCATCGATAATCTCAACCGGCGCACGGAACGTGTTTTCCTCGTCGGCGTCGAACTGAAATCCAGGTCCGCCTGGGATGTCCGGGATTCCTTGGACGAATTGGCGGAACTCGCCTCAACCGCGGGCGTCCAGGTGGTTGGTGACGGTACTCAGCGGCTCGAAACACCCCATAGCGCGACATACATCGGCGGCGGCAAGGCTGAGGAATTCGCTGTACAGGCCAAGTCCCTGGAGGCCGATGCCGTCATTTTCGACGACGAACTGACCGGTGCCCAAGCCCGGAACTTGGAAGAGGTTTTCAAGTGCAAGGTCCTTGATCGCACCACGCTCATTCTCGATATTTTCGCCCAACGGGCGCGAACCCGCGAAGGCAAACTCCAGGTGGAATTGGCGCAGCTTCAGTACCTGCTACCCCGCCTGACTCGTTACTGGACGCACTTGTCGCGCCAACGGGGTTCAACCGGTTCCATCGGTGGTGAAGGCGAATCCCAGTTGGAAGCGGATCGGCGGAAGACCCAGGAGCGCATCGAAAAGATCCGCGAAGAACTGATCATCGTCGGCAAACAACGGAGCACCCAACGCGCGGGACGGCAACGGCATCAATGGCCACTGGCGTCAATCGTGGGCTACACCAACGCGGGCAAATCCACCTTGCTCAACGCCGTCACCGGTGCGCGGGTCCTGGCGGAGGACATGTTGTTCGCCACGCTGGACCCCACCACCCGCCGCCTGCGGCTGCCCACGAACCAGAACGTTCTGCTCAGTGACACCGTGGGCTTCATCCGCAAGCTCCCGACCACGTTGGTGGAAGCGTTCAAAGCCACCCTGGAAGAAGTGGTGGAAGCCGATTTGCTGATCCACGTCGTCGACTGCAGCCATCCCCACGCTGCCGAGCAAATCCACGCCGTCAATGCTGTCCTGGATGATATTGGCATTCATGACAAACCGATCTTGATGGTCTTCAACAAGGTGGATCGCCTGGCGAGCCCCGAACTGGCGGCCCAGTTCTGCGAGCAGTTTCCGAAAGCCGTGGCGGTTTCGGCCAAGACGGGGCAGGGCTTCGAAGCGCTTTTCAGCGAATTGGGAGCAATGCTGCGGCCCATCCGTGATTTCCTCGATCTGGCCGTGCCGCACGAGGAGCAGAAACTCATCGCCCGCCTCCATTCAGTGGGGCAGATACTGGAGCAGGACTATACAGGGGAAGTGGCGCGATTCCGGGCGAAGATTCCGCCCTACGCCAGGCACGAATTCGAGGCGTATATCGCCGCCGAGCCTGCGTTGTAGGCTTTATATTCGCCTGCCGGACAGGATATTGGATTTGAACGCTGAAGGTGTTTCTCACAGAATAGGGTTTGGTGATTCGCCCTTTTTCATGGTTTGGCCGATGGTGGGGGCTGGCAAGCGTGTGGATCCTGATGGGAACCACCTTGGTGGCACGCGAGATGGATATACTTCCGGGGAAGTATTCAGTCGACGTCTGGCAGCCAGACGATGGCCTGCCCGATAGCACGGTAACCTCCGTTGTACAGACCAAAGACGGCTATCTGTGGCTGGGGACGTTCCTTGGCCTGGCACGCTTCGACGGCCTTCGCTTCACAGTTTTCGGTTTGGCAACCCCGGGACTGGAGAGCGACCGAATTGTCCATCTGTTTGCAGATGCGGAAGGCGCTTTGTGGGTGGCGTCGGAATATGGCCAGCTCTCCCGTTATTTCGCGGGCAAGTTCACCCGCTTGACCGCTGCCGACGGCTGGCCTGATTACCGGGTTCGTTCGATAGCTCAGGCCCCGGACGGTAGTTTGCTGGTGACTGCGGGCGTGGAAGATTTCGGTCCCCGTTTATTGTTGAGGTATCGGGACGGTCGCTTTTTCGAAGTACTTTCAGGGGTAGACTCTCCTTTGGTGGAGCGAATGCAGAAGATGCAGCCGCTGGGCGACACCATGGTCGAGGCGGAAAAATCTGGACGCGTCTGGGTAATCCAAGACCGGCGGCTCGGCTATTTGGAGGCCGACCACTGGAGGGAATGGCGGCCTCCCAACGGTGAAACAACGGAAGCTGTGGTGCGGATTGCCGCCAGCCCGAGAGGCGGCCTCTGGATCTGCAGTGGCGGACGGGTGCGACGCCTCGTGGACGGACAATGGAGTGCGGATTCACCCACCTTTCCCTGGATTTCCCACCACGCCATAACGGAGATGATGGAGGATTCCCAAGGGCAGCTATGGATGGGAAGTTGGGTCGAAGGCGTGCATTGGTTCCGCCCGGACGGGACGGTGGAGAGGATGACCGCCGAGACCGGGTTTCCCGGCGACACTGTTTCTTCGGTTTGCGAGGATCGGGAACATAATCTCTGGGTGGGAACCTATGGAGGTGGATTGCTTCGTCTGAAACCGCGCGATTTTTTTTCCTACGGTCGTTCCGAGGGGCTTCCCGCGCACGCGGTGATGTCCGTGGCGCAGACTGCCTCCGGGGACCTATGGGCCGGGCTCAATACGGGCGGGCTGGTGAGGTTGCGGGAGGGCCGCTTCGAAGGGCCGATGAGCATGCCATTTGACTGGCATCGTGGCACGATTCGCACGCTCCAGGCTCGTCGAGACGGGACGCTGTGGATGGGCACGTCCGGGCCGGATATTTTGCAGTGGCAGGAAGGGGGGGTGTCGCTGCAGGGCAGGCGAAACGAATTGGGCGTCGGGCGGGTATATGGTTTGTTCGAAGACCGGAAGGGAGCCCTTTGGATAGGCGGGGAAAAGGGCCTGACCGTCCTGGATGGGCCGCGGATGTACAGCTTCACCACGCTGGATGGCCTATCCACTAATTTTGTATGGGCGATTACCCAGGATCGCCAGGGCGATCTGTGGATTGGAACGGCCGGAGGGGGGCTTAACCGGCTTCATGCGGGGACATTTCACGCCTTCACGACACGCGACGGACTGGCGATTGATTCGGTGCGATGCCTCTTGGCCGACGACGATGGCACTCTTTGGGCGGGCACCTGGGGTGGTGGATTAAGCCGGCTTCGCGGGGGAAAATTTACCACCTATTCCTCCGCGTCCGGCTTGCCGGGGAATACTATAGGAGCGATACTGGATGACCATCTGGGTCATCTCTGGTTGAACACCGACCGAGGTATTTTCAGGGTCGCCCAAAAGGAATGGGATGCCGTGGCGTCCGGCCAAAAAAGCCGGGTCGAAGGCACGGTTTATCTTCGTGCCGACGGTCTGCCTTCGGTCCAGTGCGCTTCCGGGAGCCCTACCGGCATTCGAGCCCAGGATGGACGGCTTTGGTTCGCCATGGAAAAGGGCCTTTGTGTCGTTGACCCGCGCCAGATCGGGTTCAATTCGACGCCTCCGTTGGCGGTGATAGAGCAGATTGACGTGAATGGGGTACGGGTTTTTTCCAACGGACTCCAAGTCTCAAGCAACGCTCCGCCCGCGCGTGATGTTCCCTTGAGAGTGCCTCCAGGGGGCAGGCAGGTGGAAATCCGCTATACCGGGCTGAGTTTGAGCGCACCCGAGAGGGTGCGGTTTCGGTATCGCCTGAGGGGACTGGAAGACCAATGGGAAGAGGCGGATACGCGGCGAGTGGCCAGTTACCATTCCCTGGGCCCCGGCTGGTATAGTTTTCAGCTTCATGTGGCCAACAATGACGGGGTATGGAGTCCCCAGGCGGCCTCCTTTGACTTTCGCGTGCTGCCCTTCTGGTGGCAGACCACGTGGTTTCGTTCCC
Organism: Candidatus Limnocylindria bacterium; assembly: GCA_035493435.1. Taxonomy (GTDB): domain Bacteria; phylum Verrucomicrobiota; class Verrucomicrobiia; order Limisphaerales; family UBA9464; genus DATJII01. The sequence continues at coordinate 33 of DATJII010000062.1, read as the reverse complement.
TGGCCGCCATGACCTTACTGGGTGGCGTCTGGG
>DATJII010000061.1:0-39927 GCA_035493435.1 Candidatus Limnocylindria bacterium | reverse complement strand
CTGCATTCTCCCCGCCGCCACCAGGTATTTTACCTGCTCGACGATCTGCTGGTAGATCGGCGCCCCGTCCTGCGCATTGATTTGGATGATCATTCGTGCCCTTTCGCCCGTCGCCCTCCCGAGGGAGGCCAAGTCATGTGTTCTGTGTGTACTAATTGACTAATACACTTCTAAGACTTGTCAAGCACCAGAACGTCACGCACGAATTTCAGGCGCAATCCGCCACTACCCGTGGCCCTGAAAACGACGCTCAAGCTGGAAAGCGGCGGATGACGATGCGACAACGAAAAAGCAACCGGCGCGGTGGAGGCACTTCCAGACTTGCCAAGCGAACGATCGTCACCCCAAAAAAAACAAGAGCCCGACGCCACTCAGCGCCGGGCTCTGCCCGCTCTCGTTTCCAACCGTCACAAGGCCACTTACAGAACTTTCACATGAGCCACGAGCGGGAAAATCATACGCCTAGGCCCGCCCTCGCGGGGATCCAGGCTACTTGCGGACTGGCTGCAATACCCGTCCGCCCGGTTCACCTGGCTGGGCGATAATATTGACGGCGTTCTTGAAGCCATCGGCGTCGAGCTTGCCAGCCGCGAGGTCGTCCACCACCGATTTCTTCACTCGCAACACGAGGCTGCTTTGCGAACCCCGGTCGCTGGCAATCAACGCGACGGTCGATTCGGGTGCCACCGCGCGGTTATAGTTCATCGCCGCTCCGGACCAGGCGGCATTGCCTGCGGCGGGTTTCGCCGGGGCGACTCCCACGACTGCCGGCTCCGTCAAACGAATCTGGTTATTAATACGAGTTACGATAGCTGGCTGACTGCGTCCGGCCACCACTACGATCACATCTTCCTCCGGCTTCAGAGTTCGGATATTGGCGGCGTGCTTGAGCGCTTCCAGGAGGCGGTTGCGCAATCTATTGACCTTTTCGGCGTCGAAATCCGGCGGCCCGTTGCGCCCGTCGTCGTTGACCTCGAAGTTCACCGCGGCACCGTCATCTGGATCGTCACCCGACGCCCGGCGGCGTTCTTTTTCCCAAGCCGGATCCTTGGCTTCGGCTTCCGGTGCCTTGTGTTCAACCTTGGGCGTCTCGACCAATGGGAAATCGACGTTCAAGAGAAACACCGTGCCATAGCCCGCCAAATACATGGCATCCACTTGGCGGTCGTCGGAATTGAATCGGAACGCGTATTCCTTGGGGTTGTTCTTGGATCCGCTCAAGGCACGGGTCAGCAGCCGATGCATGACCACGAGGTCTTCATGAGTCTGGGCCAAAGCTTGGGGATCGGTGGTGCCGGTCGGCAGAACCAGAGTCCGGCGATTCGTCCCACTGGAAAAAAGGCCCCGCATCCCGACCATCTGTTTGCGTAACTCAGCCACCTGCTTGTCGGCCTGGGCTCGGAAGGCATCCACATCAAGCGCCATGCCGCCTCCTTCCCCTGCCAGGGTAAATTCGTGGCTTTCACTTCTCTCCCGGGCTTGCTCGCTCCGCTCCCGGGCTTGTTCCCCCTTCCGTCGAGCGTCCTCCTTCGCCCTTTTGGCTTCATCCTTGGATCGCTTGACGACGTCCGCGCCTCCGTTTCGGCCCTTGGGAGTCGGGGCATCGCCACCGGGGATTTCGGTATCGACAATAGTCGGAGTCGGTAACGCCGAAGGCGGCGCGATCTCGGCAGGCACTGGCACCGGGCCATTGTCCGGCACAGGTGCCGCCCCGGGAACCGCCACCGGCACGGGTGGCGTTGGCGGCGCATCCTGCGCGTAGATCCGGCAAGCCGGTAGTTGCAACAGCGCCACGGACACAAAGACCGGCGCAAGTCGAAAGATTCCCTGGGAATTCATGATATTAATTTCCTTTATCTACGGTGTTGGTGGCGTTGTCTTCGGGTGAAAGTCTATTATTAACCAGGTTGGCAAACTCGCTGAAGCTCTGGCCCGTGAACTGGGCGAGCCGGACCATGCCGGTACGCAGCGGGAATATTTCCTCGTCGATAGCCTGGAGCATCGTTTTCTGGTAGTCGGCCTGTTGCAGCGAAAGGTGCTGGGCCATGCCTTCGAACCACTGCTGCTGCTGTTGCAGGGTGACCCGGGCCACTTCCTGCAGGTCTTGCTGATTACGAGCCTGGACATCGCGGGTAATCACTTCCCGCATCTCGGCCAGCTTCTTGTCGAGGTCGTCGTTGGAAGGCTGGCTGAGCCGCCCCATGGCGAAGCCGGAAGTCAGGATCACCGCGGCCGCGGCGGCCCAGCGCAACATCGGTTGCTGCCAGAACCGCACGACGTTCTTGCCCTGGGCGATCACCAGGCTGGCGGAATCGTGGTCCAGCCATTCCATGCCCGTCCGCCAGCGCTCCATTTCCGCCTGGCATTCCGGGCAGCCCTTCAGGTGCCGGTCGCATTCCGCGCGCTCGGCCTTGCCCAGTTCCTTATACAGGTAGGCCATCCAGGTTTCCGTATTGGGATGTTTCATAAAGTCTTGTATAATAATATTTAGTTCTGCGGGGACTTGGGCAGCAGTTCGCCCAGCCGCGACAACCCCTCGGACATGCGCGATTTCACTGTGCCTTCGGGAATGCCGAGCACCTGCGCGATTTCGTTGAACTTGAGCCCCTCGTAGTGCCGCAGGACGAGCACGCCCCGATAGTGCTCCGGTAGTTTCATCAGGGCCCGGCGAACCTGCTCGGCCCGCTCGAGCGCCACAATGGCCTCGTCGGGACTGGCCTGGGTATCGGCAAACTCCCGGGTGGTGGTTTCGTCGGAGTCGGGCTCCTCCTGCTCGATGCTCGATTCCGGGCGGCGGTTCTTGCGCCGGATTTCATCGTGGCAAAGATTGATGGCGATGCGCCAAAGCCAGGTGGAAAAACGGCCCGCGGGTTCATACTTATGCCGGTGGGCGAACACCCGGGCGAAGGCTTCCTGGGTCAGGTCCTCCGCCCGGTGGATGTCACCCACCATCCGGGCGCACAATCGCTGGATTGGGGTCTCCCAGCGGGCGACGATCTGTGCGAAGGCACTGTGATCGTCGTCGTGGCGCACACGCCACATCGCTTGCTCATCTGTTAAGGTGAAGGGCCAGTTCATCGGACTTCACCCCGTATAACGCCAGCCTTTCGCGGCTGGTTCGAAAATTCGTCAACTTATGCGAAAAAACTTTTCGCCCGCTCCAGGAAGCCCTTGGCCCGCGGATGAACATTCTCGTCGCAGAGCTTGGCAAACTCCGCCAGTGACTCCCGCTGGGCGGAATTCAATTTGGCCGGCACTTCCACGGTCACAGAAACGCGGAGATCGCCCACGCCGTAACCCTGCAAGTCTTTCACGCCCCGTCCTTTCAACCGGAAAGTGGAGCCATTCTGGGTTCCTGACGGGAGGGTAATGCGGGCCTTCCCCGTGAGGGTAGGCACTTCCAATTCCCCACCCAAGGCAGCCAAGACGAAACTGATCGGCACCTCGCACAGCAGATCGTTCCCATCACGCTGGAAAATCTCGTGGGCTCGCACCACCAGGACGACATAGAGATCGCCCGCCGGCGCGCCCCGGACACCCGCCGCACCATTCCCCGTGGAACGCAGGCGCGCACCGGTGTCGACGCCGCCTGGAATGCGGATCTTGACGGAGGTTTGTTGCTCGGTACGCCCTTCGCCACGGCAAGCGCGGCAGGGTTTTTCCACCACTTTGCCGTTGCCACCGCAACGCGGACAGGTCTGCCGCATCATGATGATGCCCGCATTACGCATGATCTGGCCGCGACCTCCGCAGCCCGGACATGAAATAACCTTCGATCCTTTTTCGGCGCCTGAGCCCGTACAGGTTTCGCAACGGACGTTCTTGGAGAACCGAATCTCCTTCTCCACCCCGGTTACCGCCTCTTCCAAGGTCAGTTCCAGATCGTAGCGTAGGTCTTCGCCTCGTCCGCCCCCTTCGTCGCCATCGCCACCGCCCCCTCCCCCAAAGAATGCTTCAAAAATGTCACTCCCCCCAAAGGCCTGGCGGAAGACATCAAAAGGATCGTGAGTCGAACCGCCCCGGAACCCACCCGCCCCAGCGCGGGCACGGGGATCGAAGGCGGCAGGGCCGTACTGGTCGAAAGCCGCCCGCTTTTGCGGATCGCTCAGGACCTCGTAGGCTTCACCCAGTTCCTTGAACTTTTCCTCGGCCTCCTTATCACCCGGATTCTTGTCCGGATGGTATTTGACGGCCAATTTTCGGTACGCCTTCTTGAGCTCCTCGTCGGTAGCTCCTTTGGATACGCCCAATACTTCGTAGAAATCGCGTTTTTGCGAGGACATGCAGGATTAGGCGGTGTCAGGCGCTCGGTTTACGGGAGACCACGACACTGGCCGGACGGAGCAATCGATCGCGCAGGCGGTAACCTTTGCGAAGTTGTTGCACCACCTGCCCCTCTTGGACCTCAGCCGTTTCCTGTTGGGAGACGGCTTCATGGACGGCCGGATCGAAGGTCTGGCCCAAGGCATTGACTTCCTCAACGCCAAACTCCGCGATGGCCGCCTTCAACTGGCTCTGGATCATCGTCACGCCCGTGCGCACCGTGTCCAAGCTGACACCCGCCTGGTTGGTCGCCACGAGGGCCATCTCGAAGTTATCGAGCGCCGGCAACAACCGGGTGATCACGGATTCCAATCCCGAACGTCGGGCTTCGTCGCGATCCCGCGCCGCCCGTTTCTTGAAATTATCGAAGTCCGCGGTGGTTCTAACCAACCGCTCATAATAATCCGCTGCCTTGGCCGCCTGTTCTTTCAAGGCAGCCAGATCAGCCAGTGACTCGGGACCGACTCCACTGTCGGCTCCGTCGTATCCCGGCACTCCGCCACCGGGATTCTGATGGGTGTCATTCGAATTGTCGCTCATCGTACGTTCCAGAAGGCGGACAAACTAGAGGGACACGGGCCGCCCTGCAATAGCAGGTTGCGCGATCAATGAGTAAGCCGCCGGCTTGCCTGTCGGGAATCCTCAGCCAGAATGTCGCCGTGAAGGAAGCGTACATCGCCGCCAAGGAACGGTGGGCTCGCAAGATGGCCGGCCAGGAAAAACCCGCCGTTCGTTCGGTTGACCGCCTGCCCCCCGGACAGCGGCAAGTCGACAATTTCCCGGTGCTCGACTTGGGTGTAAAACCCGAAATCCCGTTGGATCGCTGGGAACTCAGGATCGGCGGCCAAGTCGAAAACCCGATCACACTCAAATGGAACGAGTTCCTGGCCCTGCCCGTTTTCCGGGACGTTAGTGACTTCCATTGCGTCACAACCTGGAGCCAATTCGATATGGCTTGGGAAGGGGTGGCGTTCTTCACCTTGGCCGACTTGGTAAAACCCAAGGAATCTGCCACCCACGTCTTTTTCAAAAGTTACGACGGCTACAGCACGAACAACCCTTTGGAAGCCTGTCTGGACGACGACGTGCTCATCGCCCACACTTGGAACGGCCAGCCCCTCCCGGCGGAACATGGTGGCCCGGCCCGGGTTATCCTGCCCAAACGCTATGCGTGGAAGGGTGCCAAATGGATCCGGGAGATTACCTTCATGGGTCGCGACATCCTGGGCTTTTGGGAAGTGCGAGGCTATTCGAACACCGCCGATCCTTGGACCAACGACCGGTTCTCCAGTTGATCAGATTCATTTGCCGAGGCGACAGAAACGAGTATTCTGACCCACAAAAGCGACACACCGAAAAGACATGAATTTCAAGACACTCAAATCCCTCATGGGCGCCTGCGCGGTTGCGACCCTTACTTTGGGCCATTCCGCTTGGGCAGCCGACGATGCTGCCGCCAAAGCCGAGAAGGCGAAGCCGTACAAGCTCGATAAATGCATCGTTTCCGACGAGAAGTTCGAAGGCAGTGACATGAAGCCTTACGAGTTCGTCAAGGACGGCCAGAAGTACAAGCTGTGCTGCAAGAGTTGCTTCAAGGACTTCGAGAAGGATCCCAAGAAGTTCGCCGCCAAGCTGGACAAGGAAACCAAGGAACTCGAAGCCAAGAAAAAGGCCAAACAGTCGTAGTTCCGCTCACCCTTGTAGGTGCCATTTTACGATGAACGGCTGGATCAGGGAACACCCTTGCCAGCCGTTTTTTGTTCCTTCCAAGGTGTTACGCTTGGGTCACTGCATTGGCCCAATCATTGCGGTCGCCAGACGCTGATGGGCCTTGACAGGAAGATTGGACCGTCTTTTTCATTCAGAAATATTTCACTGTCTCGCAGCCAGTTACGATTAGCATGTCGCGATTAGGCTATCTTCAGCTTAATGACCTAGCCATTTCTGCCGATTATCGAAGAGAGTAGGCATAGTCATCACTGTGAATATCGCCGGTCAGGCTCCCCTCGCGCTGAGGTGGAACGCTGCCAGACAATGCAACCGGGAAGGACGTGCCCTTCCCGCCACCTTGTCTGGGCTCATTTTTGCGGCTATCGGGTGCCTGTTTTTCCTGGCCTGTTCCGGACGATCCACCGCTGCTGAAGCTCCCGTCCGCACCGTAACCACCGTGGCGGAATGGAAGACGGTTACCGAAGCCCAAGCGCGATTCGGTGTCCCACTCCGCTTGGAGGGCACGATTGTCGCCCGTGATCCACGGGGCCAGTGGGTGACCCTGAAGGATGGTACCGGCGCCCTGGAGATTAGATCAGATGTCCGCCGCAACCAGCCAATGGTGGGTTCCAGAGCCGTCGTCACCGGGCGAGGCGCCACCCACATCCGGTATCCCGGCGACCCATCCCTCATTGCCTGGGAAAGCGAGTTCGCGAGTCCTTCCCAGCTCAATTATCCCTATGTCACCCGATACCGGGGCTGGCTCAAACCGAAGGCCACCGGCGACTATACGTTTTGGATCTCCAGCGATGATTCCGGCACCCTCTGGCTCGGGACCAACGCCGCGCCCGAATCGAAACATATAGTCGCCAGCGTCAATGGCTGGACTTATCCGCAGGAATGGGAACGTTTTCCTTCCCAGCACTCCGATCCGCAGCATTTGGAAGCGGACAAGTCCTACTACGTGGAAGCTCTCCAGGTGAATGGCGACGGCGAAGGTCATTTTGCCGCCGCCTGGCAGGGACCTGGAGTCGATCGATGCGTCATTGGCTCAACTTACCTTTCGCCGTGGCAGGATCGAACCCACGCCTTGTCGCCGGACAACAAAAATGCCACCGGCACCATCCTCCGCGAAGAATGGTCCCTCCTGAAAATCAATTCTCCGGCCGAACTGGAAACCAACACGATGACCCTGGCCGGTCCGATCCGTATCTCTTGGCCCATGATTTCAGAGCTGGGCCGGGCACCCCAGGCGCCACCGGAACGGGTGCAACCTGAAGACCCCGTGCCAGTTTCCTCGGACTACGCCTGGGCCGAAATGCGGGGCACAGTCACCCAAGTTAGCCGGGTGGGCACGTTTTCGGTCCTGGAAATCACCCAGAACGGGCGCCAGGCCAGGATCTATGTCGACCAGGACCCGCAATCCAAAACCCAGGGATTACTAAATATACAGGTGGTGGCCAGGGGATTCGTCCAGGGATTGCTGGACGAACAAGGCCGCCGCCTCGCGGGCGTCCTGTGGTGTCCCAGTCCCGGCGAAATCCAATCCCAGAGCCCCGATGCTGACGCTGGAACCCACCTGCCCCTGACTCTATTGAGCGACCTCTATGGCAAACGGGTCACCTATTTGAACGGCACCCGCGTGCGGGTGCGCGGCTTTGTCACCAATCCCCACGCCGGCGCCGCAGTGTCCCTCGCCGACACGGACAGCATCGTGGAAGGCTCCTGGTCGGATGATGGAATTCACTGGACCAAATTGGGAGACGTTCACCTGTCCTTGCCCGATACCGCTTACTTTGGCCTGGCCGTGAGTTCGCACGATGAAAACCAAAAAGCGACCGCCTATTTTTCTTCCGTCGGCGGACTGTCGACCGAGGTCCAGGATCTCGATATTGGCAACCCGAAAAGCGCCGGGACCAATATTTTTCGGGAGGGACGTTTTGCGGTGACCGGAGTCGGAAGCGACATCTGGAATGATCTGCAGCAATTTCACTACGTCTATTCCCAACTCCCCGGGGATGCCGCGGTCGTGGCGCGCGTCGATTCGTTCGCGGCGCCCCATGAATGGGCCAAGGCCGGCATCATGGTCCGCGACTCCCTCGCTACCAATGCCCGCTACGCCTTCATAGCGTTGACGTTCGGACAAGGAATCAATTTTCAAAATAGAACCGCAGCCACCGGTCTCTCCAATCCCACGCTGGGGGTGGCGGGAATTGCTCCCAAATGGCTGAAACTGGCCCGACGGCGGCGCGAACTGAGGATCGACTTGGCATCCAAAACAATCCCGCCAAGAACGGGCACCCTGGTGGAATGCACCGGCGTCTTTGAATGGGACACGGGGAATTCCCGGTTAAAACAGGCAACGTTGGACGCCAATCCCAATCTCGAGGGCACCGACTCCGGCCCTGCCGCCGCGGTGCTTACGTCGGTCGAGCAAATCCGCAAACTTAATACCGATGAACTTTCCAAGGGACGGCAGGTGCGCCTGCGCGGGGTACTAACCTCCTGGCACGATACGTTTTGGGTCGTTCAAGACGCCACCGCCGGAATTTATATCGCCGTGCCGGACGCCTCAGTGGTGAACGGACGCACAGGAAAGGCGGTGGACATAGATGGCGTCACCGACCCTGGGCTCTTCTCGCCCATCGTGGTTCCTCGCACCATCAAGGTTTTGGACGAGCAGAAAATGCCGGAGCCCCTCCACCCGTCCTGGGACAACCTGATCTCCGGGAATGAAGATTGCCAATGGGCGGAAGTCAAAGGCGCGGTCCTGGGGGTGGACCACGGCGTCATCAAACTCAAATCGCGCGGTGGAGCCTTCGACGTACGTGTCGACGGCGGAGTTCCCACCGAAGACGCCCACCGCCTCACTGCTGCCAGCGTCCGGGTCCGTGGAGTATGCGTCGCGAATTTCAACGAAAACCGCCAAGCAGTCGGATTTCGTATTGAAACACCTTCGCTTGAGTTTGTGGGTATCGACCGGCCCGGCCGAAAAAACCTCTACGATTTTCCCCTGACACCGATCCGGGAAGTCACCCAATTTCAAGACGGTGGGGAAGTCCAATCGTTCGTCAAAGTGGCCGGAGCCATTACTCTGGTGGATAACGGATCGTTCTATCTCCAAGATTCCTCTGGAGCGATGCGGGTCACGCTACGGGAAAAGCAGGATCTCGAAAACGGGCAGCAAGTGGAGGTGGTGGGATTCCCCGAAGCAGGCGGATTCTCACCCCAACTCACTTATTCCTCAGTCCGAGTCGTAGGAACCGGCAATCGCCCGACGCCCGACATCATTCCTCCGGAAAACGCTCCCCGTGTCGAACAGGACGCCAGTCTGATATCGTTGGACGGCGTGCTGACCGACGACGTGAGTATTCCCAGGACTGGCGGACTGATCCACGTCCGGCGCGGCGGCAAGTACTTCCCGGTCACCTTGCTTTCCGGAGGAAAAGAGGGTGTTGAGCTACGGGAAGACACGGCTCTGCAGCTAACGGGCGTCTGCCGGATGCGAAAGAGTGAAACCGCCAACGGTTCCGCCGAGGCGGAGGCATTTGACTTGCTGATGAGTTCACCCGAGGGCCTGGTGATTACCCGCAATCCTTCATGGTGGGACCGACGGCGGCGCACTGTAGCCCTCTATTGTCTGCCCGGTGTCGTAGCCTTGGCCGGCGTCTGGATCGTCGTGTCCATGCGTCGCCACCGAAAACTGCAACGCGCCCAGGAAGCCCTCCGGAAGGCCCACGCGGAGTTGGAGGACCGGGTGGCGGAACGAGTGACCGACCTCGCTCTGGCCAATCAGGAACTAAGCCGCAAAGGGATACAAATAGAACGGGCCTTACAGGAAGCCAAAGAGGCCCGCCAGGCGGCCGAAACCGCCAACCAGGCCAAGTCGATGTTCCTGGCGAACATGTCCCATGAGATTCGCACCCCAATGAATGGGGTGATCGGGATGAGCAACCTGCTGCTCGATACCCACTTGGCAGCGGATCAGCGTGAACTTGCCAGTACCCTCCGAAATTGCGGCGAATCGTTGCTGTCGCTCATCAACGACATTCTCGATTTCTCGAAAATTGAAGCCGGGAAACTCACCTTCGAGCACATTGACTTCGATCTCCGTGAAGTGGTGGAGCGCGGGGTGGATCTCATTGCGGAAAATGCGGCAGGCAAAAAACTGGAACTGGCCTGCCACATACCCGCTGACGTCAGCACGGCCCTGGTGGGTGATCCAGGGAGAATCCGTCAGGTTTTGCTCAATTTACTAAGCAACGCCGTCAAGTTCACCGAGCAGGGCGAAATCGTGGTTGATCTGGTCACTTTGAAAGAAGACGCCCGCGAGGTGACCCTGCGCATCTCGGTACGGGACACCGGCATCGGCATACCCGTCGCCGAACAACACCGTTTGTTTGGAGCCTTCGAACAGGCGGATACGTCAACGACTCGGAAGTATGGCGGAACCGGATTGGGGTTGGCCATCAGTCGCCGCTTGGTCCAACTCATGCACGGCGAAATGGGGATCGAGAGCGAGCCTGGCAAGGGATCTACCTTTTGGTTCACCGCACGTCTGGCCAAGCAGGAGGGCCGCAGCAAGCCAACTCACCCTACCGCTGACTTGTTGAAGCACATCCCCGTGCTGTTGGTGGACGACAACGCCACGAATCGGGTCGTTCTCCACCACCAATTGGTGGGCTGGGAGATGCGCAACGGCGGCATGGCCGCCAACGGCTTTGAAGCCCTCGATATGTTGCGCTCGGCGGCCAAGATGAAGGACCCTTACCAAATCGCCATCCTGGACTTCCAAATGCCTGGAATGGACGGCATCCAACTGGCGCGTGCCATCCGCGCCGAACCCGCTATTTCCCAAACACGAATCGTCGTCCTGACCTCCATGGGTGAGCGCATTGACGAGGCGGATCTGAACGCCTTGGGAATCGACGCCTATCTCGTCAAACCGGTCAAACAACAGGCCCTGCTCGAAGCCTTGTTGAACACCGTGACCGAATCGCGTTTGGCCCGTTTTTCGCGACCTCTGCCTCCGCTCGAGTCACCTGCGGAAAGAACCGGTACCAAACACGTTCGGTTGAAAATCCTCCTGGCGGAGGATAACCCGATAAACCAAAAAGTGGCCACGATGCAGCTCGAGAAACTGGGTTTTACGGCCGATCTTGCAGCGAACGGTAATGAGGTCTTGGAAGCGTTATCGCGAACGCGCTACGACGTCATCTTAATGGATTGCCAGATGCCGGTGATGGACGGATACGAAACGACCCGGCGCATTCGAAGCCTCCCCGACGAAAGGGCCAGCGTTTCGATCATCGCGATGACGGCCAACGCGATGCAAGGCGACCGGGAGGAATGCTTGCGGGTCGGGATGAACGAGTACATTTCAAAACCCGTTCGGACGGAAGAGCTTGCCGAAAAACTAGAAGCCTTGGCCGCAGTGTTGCGGCCCAACGATCCCGCTGAGTGACGCAGCGAGGCTTCTCCTCGTAGGCGTTAAGGCGTGTTTATGAGGATGTTACGTTCCTTCGGCGTGACGGCCCACAGGTTGACGGGGTTGAAACTCTTGCCATAACGCAAGTACTCCACGTGGCCGTCGATCATCCCAAAATTGGAACCTCCACCTTTGCCGGTCCGAGCCGAATTGCCATGCATCCGCTGGTTTAGGCCGTTGAGATCGTCCAAAGCGTCAAAATCCATGTGATACTGGAAAGTGTGCCCGGGGCTGGCGTCCCGTTCTCCAAAAGCAATGGTTGCCGAAGGCTCGGGAATCGCATTCTCGTTGATCACGATCTCACCATTTCCCCGCACCCGGAACTTTTTCATGTCATCAGCTCCCACGATATTTCGATAGTAGTCGTTGAAGCCGTTGATGATATAGGTCCGAGCCACCGTTTCCGCCGGACGAGATTGGAGACCGGCACTCTGGTTGGTGTTCGGCTTGGCCCAGGTATCCGACGGGCACCGCAAAACCTTGAGATCGCTGTAATAGCGCAGCAACGTCGTACACCACCGGTTGGTTTGAATGCGGGGCGGATAAAAGCCGGAATTGTCGCCCGCGTACATGTGCAACGCCAGGCACAGCTGTTTCTCCTGGTTGAGGCAGAAGATCTTCTTCGCGGAATCCTTGGCCTTGGCCAGCGCGGGAAAGAGCATGGCCGTCAGAATTCCAATAATCCCAATGACGACCAGCAATTCGATCAGGGTAAACCCTTGGATTAGCCCGGAACCCCTGTGAGAGCGTCGATTTAATTGCATGGCCTTAGTGAGTGACTTGCGTTACCTTCCTGATAGACACGGCAGAACCTCGAATCGTTTCAGATTTCTTACCCTTTCCCTTTTCGGTGGTGGCCCGGGAAAGAACGGGCGGGCTCTTGCTCGCATCTTGGCCCGAGACTCGTCCATTCAGGAGTGGTACGCGCAGCGGCAAGGTTTTGTTCGCAGTCTTCCAAGAGATTCGACGGTAGGTGGCCGTTTCTTGGAATCCTTTCGACAATTCTTGGTCTAAACTAAGAGAAATGGGCCATTTTAAAACTTAGCATTTTCCGCCCCCTTAATCAGAAGGGTCCGTTTGCCGATGCCCACCTTGTGGCTTAGTCCTACATGGCCTTGCATCCAGACGACATGGCATTTGATGGAACGACGACAAGGCGCCCGGCTGTGGCGTCGTCGCGCTATTGCGTCCTGGCCCTGGGGTGGTTCTTGTTCGTGGGAGTGTTCAGTGGTCTGAAAGTTGCCTTGGGTGCCCCAGAGAATCCCGTCGCCTTTCGGACAATTTCCGATTGGAAAAATACCGACACCACCAACGCGGACAAACATCTGCCGGTGCGACTTGAAGGCACGGTTGTCGCACGAGATCCGGACGGACGCTGGCTGGCCCTCCGCGATGGCACTGGAATTCTGGAATTACCCATGGACCTGCGGCGCGGGACGCCGCTCGTGGGCGATCGGGTCGTGGTGGAGGGAACGAGTTCGGCCAGTGTTGTCTTCCCCAGTTATCCCTCCAGCGTGAGCTTGGAAGCGGGCTTTTCGAGCCCCGGACGCTCCTTTTATCCCCATGTGGCGCGGTATCGGGCGCTGGTCACGCCGCCGGTGTCAGGCGATTACACCTTTTGGATCGCGAGTGACGATTCCTCGATGTTATGGCTGGGAACCAACGCCAGTCCATCGGGGAAGCAACTGGTCGCCCGGGTCGATGAATGGACCGACCGGCAACAGTGGGAACGATTCCCCAACCAGCGTTCGATCCCGCAACGCCTGGAGGCGGGTCGGCCCTACTATATCGAAGCCCTGCACGTCAACGGGCAGGACGAAGGCTATCTGGATGTCGCCTGGCAGGGACCGAAGTTGGGGCGATCGATCATCACCAAGGAGTACCTGCTCCCCTGGGCCACCAATGCCATTTCTGGGATCGTCTATTCCAACGACACGGTTTCCGCCGTCCTGCGCGAAGAGTGGCTCCGGGTGCCTACCGGACCGGTCAAGGAACTGCTGACGAACCGGCCAGCCTTCGCCCTTGCTCCCTTCATCGCGTGGCCGCATGTCTCGCGGGTTGGCACTGCGCCCCTTCCGGCGAGCTCCATCTGGCTCTATCCCGAGGATCCTCTCCAGCCTAACCAGCAGGGCTTGTGGGCTGAAATGGAGGGAGACGTTACCCACGTCGCCAAAGTGGGGTCTTTTTCGGTCATAGAAATCACCCAGAATTCACGGCGGGCAAAGGTGTACGTTGAGAATGATCCCAATGGGAAAACCCATACGCTGCTCAACCTGCGCGTTTCCGCCAAAGGCTTCCTGCAAGGGGCGTTGGACGAGCGAGGCCACCTCGTCGCCACCTCTCTCTGGACCCCCAGTCCGGATACGATAGCGGCCATCGGCCAGGATGCCTCCGGCTGGAAACGTGTGCGCCCCACTCCCTACTCCGATTTTTTTGGTAAACGGGCCAGCTTATTGGACGCTAATCGGGTCAAAGTACGTGGTATTTCCTCCCTCGGCCCTGATGGCAAAGGAATGGTTTTGGCGGATGTCTATAGTGTCATCGAAGCCTGGTTATCCAATGACGGGGCGAATTGGACCAACATGGGTGAAGCCCGCATCTCGCTCAGCGATACAGTCTATTTCGGCCTGGTCGTCAACGCGGCAGAAGAAAACCGGCTCGCCTCGGCGGAGTTCTCGTCAGTCGTGGGTCTCGGACCCAACCCCCAATCGCAGGACGTCGGAACACCCCGTATGCTAGGGACTAATCGAGTGTCCAACGGCAAATACCTCGTGATTGGGGGAGGATCCGATCTCTGGGATGACGTTCAACAGTTCCAATTCGTCTGCGCCCCCTTTCGCGGCGCGCACTCCCTCGTTGCCCGCGTGGATACGCTGCTGGCCACCAATGACTGGGCCAAGGCAGGACTGATGATCCGCGATTCCCTCTCTCCCAATTCCCGTTACGCCCTGGCCGCCGTGAGCGCCGATCAAGGCATTGTCTTTCACTATCGTTCCACGCCGACCGGGCATTCCGCCCCCCCGGTCTCCCTTAATGGACGGTCTCCGGTCTGGCTTAGACTAACTCGCAAACGTCGCGAATTGGCGGTCGAATTGGCGGCGGGACAGACCCTTCCCACGCTGGGTGAACCGGTGGAGATTCGCGGCGTCTTTCAATGGGACCAGAAGAATCCACGGCTGAAAGAAGCGGTGGTGGCCTCCGCTGGCCCGTATACCGACACCTTGGGCACCAACCTGCCCACCTTGACCCGCATCGAGCAGATTCGCGAACTGAGCCCGGATGAAGTCACGGAGGCCCGTCCCGTCAATCTGCGCGGGACCTTGACCGCCTGGAAGGATGACCTGTGGGTCGTGTCGGACAAGACAGGCAGCGCCTTCGTTCTCGCCAAAGGCTCCTATAGCAACGCGGCGCAGCAAGGGGACTTTGTCGAAATTACCGGCCAGACCGACCTCGGTCGCTCCACGCCCACGATTCTTCCACGGGCAATGAAACGGTTGGGCCGGAGCAAGATGCCCGATCCGATGCGGGTTTCCTGGGACCAACTTCTATCGGGAATCGAGGAATTTCAATGGATCGAAACCAAGGGGGTGGTGTTGTCCGCCACCACTCGGGGACTTCGACTGCTGGCCAACGGGGGCTCGTTTGAAGCGGTGGTGGAAGGAGGGATTCCAGGCTCGGAAATCTCGCGGATCGAAGGCGCGGCAGTACGGGTGCGTGGGGTTTGCGTCAACCTGCGCGACGAAAATAATCAGATCCAAGGGTTCAAGATCGAATGCCCTACCTACGAACACATCGGCATCGACCATCCGGGGCGACGGGATATCTTTGACCTTCCCCTGAGTCCCATTCGCGACGCGGGCCAATTCGAGGGCCTGACCGACACCCCCCAACTAATCAAAGTAGCCGGGGTCGTGACCTATGCGGAACCGCGCATGGTCTATTTACAGGACGCCTCCGGGGGCATGCGGCTCGCGTTGCGCGAGGCCGGCCATCTCGAAGCGGGAGATTCCATCGAAGCCGTGGGATTTCCCCAATCCACTTCGACCACCCACCAACTGGCCATGACCGTCGTGCGAAAGAAGGGGACGGCCCCCCTCCCGACTCCGGTGTCCCTGGGTGCCGCTGAATCGTTTGACGCAGGGCTCGACGGCAAGTGGGTCGCCATCGACGGCCTGGTCGTGGACGATTCCGAAATCCCCCGGATCGGCGGCACCGCCCATCTCAAACATGCCCTCCAACTTTTCAAGGCTACCTTCGCTTCCGGTGGCAAGACCGGCCTCGAACTCAGGGAAAGCAGCATAGTTAGAATCACCGGCGTGGCCCGCCTGACGCGGCTGGACAGTCCCGCCGGAAAAGGGGAGGAGAGCGCCTGGGAGATTCTCGTGGCCAACCCTGACGGAGCCGTCGTTCTATCCCGGCCCTTTTGGCTCGATAAGCAACGTCGGCAATGGTCGATGTTCGGCCTGCTCTTCCTCGCGGGATTGGGGACGAGCTGGATAACCATTGCCTCGCGAAAAAACAGGCAACTGAAACGTGCCCAAGAAGAGCTGCAGACGGCCCACGCGGGCCTGGAAAATAGAGTCAAAGAACGGACCGCCGACCTGGATCGCCTTAACTCGGAATTGACCCGGAAAAGCAGCGTGATCGAGAAGGCCTTGTGGGACGCCCGGCAAGCCAGACTCGCGGCGGAGGCTGCGAACCAGGCGAAATCGACGTTCCTGGCCAATATGTCACACGAGATCCGCACGCCCATGAACGGCGTGATCGGCATGATCAATATACTTTTGGATTCGTCGCTGGCCCCCGAACAGCGGGAGAACGCGACCACGCTGAAGAATTCCAGCGAAGCCCTGCTGACCGTCATCAACGATATCCTCGATTTCTCCAAGATTGAGGCCGGCAAGCTGGGGTTCGAAATGATCGATTTCGATCTGCGCGAGGTTGTCGAGGGGACCATGGAACTAGTGGCCGAGAAGGCCTCCGCCAAAAAACTCGAGCTCGCCTGCTATGTTCCCCAGGACGTCCCAACCGCCTTGGTGGGAGATCCTGGGCGGCTCCGGCAGGTGTTGTTGAACTTGCTTTCCAATGCCGTCAAGTTCACGGAAAAGGGCGAGGTCGTCGTCGAGGTCCAAGCCCCGCGGATTGAGGAACACGAAACCACCCTGCGGATTTCGGTGCGCGACACCGGCATTGGCATTAGCGCGGAGGGACAAAAGCGTCTCTTTGGCGCCTTTGAACAGGCCGATTCCTCCACGACCCGCAAGTACGGTGGATCCGGCCTCGGGCTCGCCATCTCGCGACGTTTGGTGCAACTGATGCGCGGTGAAATCCACGTCCAAAGCGAAACCGGCAAGGGTTCGACTTTTGAATTCACCGTCACCCTGCCCCGCCAGTCGCAGGCGAGTTCAACTGCAGCCTTGCCTCCAGACTTTTTGCGGGACGTTTCGGTTCTGATCGTCGACGACAATTCAACCAACCGGAAAATCTTGCAGCACCAACTCTCGGCATGGCAGACACGCCACGTGGCAGCGGCCGCGCATGCAGTCGAGGCCCTGGATCTGCTGCGCACCGCAGCCCGGGCAGGCGATCCTTACAAAATCGCCCTGCTCGACCTCCAATTGCCCGAAATGAACGGCCTCGATCTAACCAAGGCCATCCGGGCGGATGAAAAAATCGCGGACATCAGGATTGTCATCCTCACGTCGCTGGGCGAAAGGCTGCCGCCCTCCAAATGGAAGGCTGCGGGAGTCGACGCCTGGCTGGTCAAACCGGTCAAACAACAGTCACTCCGGCAGGCACTCGCCAACACGCTCTCCCCGGACCGGCACTCCGACGAAACTCCTGAGATCGTCGATCCCGTTCGACCGCCGAAAAAGGACCCTGCCATCGCCTCCATGGGAGAACTCCGGATCCTCCTCGCCGAAGATAATCTAATTAATCAGAAGGTGGCCACGAAGCAATTGCAGAAGCTGGGCTATGTTCCGGATATAGCTCCGAACGGCCTGGCGGTCCTCAAGGCCATGGAGGAGAAAACCTACGATGTGATCCTGATGGATTGCCAGATGCCGGAACTGGACGGCTACGAAACCACCCGTCGCATACGCGCCCTGCCGGACGACCGCCGCCATACGCCCATCATCGCCATGACTGCCAACGCCATGCTGGGCGACCGCGAAACCTGCCTCAGGGCGGGCATGGACGAGTATATCACCAAACCCGTGCGCAACGACGACCTGGCCGACAAGATCGCCTCCGTCATCGCCGCACGGGTTCGTTAAGGCCGTTGCCATTGTCCCGCTCTTCACTGGAATTGGAGTTCCTCTCCTTGTTGCCTCTAGAGATGACGGAAGAATCTCCCAGCGAATACACAACGGCGTTTCTCCGGCTTACCATGCTTTCGCTCGTTCTGGTGAATGGAGGCCGTAAGTTTACGGACAAAACCGCCCACCCCTTTGTACCTGCCGGAGCACCTCTGGAAAATTGACAGCTCCGGACGTGTGATCCCAGGCTTGCAGTTCCATCCGGGAAAAACTATAAACCGAGGCAAAGCACGAGGGCTATGGCACAGTGAGGAATAAATTCCTGTTCATCGCGGTGGTGATCATGCTGGGAGTGGCAGGATACGCTCTTTGCATTTTCTCGGAGTCGAACCCCCGCACACTGGGATCCGTGCTCTGGTGGAATCTTGCTGACGGCAAAATGACATCTCGTCATGTTTTATTTAGCTGGAATTATGGCATTAGTAGCCACCATGACAAACGGATGGAAAGCCTTTACTCCGGCCATCAATCCAACAGTCCAGACGATTGGGTCGAGGTTTCAACGATCCCCATCACGGGCAATAGCCGTTTTGTTAGTGTAAACATCGGCAAATTGCACTCACTCGCCCTCCAACTGGGCCTGATGAAGACCACCCAAGACCTGGACGAAAACCTCACCACAAATGCAATACGAGCAATTCAAGAGAGGAAAATTGACGAATTAAAAAAAATCTATGCCGAGGCTCAAGATCGGTATGAAGAACGGCGTTCGATGCCTCCAAAATAATGGCTGGCTCCATAAACTCCTTTTGGATGAATCATGAAAAGGATGGCACTTGCCGTTGTCGCGGCAATCATCATGCTAATTTTAGCCATGAACTTGAATATAGGCCACCAGACTCCGACGTCCCGAAATATATTAAAATCGGTATTTTTGCCAGGCGTCAACCTGCCCAATGAAGAAAAGATTGAAACAATTGATTCGTACGAGAGGCTGGATCGCTTCGTCTCAAAGAACCGTGTCCCCATCGATACCAATAGACAAGCATGGGCCAATTTGGGGACGGGAAGCTATATTCTTCTCACTCAGGATCACGAGGTGTTAGCAGCGGGAAGAGCCCATCGCGGATTGAATATCGCAAAGCTAAGCGACAACACCACAAATGGACTGTTTGTCACCTTGATTTCGGGCGAGGCCAGAGCGGTTAAGCCTTATTAATTCGGAATGGCGGATTCCCAACCAGTGAGGCGAAACGAAGCGCTTACCCGGCATCCGGTCGCCTCCGATCCGGAGGCGACTCAAATCACCCCGCTCCCCAAGACCTCCCTGATGGCCGTTTCAATCACCTCGACCATGCGCTCCAGTTCAGCATCCGTGGTGCAGTAGGGCGGCATGAGCACGATGATACTGCCGATCGGCCGGGTAAGCACTCCCTGTTTTGCCATGGCTTCGCAGACCCGGATGCCCGCTTGCTCCGCCAGCGCGTAGGGCTCCCTGGTACGCCAGTCTTTCACCAGTTCTATGCCGGCCACCAATCCCGCCTGTCGTACGTCCCCAACCGCAGCCAGTTTCCAAAGCCGTTGTAGCCGCTCGCCCAATATTTTCTCCAAATGTTGCCGTCGCGCCAAGTGAGCTGGCTCCCGCAGGAGGTTGAGGCTTTCGAGTCCGACGGCGGCCCCGAGCTGGTTGCCAGTATAGCTATGGCCGTGGAAAAACGTCTTGAACTCGTCATACCGCCCAAGGAACGAGGCGAACACGGCCTGGGTGGTCAACGTGGCCGCCATCGGCATATATCCTCCGGTGAGTCCCTTGGCCAAAGCCATGAAATCGGGTTGGATTCCTTCGTGATGGCTCGCGAAGAGCAGCGGTTCTGGGCCGTTGCCGTTACCCGTGCGGCCAAATCCGGTCATGACTTCGTCGGCGATGAGCAGGGTCCCAGCCTGACGGGCTATCTTGCCTACCCGTGCCAGCCAGCCATCGGGCTGGGGAACCATCCCGGCCGCCCCCTGCATTCGTGGTTCAAAGATGAATCCGGCGTACGGATGCCCCTGCCCTGCCGCCGAAGCCACCTTGCGCTCCACCTCTCCCACGCACTCCCATTGGCACTGCCGATAAAGCCGGGCGTCGCCGCGCTCCGGTTGGGCGCGATTATAGGGACACCGATAGCAGTACGGAGCCATCACTCGATCCGACTTGAACAGCAATCCCCGGTAGCTCTCGTGAAATAGGTCAATATGCCCCAGGCTCACCGCCCCCACCGTGTCGCCGTGATACGCTCCCTCCAGCGCGAGAAAACGCGGTTGGGGACTGATATCCCGCCGGATCGCATGTTGATAAGCCAGTTTTAGCGCCACTTCGACGGCCGTGGATCCGCTGTCGCTATAGAAAACTTTTCCCAGTGACGGATTAGCCTGCGAACTGTCGAGCGACGGATTCGCGGCCTGGACCAACTCCGCCGCCAGCAACGAGGCCGGTTCATTGGCGAAACCCAGCGAGGACGTATGCGCTACTTTGGCCAGTTGCCGCTCCATCGCCCGGTTCAAGCGCGGTTCGCGATGGCCGTGCAGGTTGGTCCAGATGGAACTGTTGGCATCCAGATAGACCTTGCCGTCGGCGGCATATAATTGGGTCCCCTCCCCGCCCACCAGCACGATGGGTTCACGCTGCAGCCAGTCCTGCATCTGGGTAAACGGATGCCAGACGTGGGCGTGATCTAATTGTGCCAGGGGATGCATATTCGTGGCCCGCCGTTCACGCGGCAGGCGCCGGTTCCGTTTCCCGCGCCAGTTCGCGCAAGGCCTTTTCCAACAACTCGAAATCCGCTGGCGAATGGGCGGCGGAAACACTGAACCGCAGACGCGATTTGCCATGCGGCACGGTGGGAAAACGAATGGCTGGCACGAAAATCCCACGCCGCCGCAAGCCATCGGCCAGGTCGAGCGCTTTCTGATTCGGCCCCACGATCCACGGCAGGATAGAACTGGCGGCCCGGTCTTGCTTCCCTCGATGCGGTTCCAGAATCCGGTCCAATGTCCCAATATTCCTCCAGAGCCGCCCAACCATCTCGTCACCCTCGGGCGAACGCACTACACGGATGGCGGCGGCGGCCGCCACGGAAGCCGCCGGAACGGGAGCCGTCGAAAAGATAAAACTCCGGGCGGAATTAACTAAATAGTCCACCAGGGCACGGCGTCCGGCAATATAACCACCGGATGCTCCCAGCGCCTTGCTCAACGTCCCCATCTGCACCTCGACCCGATCTGCCACCCCCCGGGCCTCGGCCAGACCCGAATGGGTTTCACCGTGGATTCCCACGGCGTGGGCCTCGTCCAACATCAGCCAGGCGCCATAGCGGTCTTTCAGGTCCACGATTTGTTCCAACGGAGCCTGGTCGCCGTCCATGGAAAAAACACTCTCGGTGACGATCAGGACTCGCTTGGTTGCTCCTTTGCCACTCCGCTGCTCGTTGGCCCAAACCAGGATTTCCTCCAGGTGCTCCAGGTCATTGTGCCGATACACCCGCAGCGTCGCCCCGGACAACCGGGCGGCATCAATGCAACACGCGTGGACCAGCTTATCCACCACCACGATGTCGGCGTTCCCCAGCAAGGCTGGGATGACTCCCAAGGCCGTGGCGAAGCCTGAGGAAAATACCAGTGCCGCTTCAGTCTTCTTCCATTCCGCCAGCAACTCTTCTAATTCGTGATGAGGGGCCAGCGATCCACAAACGAGACGGGATGCGGTAGACCCGGCTCCATAACGCCGGGCCGCCTCGATTGCGGCCTCGACGACTTGGGGATGGCTTGCCAGTCCGAGATAATCATTGGAGGCAAATTGGACCAGGCTTTGCCCGGCGTAACCTAGGTGTCCGCCTTCGATGGATTCCACCCTTCGCAGAGCCCGGCGCAATCCGGCCTGGTCAATGCCCGCCAATTCCCCAGCCAACGTTGCTTCAAATGAACTCAAGATGAAGGGACCCTAACCAACGACTCATCGTCGTTCCGCCACCACCCGCAACACGTCGCCGCCGTCCGAGCGAGACATCGACGCCTTTAGGAAGTTTAGCAATACCCGGGTCGCTGGGCCAACGCCACGTTTTCGAAACTGATCCCGCCAGGCGTTCAACGCGTGGTGGCGCGTGGTCGTCTTGGGGCCGATGACGGGTTCGAAACCGTATTCGTGCAGCAATCGGGCGAGATTCTCGCCGTCGAAATACCAGAAGTGGAGTGGATGCGACAGGTGCGCCCATTCGAGCTGGTCCTGGTCCATGCGCACCGCATGGCCGTTGGGCACCGCTATATGCAGGCGACCACCCTTTTTGACCAGCCGCGACAGCTCCGCCAATTCCACCCGCGGCTGCGGCACATGTTCCAAGCTGTGGCACATGATCGCGATATCGAAGGAGCCAGACGGCAGGCCGACATCTTTCAAGTGGCCGTAGCGCATATCGATCCCGTACTCCCGGCCCTTCGCCACGGCGGCTTCGCTAAGATCGGTGCCAGCCGTCTGGCAGCCGCGCTCGCGGAGATAGATGAGGATGTCCCCATATCCCGCCCCAACTTCCAACGCCGACAACCCTTCCCGCCGATCCAGCGCCACATTGATGTCGAAGGCCCACGACGCAAACAGGCCGGTCAAGGGACTGGCGACCCGGCTCAAAATAGATTGTTGGGCGGGATGGCTATAGCCGTCCCGCAGAAAGTTCCAGATCGCCTGTTTTTTGGGGGAACGCTTGCGGCCGACATAGGCATTGTAGCCGTCGCCTGCGGCAGCGCCGTAATACCCGCCGATCTTGGTGGGTCCGGGACGAGGATCGAGTCGACGCAAGCCACATTGCTTGCACTGCACGACCGCACTGGCTCCGCCGGGGGCATCGGCAAACGGAATACGGAAGACCAGGGACGAGTCGCGCGTCCCGCAGACGGCGCAATCCACGTTCTCCCATCCCTTCAGAGGTTGATCGTCGGTTGGCAACGTGCCGCAAGTTCACCCCCCCGCCGGCCTTTGGTCAAGGCCCACGAGGTCGTCGCCTGTCTTGACGGTGTCGGTCCGCGCACGCAATCTTCTGGTGGCGCGGCCTGGTGCCGCCCTATTTTCGCCTTTTTCGCAATGAGCACGCCGCACAATCTGTTCAACACTCTCAAGACGTTCGACCTCGGCAACGGAAAGCAGGGGCAATTCTATTCCATCCCTGCGTTGGGTGAGGCCTTGTCCACCCCTATCTCGCGCCTGCCGGTCTCGATCCGGATCGTTCTCGAGTCCGTTCTCCGCAATTTCGACGGCAAGAAGGTACAGGAACAGAATGTTCGCGAACTCGCGGCTTGGGCTCCCAACGCCGAGCGCACGGCCGAAATTCCCTTCGTGGTCGCTCGTATCGTCCTCCAAGACTTTACCGGAGTCCCCTTGCTGGTGGACCTCGCCGCCATGCGGTCAGCGGTCGCCCGGATCGGCAAGAATCCGAAAATCATCGAGCCGCTCGTACCCGTGGACCTGGTGGTCGATCACTCCGTGCAAGTGGACGCCAACGGCTCCGCCGATGCTTTCCAACGCAATCTGGAAATCGAATTCCAGCGTAATCGCGAACGGTATCAGTTCCTAAAATGGGGTATGCAGGCGTTCGACACTTTCAAGGTCGTTCCCCCGGGCATCGGTATCGTTCACCAAGTCAATCTCGAGTATCTCGCCAAAGGAGTCCTCAGCAAGGACGGCATCTATTATCCCGACACACTCGTCGGCACGGATTCCCATACCACCATGATCAATGGTATCGGCATCGTCGGCTGGGGTGTGGGCGGCATCGAAGCGGAAGCGGGTATGCTCGGCCAGCCGGTCTATTTCCTTACGCCTGACGTGGTGGGGGTCCACCTGACCGGTGCGGTGAAGGAAGGTGTCACCGCCACCGACGTTGTATTGACCATCACCCAATTGCTCCGCAAGGCGAAGGTCGTCGGCAAGTTCGTCGAATTCTTCGGTCCGGGCGCGGCCAATCTCAGCGTCGTGGATCGCGCCACCATCGGCAACATGGCTCCCGAATACGGTGCCACGATGGGCTTCTTCCCAGTCGATGCCGAATGCGTCAACTATCTCCGCGCCACCGGCCGTACGGAGGAACAGTGTACCAGCTACGAGAATTACTACCGAGCCCAGGGCCTCTGGGGCATTCCGCAGAAGGGTGAAGTCGACTTTTCACAGGTGGTCGAACTGGATCTCTCGACCGTGGTTCCCAGCGTGGCCGGCCCGAAACGCCCGCAGGACCGCATCGAGCTGCAGAATCTCAAGAAGGAGTTTGTGGGCGCCTTCTCCAAACCGGTTGCGGAAAATGGTTTCGGCAAGAAAGCGGAAGATTTCAGCGTCACCAAGGCGGAAGTATCACTCAACGGCGCTGGTACTGCCACCTTGGGTCATGGCTCGGTCCTCATCGCTGCCATCACGAGCTGCACCAATACGTCCAATCCGAGCGTGATGCTGGCAGCCGGTTTGCTCGCCCAAAAAGCGGTCGAGAAAGGCCTGACGGTCAATCGCTCAGTGAAGGCTTCCCTCGCCCCAGGCTCCCGCGTGGTGAGCGACTACTTGGATAAGACCGGACTCCAGCCCTATCTCGATAAGTTGGGCTTCAATCTCGTGGGCTATGGCTGCACCACCTGCATCGGCAATTCCGGCCCGCTACGTCCGGCGATCGAAGAAGCGGTGGTGAAAAATGATCTCGTCGCTGCCAGCGTCCTCTCCGGCAATCGTAATTTCGAAGCGCGCGTGCACCAGAACATCAAGGCCAACTTCCTGATGTCGCCGCCGCTCGTGGTGGCCTTCGCTTTGGCTGGCCGAGTGAACGTCGATCTCTCGACCGAGCCGCTGGGAACGGATACCCACGGAAACCCGGTTTATCTCCGTGACATCTGGCCGACCCAGGCGGAAGTCCGGAACGCCATGGCCTCCGCGTTGAAGCCGGAAGTGTTCCGCAAACTGTACGCGGATTTCGCCTCCCAAAATCCCAAATGGAATGAAATCCCTTCGTCGACCGGTCTGGTCTACCAATGGGACACTTCCAGCACGTACATCCAAGAACCGCCCTTCTTCGTCGGATTCTCCCTCCAGCCGGGCAGTATCGAGGAGATTCATGGCGCTCGTGCATTGGGTATCTTTGGTGACTCAGTCACCACGGACCACATCTCTCCGGCCGCCTCGATCAAGAAGACTTCCCCCGCTGGCCAATACCTGTTGGGCAACGGCGTGGCTCACGAAGATTTCAATAGTTATGGATCCCGCCGGGGCAATGATCGGGTGATGACTCGCGGCACGTTTGCCAACGTGCGGATCAAGAACCAGATGCTCGGCGGCGAGGAGGGTGGCAATACGTTGCTCCAGCCCGAAGGGACGAAGCTCGCGATTTACGATGCGGCTATGGAATACCACAAGCGCGGAACGCCTTTGGTAATCGTCGCCGGACAGGAGTATGGCACCGGTTCCAGCCGCGACTGGGCGGCCAAGGGAACCAATCTGCTCGGCGTCAAAGCCGTGGTGGCCCAAAGCTTTGAGCGAATCCACCGCTCGAATCTCGTGGGTATGGGTGTTCTACCACTCCAATTCAAGGACGGCACCACTGCCCAAACCTTGAAGCTGGACGGCACCGAAACCTATGACGTGCTCGGATTGGGTGCCTCGCTCAAACCGCAGCAGGACGTGACCTTCCGGATTACCCGCCAGACCGGCGAAGTACTCAACGTGCCCGTCCGGTGCCGGATCGATACCCCCATCGAGGTCGACTACTTCCAACACGGCGGCATCCTGCCCTACGTGCTCCGGCAATTGATTGCCCAGGCGTAGTTACTCCTTCTTTTCTTTGAACGCCCCGGTTCCTTTCACGAGGAACCGGGGTTTCTTTTTGAACCGTACCGAACGACGACGCGAAAAAGGCGCCCCGTTTCCGGGGCGCCTTATAAATACACACTTCAGCTGCGGTTCTTAGATCGCTTCCGCGAGCTGGAAACGCAGGAACCGACGAACCGTGATCGTGTCGCCGAGTTGCTTGGCCACCGAACCCACATGGGCTTCCACCTTCAACTCGGGATTTTTCACGAATCCCTGTTCGAGCAGACAAGCGGTCTCAAAGAATTTCGCCAGTTTGCCTTCGATGATCTTGGCCACCGCCTGCGGAGGCTTGTTCTTCACCGCTTCGCTCTGGGAAGCGATTTCCTTTTCCTTTTCCACCACGGCCACCGGCACATCGGCGCGGCTCACGGAAACCGGGCTGGCCGCTGCGATCTGCAGGGTCACGTCCCGCAAGAGTTGCTTGAACTCATCGGTGCCGACGGAGGCTTCCTTGGTTGCGCCGATTTCCACGAGGACGCCCACCTTGGCTCCCGTATGGATGTAGGCCGCAATGCCACCCACACCTTGGGCTTCGAGGCGTTTGAAGCGGCGGATTTGGATGTTCTCGCCGATCTTGGCCACTGCCGCGATGCGGTCCGGTTCCAGATCAACGGTCGGATCAGCCGCCAGCTTGGCCGCGATGCCGTTGGCGAATTCCTTGAATCCGTCGTTACGGGCCACGAAATCAGTCTCGCAGTTCACTTCCACGAGCACGCCGATCTTGCCGCCTTGGATCAACGCTTGGGCGATCAAGCCTTCCTTGGCTTCGCGATCGGCCTTGTTCACCGCGCTGACGGCACCCTTTTTGCGCAGGATATCGACGGCCTGGTCCAAGTCGCCGTTCGACGCCACCAAGGCGTTCTTGCAAGCCATCAAACCCGCGTTGGTCATTTCGCGCAGTTTGCCTACGAGTGCTGGAGTAATTTCTGCCATGACAAAATCTTTTCTTCGATACGGTTCCTGATAGCGAAAAGCGCGCCGGTGACACGAATGCCATCGGCGCGTTATAAATGGGAAACGAATTAAGCGGCGACGGGAGCGCCAGCCTCAACGGCTTCCACCGGGGCAGCCGGAGCCGCTGCGGGAGCGGGGGCGGCTTCGTCCTTGGGTCCGGACTTGCGGGCGCGCTTGGCGTCGTACTCGGCCTTCGCGGCGGCGATCGTCGCACTGACAGTAGCCAAAATCAGCTTCACCGAGCGGATCGCGTCGTCGTTACCAGCGATCGGATAGTCCACCAAGTCAGGATCGCAGTTCGTGTCCACGATCGCGACGATGGGGATCTTCAGGCGGCGGGCTTCGGCAACCGCGTTATGCTCGCGCTTGATATCGACGACAAACATGACGTCGGGCTGGGAGTCGATCATGCGAAGACCGTCGAGGTTCTTCAGCAACCGGGCGTGTTCCCGGCGAATCATCGATTGCTCCTGCTTGACGTAGTTATTGATGCCGCCATCGGCTTCCATGCGCTCGATCTCCTTCATCCGCTTCATCGAGCGCTTGACCGTCTTGAGATT
Source organism: Candidatus Limnocylindria bacterium (assembly GCA_035493435.1). Lineage (GTDB taxonomy): Bacteria > Verrucomicrobiota > Verrucomicrobiia > Limisphaerales > UBA9464 > DATJII01. The sequence continues at coordinate 12,765 of DATJII010000061.1, read as the reverse complement.
GGTGAGGGTGCCGCCGAGCCAGCGCTCAGTGACATATGACTGACCGCAGGCCTTGGCCGCTTCGCGGACCGCTTCCTGAGCCTGCTTCTTGGTGCCGACGAACAGGATCTGTCCGCCCTTGCTCGTTGCTTGCGCCAAAAACGCACAGGCATCTTCGAGCTGGACCGCTGTCTTGGAGAGGTCGATGACGTGGATCCCGTTACGGGCCTCAAAGATGAACCGCTTCATCTTCGGGTTCCAACGCCGCGTTTGATGACCGAAATGAACTCCCGCTTCGAGAAGTTCCTTAATTCCAACTTGCATCACTGTGTTTCAGCTTCCGATAGTTTCGACTTGGCCAAGCCCGCAACGGAGCTGGTTTCGCCATCCGGCGGAAGAACCGGATTTGATTCATTGTTATTGTGGCCACCGGCGGCAATCGCCGCTGGAAATTTAAGACCGTTATCCTTTCAGCCGATCAATGAGACGAAAGGAAGCGGCACCGTATCAGGAAACAGACCACCGGCAATAGCAAATTTGAGGCAAACGAACGCCTTTCACCCAGCAAACCCAGGCTCGTCTCGGGTGTCTCAAATGACCCGTTTCGGGTGGTTCAACCGTGTTCGAAAGAGGCAAAACCGGTTGGGTTCGGGGATTGGATGAAGCGTCGTCGGTGGCTGGCGTGAATGAAATCGCGGGGTTGATCGACCGATGCGCAGAATTTTTCATCGTGACCCTCTAAAATATTGATAGACAATCCGTTGTAACTGAAGTTTTCGGCTTCAATCGTGCTCGATTGCGGGGTTTAAGGCCCAAATCGAGGGGTTTCCACCAGGGAGGTAGGACAATACCGAATATCCAAACGACAAAAAAAACTTGTTGTAAGGCTCCACTACGTCCCTAATGTCACACGAAATTTGCGCCATTTAGGCGCCGGGCTCGACGTGGTGTCAGGCTCGTTTTTTGTTGATGTAGATCAACGCAATCAGCAAGCACAACGCAGACTACCTCAGGAGGAACACGATGAAGTTGAACAAATGGACAGTCGCTCTGGCCGCCACTGGCGCCGTGAGCCTCGCTTCCGCAGTGCAGGCCGAAGAGTCGCACCCGGTGAACACCCTGCTCTCGTCCACGACGTTGAGCGGTTATGTTGACACCTCGGCGATCTGGAACTTCGGCACCGGCTCCGCCGTGGCGAACCGTTTCGCCAATACCAGCTCCAGCCGCCAAGACGGCTTCAACCTCAACTTGGCCAAGGTCCAGTTGGAAAAGCCGGTTGACGAAGGCACCTGGTCGGCTGGTTACAAAGTGGAAACCGTTTTCGGCCCTGACGCCGCGGTTCTCCCTGGCCGTCTCGGATCCGGTGATGTGGCCCTTAAGCAGGCCTATGTCGCCCTCCGCGCCCCGGTCGGTAACGGCATCGACATCAAGGTCGGTCAATGGGATACGCTGATCGGTTACGAAGTGACCGATAGCTACGCCAACCCGAACTTCTCCCGCAGCTTCGGCTTCGCCTTGGAACCCCTCGGTCACCTCGGTGTCCAGGCTTCCTACCAGATCACCGAAGCAGTGGGCATCGCCGGCGGCGTTGCCAACACTGGCAACCTGGGTCTCACCAGCCATGCGAATGGCGCCAACGCCGTTGAATCCCAGAAGTCCTATCTCGGTGCTGTCACCTTGAAGGCTCCTGACTCTTGGGGCTGGCTCGCCGGTTCGTCCTTGTACGCTGGCGTGATCGACAACGGTTCGGCCTCCGGCCTGAACGCCCTGTCTGCCACCGGTGAACGCGGTAACTCGCTCAACCTGTATGTCGGCGCTTCCTTGGCCACTCCTATCAAGGAGCTCAGCCTCGGTGGTTCCTACGACTACTTGATCAACGGCTACGGCAGCTTCAAGGGCAGCTACGCGAACGCGAGCGCCTTGTACGCTTCCTACCAGTTGACCAAGGAAATCAAGCTGAACAACCGTGTTGAATACGCGACCAGCTCCGGTGGCGTGTTCCTGCCCGGTGGTTTCAACGACGAGCAGGTGTTCGCCGAAACCTTCACTCTCGACTACGCTCTCTGGGCGAACGTTGTGACCCGCGCGGAATTCCGCTGGGACCACAGCCTCCGCAACGAAAAGGCGTTTGATGGCAAGGTTGATGACTTCAGCATCTCCGCGAACGTCATCTACAAGTTCTAAGATCGTTTCGATCTAATACACCCTCCGGGCGCGAGCCCGGAGGGTTTTTTGTTGCGCGGAAACGCCTCCTCATAGGGCGATGGTCTGGTGAAATCCCGCCCGAGAAGACCCAGACCCCATTCCCAGAGATCATTCGCCCACATTTATCCATTCCCAAATACCCGCCAGTGCGGTTTCCTCATCCGCATGGAAGCTCTGCTTAATTTGTTGCGCCACGACGCGACGTTGACCCCGGCCGCCATGGCGGCGATGTTGAACCGTTCCGAGGCCGACATACGGGACAGTATCAAGGCGTTGGAGGACCAAGGGGTTTTGCTCGGATTTCGGGCGGTGGTGAATGAGGAAAAAAGCGGTCGCAATACGGTGCGGGCCGTCATCGAGGTCAAGATTACCCCGGAACGCGGCGGTGGCTTTGATAAACTGGCCGAACGCATCGCCCGACACGACGAAGTACGTTCCTGCCATTTAATGTCCGGAGGTTACGATTTATTGGTGGAAGTCGAAGGCAAGGACTTGCGTGAAGTCGCGACCTTCGTCTCAGAGAAACTCTCCACCCTCCAAGGGGTGCTTTCGACCGCCACACATTTTGTCCTGCGGGCTTACAAAGAACAGGGTATCTTGATGAAGCGCGAACAGGCGGAAGGCCGTCTCGCAATCACTCCTTGAATCACGGGAATACGAGCACGATGACCACAGTGTCCAGAACCGCCCGAGCGAGCCTCGGTTTCGGCTTATTGCTGGCCGCCGCCCTCGCGGGCTGCAAGCGCGACGAAGTCCAGACTTACCAGGCACCCAAAGACGTCGCACCACCTGCGCCTCCGGTAGCTGCCGTCGCCACTCCCGAACCCACGTCCGGAGACAGCGACATTGAACACGCTCCCGGAACTCCTTGGAAAGTTCCGACAGGCTGGCAGCCCAAAGCCGCAAGCGGTCCACGAATCGCCAGTTACAGTGTCACTACCCCAGATAACCGGGCCGTCGATATCTCGGTTGTGGCCCTCAAGGGCGAGTCGGGCACTGAACTGGACAACATCAACCGTTGGCGTGGCCAGGCCCAGCTCGATCCCATTACCGAGGCTGAAATTCCCGCAGCGCGTAACGCCGTTCCCATCGGCAATCGTATCGGCACCCTTTACGAATTCGCCGGTGACAAGCCCACGATCGACGGCAAGTACAAGCCCGGGATGCTGGTGGGCGTCCTGCCCGCTGGGGAAATCACCATCTTTTTCAAAATGGTCGGCGAACTGGAGCTCGTGAAAGCCGAGAAACCCCATTTTCTGGAATGGTTGAAATCCGTGCAGACCGAAGCTGGACCTTCCACCGCCAGTGAGTCACCGGCACCAAGTACAGCTCCTACGACTGCGGCGGCTGGCACACCACCCGATATGCGCGGCAACGTGGCTCAGCCGCCGCGCACGGACTTGCCAAACTGGGAACCGCCTTCTCACTGGAAGCTTTCTGGGCCTCGCCCCATGCGATTGGCGAGCTTCGAAGTCCCCAACGCCACCGGTCCAACTCCCGGGGATCTATCCATTACGGCGCTGGCCGGTGATGCGGGTGGACTCTTGGCCAACGTAAATCGTTGGCGTGGGCAGGTAAACCTGGGCGCCGCAGACGAGGAAACGCTGGCCAAGGAATCGGAGAAGGTCGAACTACCCGGCGGATCTGGTACGTTGGTGGATCTGAAGGGCGGTCAAAAGCGGATTCTGGCAATCACTGTACCCCGGGGAGACAAGACGTGGTTTTACAAGCTCACGGGCGACGATCAGTTGGTGTCCAAGGAGCGTGAAGGATTCATTAAATTCGTGAAATCGGTGAAGTACTGAACCGGTGGCAAGCTCCCACCCGCCCCGGAATGGCACCTATCGGCCCCAGTGTCGTAGGTCCATTGAATCGGTGGAACCTCCTCCCGTCCATTTAAGTTACTCGAAAAACGGAACGCGATGCTGAAGCGAATCATTGATGTTGTATCGTCGCTCAAGTTGACCGTGGTTTTGCTCTCGCTGGGCATCGCCTTGGTCTTCTTTGGCACCCTCGGCCAGGTCAGCGACGGCCTTTACCTCGCGCAACAGAAGTATTTCCGAAGTTGGTTCACCTACTGGCATCCAGCCCAGGTTTCGTGGCTGATCCTGCCGCTGCCGGGTGGGTATTTCCTGGGCACTTCGTTGCTGATCAACCTGATTACCGCCCACGTAAGCCGTTTCCGGTTCAGTTGGAAAAAGTCGGGCATCTGGATGACCCATTTCGGGATCATCCTGCTGTTGATCGGCCAGTTGGTGACGGACATGTTCGCCACCGAGAGCCACATAAGGTTAACCGAGGGGCAGTCCAAGAATTACTCCGACAGCAGCCAGAAAAACGAACTGGCAGTCACCATTCTCGGTGACAGCGGCAATGACACGGTGGTCGCCTTTCCAGAATCGCTGGTGAAACAGAAGGGAGAACTCCAGCATCCTTCCCTGCCCTTTCGGATCAAGGTTAAGGAATACTTTGTCAATTCAGGCGCGCAACCACGGGGGCCACGAAGCGGAGGTCAACCGCAGGCAGATCATGGTGTGGCGCAGTTTTTCACCTTTGAACCCGCTCCCGAGACCTTTGCGATGGACGACCGGAATATCCCAGGCGCCATCGTGGAAGTCATTGGAAGCAAGGGATCGCTCGGGACTTGGGTGACCTCGTTGTACACCGGTGACGACAGCATTGCCCCCTCCATGGCTCGTCGACTGGCCAAGATGATCGGCCCCCAGCTCGCGGAACGCCTGGGAGCAGAATTGATGAAGCCCCAGGAATTCGAAACGGACGGGAAACGGTTTCGCATCGCCTATCGACCGGTCCGTTTCTATACACCCCAATGGATTGAGCTGGTGAAGTTCACCAACGAGAAATACTTGGGCACCGACATTCCCAAGGATTACCGCAGCCGGGTACGTCTGCAAAATCCGTCCACCGGGGAAAAGCGGGAGTTGGACATCTATATGAACAGCCCGCTCCGCTACAACGGCCTTACCTATTACCAGTCCAGTTTTGATCCCTTCGATTCCCGCGTTACCGTATTGCAGGTGGTGAAGAACCCGGGCTGGCTGACACCCTATGCCGGCTGTTCGTTGGTCGCTGGCGGTTTGCTGGTACAGTTTTTGATTCACTTGGTCGGCTTTATCACGAAACGGAGGACCGCATGAAACGTTGGATTCCCGCCCTATTGACGTTGGCCTTTGGCCTGTGGATCGCCACGGGTTTTCTCCCGCCGAAAAAGGATCCCCGCGCTATCGATGAGTTTGGACGCCTTCCCTTGGTCTTTGGAGGCCGGGTTCAACCTTTCGACTCACTGGCCAGGAACTCCCTGCTGCAGATGCGCGAGCGCCACACAGTCTATGATGCCAAAGAAAAGCGAACGCTGAGTGCCACCGAGTGGCTGCTGGAATTGATGACCAAACCGGAAGATGCCCACCAGCGGCGGGTCTTCCGCATCATGCATCCGGAACTGCAAAGCATGCTCAACCTTCCCGTCGAACCCAACGAAACCACCGGCGACGACGGGAAAAATTATAGCTGGAACCAGATCTCGCCGGGCTTTGAAAGCGTGCGCGCCCAATTGAAGACGATGCCGGAGGAAGCATCCAAACGCAGCGTATTCCAGCAGGCGTTGGTGAAACTCAATGGTTCAGTCACGCTTTATATCCGGCTGCAAAACACTTTGCGCCCGATGGATAGCGCCCAGTTTGCCGATGAGCTAAAGACCTACCAAGCCGCCATCCCCGCTGGCGTCGAAGCTTTCCGCCAGCGTTTTACCGGCCAGGCATTCGACACCAACGCCCTTAGTTCCATCATAGAATACGCGCAGCGTTACCTGGCAGCCGACCAGATGGAATCACCCTTGATTATCCCGCCGCATCATCCCGAAATCCCCGGCGACCAATGGATGCGCATCGGCGAGGCCCTTTTGGAACCCAGCCTGCCGGTCAAGCCATTCGGCGATTTCGTCTCAGCGGTCACCGGTCAAGGTGGAAATGCTGACAGCGCCGTTGCTGCTTTGCTGAAAGTGTCGGGTAAAGGCACACTAACGCCCGCCGTGACGCGCTTCGCTCAGATGACCGATGCTTACCGTACGGGCAACGAGGCCGAGTTTGCCCGACTGGTGGCGGAACATTCGGCAACCCTGGCCACCTCGCAAGCCAAGGCCCTGGCCAAAGCCGGAAAGGAAACGGGATTCAACCGGTTTGAACCGTTCTACAAGGCTCTTACTATCTATATCGCCGTTTTCCTGCTGGCGACGGTCTTCTGGTTTGGCTTCTCCGAATGGGCGCGCACGGGGGCCGTATGGCTCTGCCTGCTCGCCCTGGCCGTCCATTCCGGCGGCTTGATCTATCGGATGCTCCTGGAGGGCCGCCCGCCGGTGACCAATCTCTATAGCTCGGCCATTTTCATTGGCTGGGGCGCGGTGGTCCTTGGCTTGGTTCTCGAGCGCTTCTGGCGCAATGCCGTGGGCCTGGCGGTATCCTCAGTCCTGGGATTCTCCACCCTCATCATCGCCCACAACCTCGCCCTCGGTGGCGACACGATGGAAATGATGCGGGCGGTCCTCGACACCAATTTCTGGCTGGCCACCCACGTGGTCATCGTGACCTTGGGATACGCCTCGACCTATGTCGCGGGGTTTCTGGCGATTCTCTATATCGTGCTCGGAGTCTTCACGCCGCGTTTGACCGAAGGAAAGCGCACGGACACCGGCCGGGTGACTGAGCCCATGGGCAAGTCGCTCACCCGCATGGTGTATGGCATTGTTTGCTTCGCCACGCTGTTCAGCTTTGTGGGCACCGTTCTCGGCGGCATCTGGGCCGACCAAAGTTGGGGCCGCTTTTGGGGCTGGGACCCCAAGGAAAACGGCGCTCTGATCATCGTCCTTTGGAATGCCTTGATTTTGCATGCACGCTGGGGTGGTTTGGTTCGCGACCGGGGTGTGGCCAATCTGGCAGTCTTCGGCAATATCGTGACAGCGTGGTCCTGGTTCGGCACCAACATGCTGGGTATCGGCTTGCATAGTTACGGCTTCACCGACGCCGCCTTCCGGTGGTTGATGATCTTTGTCGCCAGCCAACTGGCGATAATCGGCCTCGGTTTTCTTCCGAAGGAACGCTGGCGCAGCTTCCGAGGGGCTTTGCCCTCGCCCACGCCTAAGGGCGGCGACGCGCCCTTGCCTCGGCCTGCCAAAGCCTGAGGGGCGCTCAATGCCTCATCGGGCTATGCTGGAGAACCAAGACATCGCGCGCAATCGATATCGTGGTGACGCCGGCCGGGCGTACCACGAGGAAAAACGGCAACTACCCGAAGGCTCATTGGCTTGGGTAGCCCGCGCCCGAGCCGAACTCTTTCAATCCTACGTCAACCCGCAGTCCTCCGTCTTCGAGTATGGTTGCGGCTATGGCTGGAATCTCGCGGCCCTTCGAGCGGCTCGAAAAGTGGGATATGATCCCTCGGAAGCGGTCCAAAGCTCTTTGGCTGAAGCGGGAATTGAATCGGTGGCTTCCCCGTCTGCATTGGCCTCCGGCAGTTTCGACGTGGTGATCTGCCACCATTGCCTGGAACACGTTCCGGACCCGTTGACCGTCCTGGTGGAGCTGCGACGAATTCTCAAGCCTGGCGGAACGCTGCTGCTCACCGTGCCCTACGAATCCGAGAGCCGTTACCGGAGTTATATCGCGAGCGAGCCGAATCACCACCTGTACTCCTGGAATGTGCAGACCCTGGGCAATCTAGTTACCGTGGCGGGATTCGAAATCATCCAGGGCGGTCTGAGAAGATACGGCTACGACCGGTTCGCCGCGCGTGTCGCCACCCGTCTTGGGCTGGGAGAGCCGGGTTTCCGCATGGTGCGCCGATTGGGCTGGATCGTAAAACCGTTGCGCGAAGCCCATTTTATCCTGACTTATAAATAGTACAGGCTGGGCGACAGATTCATGCTCTTGGCTGCGATCGGTTAAATTGGCGAAACACCACGCTCCTTAAGCGGCGGGCCGCCGCTTCTACTTTGTCATGTCGAGCACCACTCAAGGTGGCAGGGGCGGCTCGCCGCTGAATGGTGCGCTTGTTGTCCAACCCGAACGAGAAGCGTTTGAGTCAGGGATGCAACTTGCTTCGGGTCCGGGATTGGGATGTTCTTGCAGTCAGAACACATGCGAGGGCTTTCCGTCAATGCCATCCAACCCTTAGTCACTTGGGTGACCCGGCTTTTTGGCGGGGGAAGATTCTGGCGCGCCCTCTCGCCTTGGCTGCTGGGATACACTCTTTCCCTCGTCGCCGGTCCGTCAACTCCCCTTACCCACGTCTCGAACATTCGCGAATTGACCTCCATCGAAGCCTCGAATGCGATTCCCGTGGCCTTGGAAGGGGTCCTCACCTTTGTCGATCGCTCCCAGTACATGTGCTTTTTCCAGGACGCGAGCGGCGGCATTTACCTTAGCGGCGAAGCCACAGTTGACGCCCAGTCAGGCCAGCGAGTGAGGATTACAGGAGCAACCGCCTCGGGTGACCTGACCCCGATCGTAGGGGTATCTAATCTGGTCGTCCTGGGCCGGTCCCCCAAGCCTTCACCCAAGCCCGCCTCGTTTGTTGAGTTCAAATCCGGCCTGATGGACGCCGAGTGGGTGGAAATCCAGGGGTATCTCCGCTCGAGTTCGTTCGACCAAGGCTGGATGAAACTCAAAGTCGGGCTTCCCGAAGGCAGCATTACGGTATGGACCCGGGACACCAACGGCGCGGCGTTCTCCCCTTCGCTCGCGGCACACATAAGAGCGCGCGGTGTCTGCGCAGGGGTCTTCGGCGATCAAAACGAGATTCTCGATTTCGGATTGTTCGCCAGCGACATCAACGACTTGGCGGTGATCAGCCAACCGCCGGTGGCGGCGGATCAACTGCCCGTTCGTCCGGTGAATCGCCTGAACATGGACTGGCATGATTCCGGGCTCTTGCAGGCTCGGTGTCGCGGACGGGTAACCCTTCATTGGCCAGGCCGATTCCTCTTCGTCGAGGATGAGACGGGCTCGGTCGAACTTCGCCTGGACCAGAAACTGGCGCTCATTCCCGGAGACGAAGTGGACGCCATCGGCTTTCGTCAACTCGCCCACCGCCGGGTGGTCCTGGAAGATTGCCTGGTAACCAAGCGATCCTCCGGCCCCGCACCCGTCCCGCATTCCCGAACCCTGGAGCAAATTTATTCCCGCAACAGCCACGGAGAACTGGCCATCGTGGAAGGCCGTCTCGCCGCGACCGTGGATCAACTACGGAATCGCACCCCTTCCCTTCAGCGCTCGAGCGTGGAAAGTGGCCCCGTCCTTTTCATGGAAGTTGGCCAAGGACTCTTGCGGGCCGAACTACCACCGGGAACCCCGACCTCGGAGGTGGCCGGCTGGCACCCTGGAAGCATCCTTCGCCTGACGGGGGTTTTGGCCGCTGACGCCAATTCGGGCAACCAATCCCTAACCTATCGCATGCTGCTCCAATCCCCCGCAGCCGTCGAAATGCGGATTCCCGCCAGTTGGTGGACGCCACGCCGAACCCTGCTCGCCGGGGGAGCCGGCACCCTTATAATCATGGGAGGCATGGGGTGGGTGGTGGGAATAGTGCAACGGCTTCGTCGCCGCGCGGAAAAGACGATCTACCGAAATAACGAACTGACCATCCGCCACCAAGCCATCCTGCTGGAATTGGCCCGTCTCGCGCCGCCCTCGGAAAGCCCGGACAACCTGGCGTGGCTGGGTAGATTCAACGAATTGATAGCGGAAACCCTGGAGGTGGCGCGTGCGAGCGTCTGGCGATTTGAGGAAGAGGGGGGCGTTCTCCGGTGCCTCGACCTCTATTCCCGCCCCGGATACCACAGCGCTGGAGCGACGCTTACGACAGCGGCTTTTCCCGTTTACTTCGCCGCGCTGGCCGAACGCCGGGTGATCGCGGCCCATGACGCCCAGGAGGATCCCATCACCAGAGAACTCAAGGACTCCTATCTAGTGGGACTGGGAATTACTTCGATCCTGGACGTCCCCCTCCGGCTGCGTGGACGGCCCGTCGGCGTATTGTGCCTCGAACATATCGGCCCGCGCCGCCACTGGACTCCGTCGGAGGAGTCCTTGGCCGCCGGGGCTGCCGATCAACTCAACATTCTGCTGGAAGGACGCGAGCGGGCGAAAGCCGAGTTGGCCCTGAGGGAGGCCCACACGGAATTGGAACTGCGCGTCATGCTTCGCACCACGGAGCTGGCCGAAGCCCGCGACCGCGCGGAATCCGCCGACCGCCTCAAGAGTGCCTTCCTGGCCGCCATGTCGCATGAACTCCGCACCCCCATGAATTCGATCATTGGTTTCACGGGGATCATCCTGCAGGGAATGGGCGGCCCACTCACCCCTGAACAGCAAAAACAGTTGGGCATGGTGATGAACAGTGCGCGACATTTGTTATCGCTCATCAACGACATCCTCGATCTTTCGAAGATTGAGGCCGGCCAAATGGAATTGCACCCCGAACCGTTTGAGGTCGCGGACGCGGTCCAAAAAGCGATGCAAATGGTCGCGCCGCTGGCAGCCAGAAAGGATCTGGCGATGCGGTCCGACGTCTCGTCGGGCATCGGGGCGATTACCAATGATCGCCGCCGGGTCGAACAAATCCTGATTAACCTCCTAAACAACGCCATCAAGTTCACCGAGCGCGGGCACATCCGAGTCGAATGCGATCGCACCGCCACCGTGGTCCGGATTCACGTGCACGACACGGGTATTGGCATCGCCCCGGAACATCTTCCCTGCTTGTTCCAGCCGTTTCGGCAATTGGATTCCGGCCTTTCGCGCCAGCATGAGGGAACGGGCCTCGGTCTTGCCATTTGCGGCAAACTGGCCAAGATGATCAAGGGGGTTATTACCGTAAGCAGCACCGTCGGGCTCGGGAGCACATTCACTCTCGTGCTGCCCCTGGACGGCAACCAGCGGCAATGAAGACAGTCTTGGTCATCGAGGACAATGAGCAGAATCTCTACCTGACGAGATTCATGCTCGAGCAACAGGGCTACCGCGTGGAATCAGCCCTTGATGGCCCCGCAGGCATCGCCGCTGCCCTCCGGCTCCAACCGGACATGATCCTCCTCGACATCCAGCTCCCCGGAATGGACGGCCACGAGGTGGCTCGGCGGCTCAGATCACACCCCGCCCTCGACCGGACGCCGATCGTAGCCGTCACCTCCTACGCCATGGCGGGTGACCGCGAACGGATACTGAAGGCGGGTTGCACCGGCTATATAGAAAAGCCCATCAACCCGGACACCTTCATCAACGACATTTCCCTTCACTTTTCCCGGCCGCAGAAAGTGAAGGGGCCGGTCCAGATCCTGGTGGTGGACGATATCGAGGTGAATCGCTACTTCCTGGAAACCGTCTTTCGCTCCCATGGCTGGACGACCGTTGCCGCCTGCAATGGGGCGGAAGCCCTGGCCCTGGCCGCGAAGGCCATCCCGACCCTGGTCATCGCAGACATCCTCATGCCGGTGATGGACGGCTTCACGCTGTGCCGCAAGTGGCGCGCGGATGCCCGCCTGGCCGATGTCCCCTTCGTATTCTATACCGCCACGTACACTGGACAGGACGATGAGCTCCTGGGACTAAGCCTGGGAGCCGATCTCTTCCTTATCAAGCCGCTGGAACCCGATGCGCTCCTCGGGAAGTTGCGTGAATTGCTCGTGTCCCATCGGGACGGGCTCCTGCGCCGCAACCCCAGCACAGCGGGTGTCGAATCCTCGCACTTGATGCAATACAACGCCGCGCTGGTCCGAAAACTAGAGGACAAAATGCGGCAGTTGGAAGTCCTGAACCGTGACCTGGAGCAACGGGTCGTGAAACGGACCAGCCAATTGGAAGCGGCCCAACAGGAATTGGAAGGCCTCAGCCTGGTGGGCACCTGGGCCGCTGAGCGCGAGCCATCGCCCCGCATTGTGTGGTCGGCCCAGACCCACGCCCTATTTGGCCTGGTCCCGGGATCCTTCGACGGCCGGCTGGAAACCTTCATTAGTTATATCCATCCCGCCGACGTGGAAACCTTCCGGTCCGCCAGCGAGGAAAGTTGGGGCCGTGGCCGTCCCTTGGATGTCGTCCTGCGGATCGCGACGCCCGAGGGCGAACTGCGTTGGATCCATCTCCAGGCCCGGCTTGAACCCGGTCGCAATGGCAAACCGATAACCTTGCGGGGCATCGTGCGCGACGTGACTGAACAGCGGCGGCTGGAGGATCAACTGCGGCAGGCCCAGAAAATGGAGGCCATCGGGCAATTGGCGGGCGGGGTGGCGCATGACTTCAATAACCTGCTGACGGTCATCCAAGGCTATGCCTCACTGATACTCGCCGACGATGGGCTGTCTCGTGATACCGACGAATCCGCGAGGGAAATAGTCGGCGCCGTCGATCGCGCTGCCGCTCTCACCCGCCAATTGCTGACCTTCAGCCGCAAGCGATCGCTTCAGCTAAAGCCGTTGGATCTCAATCGGGTCGTCAACGAAATGACCCGCATGCTCCGACGGGTGGTAGGTGAGCGAATCGTCCTGCGCGAACAACTGGAATCGCAGCTTCCCGG
>DATJII010000060.1:0-10160 GCA_035493435.1 Candidatus Limnocylindria bacterium | reverse complement strand
TTGCAACGGAACTTTCCCGAATGCCTGCCGCGCACCCGGGTTGAGTCCATTGGAGACACCAAGGATGACCGAACGGACCGGCAAGGAATAGATCGGCCACCTTTCAGATACTCGTTTGACAAGCCCGCCCATTGAACCAGTGCTTCACGCGGGCGTATCCGCGCGAGGCAATGATTTCCGAGCATGAACCTGTCTGACAAAGAGATATTGGGCCGGAGCCAGGGAAGGCGGCCGCGCGCAACCTATCGACTCCAATTCAATGAGGGGTTCACGTTGCGTCATGCCCTGGGTCGCCTGGATTATCTATATGAGCTGGGCATCTCGCACGTCTATGCATCGCCCTTGCTTGCCGCGGTACCCCACAGTCCGCACGGATACGATATTTGCGATTTTCATCGGCTGAATCCCGAATTGGGGACCGAGGAGGACTTGGAAACCTTGGCGAACAGGCTCCACGAACTCGGAATGGGAATCCTGCTGGACATCGTTCCAAACCATATGGGGATAGGCAGCAGCCGGAACTCCTGGTGGTGGGATGTTCTGGCGCGTGGCCGCAATAGCCGGTTTGCGGATTACTTTGACATCGATTGGGAGGGCGCAAATCCCCAATGCCGGGGGAAGGTTCTCATGCCAGTGTTGGCGGATCGTTATCATCGGGTGTTGGGCAAGGGCGATATCCGGCTATGTTATGAGGGTGGGGAGTTCATGATCCGCTATATGAACCACCTTTTTCCGGTATCTCATGAATCTCACCAAGCTCTTTGGGATTCGGCGGAGAATCCCGGTTTTCAGGTGGCGGAATCGCCAGCCTTTGGTGCCGAACGGGTGAATGGAATGTTGAGAAGAAGTTTTGGAGCTCAACTGCGGGATGCCTCCATTCTGGAGGTTGGAGATACGCGCGCCGCCTGGGCTCGCAAGGTTGTGGAACGGATCAATGGGGATGTGGAACTGTTGAGTGCACTTCTGGATTGGCAATTTTACCGGCTTACCTACTGGCATCACGGCGACGTGCACTTGAATTATCGCCGCTTCTTTAGCATCTCGAGCCTGGCAGGGTTGCGCACCGAACGTGAGGAGGTCTTTCGCCAAACACATGCCTTGCCCCTGCGTTGGTTGCGACAGGGATGGTTGGATGGATTCCGGGTGGATCATCCAGATGGCCTGAGATCGCCGACGCAGTACCTGGCCCGGTTGCGATGCGAAGCGCCCCACGCCTGGATCGTGGTCGAAAAGATTCTGGCAGAACACGAAACCCTGCCGTCCACCTGGAAGGTGGATGGCACCACGGGATATGATTTTCTTAACCAGGCAGGCCGCCTGTTCGTTGACTCGAAAGCCGAAAACCGTCTTGATCAATTCTACCGTGATTTCACCGGCGAAACAGTGGGCTTCGCCGCGCTCGTTCGCCGTTCCAAGCGAAGTATCCTCAATCAATCGCTAGGCGCCGAGACCCGCCGCCTGTCCGGACTGTTGGAGCAGATTGCCGCAGGCCAATGGCGGTGGTGCGACTTCACCAGGGAGGAAATCGAAGATGCCTTGGTCGAGATGCTCGCTAGTTTTCCTGTCTACCGGGCCTATCGGAGCGATATTCGTGAAAGCTCCAAGTACGGGGAGTCAGGGGACTATGTATTCGGCTACGTCCGGCAGGCTGGCGCGGCCGCCAGGCTGTCCCGGCCAGATATCGATGTGGGTCTCTTTGACTTTTTGGAAAGATTGCTTTTGAGTCGGTTGGACGATCCCCGGGCCGAGGAATTCGCGGCCCGTTTCCAGCAAGTCGCCAGTTCCACCATGGCCAAAGGGGTTGAGGACACTGCGTTCTATAGTTTCAATCGACTCGTATGCCTCAATGAGGTCGGAGGAAATCCGGGGGAATTTGGCACGTCGCCGAGCCAGTTCCATTCCTTTTGCCGGCAACTCGGCGGGCGCTTCCCAAATTCGCTTCTGGCAACCTCGACCCATGACACCAAGCGTGGCGAGGATACCCGGATGCGCATCGCCACCTTGTCGGTCAATCCACGGGTCTGGGAACGTTTTGTCAGGCGAATTTCACGGCACAACGAGCGGCATCGTTCCAGTGTTTTCCCCGATCGAAACGTCGAATATTTATATTACCAATCGCTGGCGGGCGCCTGGCCGGTGTCGGTGGACCGCATGGCGGCTTATATGGAAAAAGCCGCCCGTGAAGCCTCAATCCATACCCACTGGAAATCTCCCTGCCAGGGTTACGAATCGGCCCTTCGGAATTTCGTCGAGCGAACCCTGGCCGACGGTGAGTTCGTGCGGGAGTTCGAGCTGTTTATCACGCCAGTGGCCCGGGCCGCCTTGGTCAACTCGCTTTCCCTCCTGTTGCTGAAACTCACCGCGCCCGGCGTACCCGATTTCTACCAGGGAACAGAGCTCTGGTACTACCGGCTCGTGGACCCCGACAATCGCCAGCCGGTGGATTTTGCCGTCCTGGAGCGGGCTCTCGAGCGTGTCGGCAGGGTCCCCGGGAAAGAGCTTTGGGAAGATCCCGACGATGGGTTGGTCAAGATGTGGTTGATCCGCACCGTTCTTAGGCTGCGCCAGGACGAGCCGGAAACACTTGGCGGAGAGGCCAGCTACGCACCGATTCCAATTTCGGGAGGGTATGCCAGCCATGCAGTGGCTTATATACGGAATGATCGTGCGGTGACGGTGGCCCCACGACTGATTGGCCCGGGCCATGGGTGGAGGGAGGAGTTTGTCGAGCTGCCGGATGCGCATTGGAAACACCTGCTTACGGGCGAGGAATTCCCAGGAGGAAAGGTCAGGCTTGACCGTCTGTTTAGAGAATTTCCCGTCGCCTTATTATGGAAACTCGAGAAGCACGAATAGCAACGATATTCCGCGTGTGGGCGCCTGCGGCCCGCCTGGTGGAGCTGGAAATCGGCAACGAGCGCCATCCCATGCAACAGGGAAAGGACGGCTGGTGGGTACTGCCGGTGTCACTTTCTGCCGAGTTGTGCGACTATGGATTTTATGTCGACGGACGCGGGCCGTTTCCCGATCCCAGGGCACGATGGCAGCCGAACGGAGTTCACGCGCTGTCGCGTCTCTGGGATCATTCCTCATTTCAATGGAAGGATGGCGAATGGGTGGCTCCGCCGCTGGAAACAGCCGTTTTGTATGAGTTACACGTCGGCACCTTCTCTCCCGGCGGGACGTTTGTGGGGGCGATTGAAAAACTGGATTACCTGGTCGAGCTGGGCGTGACCCATGTGGAGTTGATGCCGGTTCATGAGTTCGCCGGAGAGCGTGGCTGGGGCTATGACAGCGTCGGGCTTTTTGCTCCCCACCATGCTTATGGCGATCCGGACGATCTCAAGCGATTGGTGGATGCCTGCCATGGCGCGGGGCTCGCCGTCCTTTTGGACGTGGTGTTCAACCACTTGGGACCCAGTGGGAATTATCTCCGCCAATTCGGGCCGTACTTCACGCAGGCCCATGCCAATCCGTGGGGAGAGGCCATCAATTTTGACCAAAGGGGCAGTGACGAGGTGCGCCGCTTCTTTTGCGACTGCGCCCTGATGTGGGCAAGGGATTATCACGTGGACGGATTTCGCCTGGATGCTGTTCACGGAATGTTCGACATATCGGCTCGTCATTTTCTGGAACAGCTGGCTGACGAAATTGCCGCGTATGCCAAAGCTTCCGGTCGCCGGATAGTCCTCATCGCCGAGAGCGATTTGAACGATCCCCGGCTGGTCGTTTCGCCCGAACGGGGAGGATTGGGATTGGATGCCGCGTGGAACGATGATTTCCACCACGCGTTGCATTGTGTCCTGACCGGGGAAAAAGACGGCTATTATTCGGACTTTGGCACCTTGGGCGCGCTGGCCAAGTCTCTCCGCGATATTTATGTCTATGACGGTGGCTTTTCGCGCTATCGGGGTCGCTGCCATGGCCGGGCGGCAAAAGGGGTTTCGGCGAACCGGTTCCAGGGATATATCCAGAATCACGACCAGGTGGGCAATCGCGCCCAGGGGGAAAGACTTTCCCAGATGCTCACTTTGGGGCACCTGCAAATCGCTTCCGCAGTGGTGATGATGTCGCCGTTTCTTCCGCTCTTGTTCCAGGGCGAGGAATGGGGAGCCATGACCCCCTTTTATTATTTCACCGACTATCCGGAAAAAGATTTGGCGGATGCTGTCAAGGGACGGAGGGCGGAAGAATTCTCCGCTTTCGGCTGGCGGGCGGAGGAACTCGCCGATCCTCAGGCGATCAAAACATTTGAAGATTGCAGACTCCGCTGGGATGAACTCGACCACCCGACCAAATACACGCTCCTGGCATGGTATAAAAAACTGATTCGCCTCCGGCGTTCCGAACCCTTGCTGGCGGGAGAAGTGCCGGCGGAAGCAGTTCCCGCATTTGACGAAGCCATGAAATGGTTCCTGTTCACCCGCGGCCCTTTTCTCATCATCTGCAATCTGGCCGCCGGTTTTCAGCAAGTTCGGCTGCCTTCACCTCACTACCAGATGCTGCTGGCCTCGGATGACTCGCTGAAGGTTGAGGACGGAACCATGGGTCTGCCCGGGCTGTCGGTGGCGATATTGAAAGAGGAACGGCCATGCCTGTAGGAAACTCGGACGAATCCGATAAAATTGCCGTGACGGCTGGTCCATCCATAACCCGAACTCATGCAGTTGAGATGAAAGATCAGGCAAAGACGAGCGATTCCCGTTGAGCCCGCCGGATGGGGGATGTATAACCCAACCGCTCATCCTCTGGGTGTGCACAGCAGGATCAACGAACGTTCCCGGACCGTGATCGGACTCTGCACTTGGGCGGGTTCCCGTGCGAAGCCGTCTTCCTCATACGTATCCAATAGCTGATGCCAACCGCCGTGGACGTCGGCAGGCAGGGTGAAATCCAGCGGTAAATGGGACGCATTCAGGCAGAGCAGGAAGAAATCGTCCGAGTACAGATCTCCATGCTGGTCCATCACGTGGCCGTTGAAAAAGGCCCCGAAACATTTGATGAAATCCCCCGACCACTCCTCGTCGGTCATGTCGGCGCCAGAAGTGTTGAGCCAACGAACATCCTTGAGGTTGGTACCTCGCAGCGGGCGTCCGCTGAAGAAGCGCAAACGGCGAAAAACAGGGTGTGCCTTCCTGAAAGCCGCCAGTTCCGCCACGAGACGGAAGAGAGATTCCTCCTCCGGGTTGAGGTCCCATCGCTGCCAGCTGATTTCATTGTCCTGGCAATAGGCATTGTTATTTCCGTTCCGGGTGCGGCCGCATTCGTCGCCGGCGCAGAGCATGGGAACTCCCTGGGAAAGGAAGAGCGTGGCGAGAAAATTTCGCCGCTGTCGTCGACGGAGCTTGTTTATTTCCGGGTCGTCGGTCGGTCCTTCGCACCCGCAGTTCCAGCTCAGGTTGTTTTTGTGTCCGTCACGGTTTTCCTCGCCGTTGGCTTCATTGTGGGTTTCCTGGTAGCTAACCAGGTCATTCAGCGTGAAGCCGTCGTGGGCGGTGACAAAATTGATACTCGCGGAGGGGGTTTTTCCAGTCGTTTCATAGAGGTCGGCGCTGCCGCTCAGGCGGGAAGCCATATGGCTGGTGCAACCTTCGTCCCCTTTCCAGAAACGCCGCACGGTGTCACGATACCGGTCGTTCCATTCCGACCACAGCACGGGAAATTTCCCCACCTGGTCGCCCGAAGGGCCCAGATCCCAGGGCTCCGCGATCAGTTTCACCTGGGAGATGACCGGGTCTTGGTGGATGACGTCAAAAAACGAGGAAAGTTTCTCCACTTCCTTGAGTTCGCGGGCCAGAGCCGGGGCCAGATCGAAGCGAAAGCCGTCCACATGCATATCGGTGATCCAGTACCGCAGACTGTCCATGACCAACTGGAGGACGTTTGGACGATAAACCGCCAGGGTATTTCCCGTTCCGGTGTAATCCATATAATAGCGGGGGTTGTCATCGGTCAGGCGGTAGTACGAACTGTTGTCGATGCCCTTGAAACAGAGGCTTGGGCCGAGATGATTTCCCTCCGGGGTGTGCTGGTAAACCACGTCCAGGATCACCTCGATCCCGGCCTGATGGAGGTTGCGCACCATTTCCTTGAATTCGCGCACCTGCTCGCCGTGCCAGCCGGCGCTGCTGAACCGGGAGTCGGGCGACAGGAAGGCGATTGTATTATAGCCCCAGTAATCGGCCAGGCCCCGGTCATAAAGATGCTTGGAATCCAGGTGGTGTTGCACCGGCAGGAGTTCCACCGCGGTGACACCCAGCTTCCTGAAATATTCGATGGCCTGCGGGCTTCCCACGGCCGCATAAGTTCCCCGGATCCCTTCCGGCAGTGCGGTCCAGAGTTTGGAGAATCCGCGCGTGTGCATCTCGTAGATAATAGTCTCGTTCATCGGGGTGCGGGGAAGTGTGTCTCCCTCCCAGTCAAAGGAAGGATCGATCACCACGCATTTCGGCATGAAGCCGGCGCTGTTACGGTCGTCGCACACCAGGTCTTCCTCGGGATTTCCCAAGGGATACGGAAATACCTCTTCGCCCCACGTCACCTTGCCCGCCACCGCTTTGGCATAGGGATCCAGGAGCAGCTTGGCTGGATTGAAACGGTGTCCTTCGAGGGGGGCGAAAGGGCCGTGAACCCGGTAGCCATATAATTGGCCGGGCTTCACGCCTTCCACAAATGCGTGCCAGATCTGGTTGGTGCGATTGAAGATGGGGATGGTGCGGGATTCCTGGGCGTCTTCCACCCGATCGAACAGGCAGATATCCACACGGGTGGCATTGGAGGAAAAAAGCGCAAATTGGACTCCATTTTCCATCCAGGTTGCGCCCAGCGGATAGGGTGCCCCCGGCAACACGCCGGTTTGAATCATGCTACGGTTGTCCATCGTCTGTATTGGGGATTGCGGTTCATCGGCGTGGAGACGCCGCGGGAGAGAAGGAGAACGGTTATAGTCGGAGCGGGGTCAATGATGGCCGCCGTTAGGACGGAGAACCTGCCCGGTGATATAAGATGAGTCCCTTTCAGACGCGAGAAACACGAAGGAAGGGGCAACTTCGGCCGGATGGCCCGCCCTGCCCAGCAACGTGTCGGTTCCGAATTCCGACAAGTGCGCGGGGGCCAGGCTCGCCAGGGTCATGGGCGTCCATATGGGACCGGGCGCCACCGCGTTTACGCGGATGCCTCGGGGCGCCACCTGTTTTGCCAGCGACACGGTAAAGTTGAGCAAGGCCGCCTTGGTGCACGCGTAGTCCATGAGGGAGGGAAGGGGATCATACGCCTGCCCCGACGAGGTATTGATGATCGAGGCTCCGCGATGTAGATGTGGCAGGACCGCCCGTGACAGGTTGAAAACGCCAAAGAGGTTGGTTTCAAACGTCCGGCGCACCTGTTCGGGCACGAGGTCCTCAATGCCCGCCAGTTCCTTCTGACACGCCGCATTGTTCACCAATATATCTATACGTCCAAAGGCCATCAGAGTGTGTTCGATGACCCTCTGGCAGAAAGCCGGGTCTCCAATATCACCCGAAAGGAGAACCACCCTCCGTCCAAGTTCACGAATGCGCCGGGCTGTTTCCTGGGCGGCCAGGTCGTCATCCAGATACGCCAGGCACAAGTCCGCTTCCTCCTTGGCGAAGAGTATCGCTGTCGCCTTGCCGATCCCGGTGGTGCCGCCGGAGATGATGGCCACCTTGCCTTGCAGCTTGCCGGTGGGAATATAATCCGGACTTTCTTCGACTACCGCTGGCGGAGCCGTTGGCTCCGGCGGGGCACTCGTTTCCTGCTCGGCAAACCGGGGAAATGGCAACGTATCCAGCGAGTTCATGGCGCTTGGTCGATCCGGCACGGATCGCGTGCCGAATTTTCAGCCAGAAGCGTACCATCCCGTAATTCATTCGCTTTGCCGCAATTTGGAGCGATTTATAGGTTCCACCTATTCATTCAACCTTGCGCGTCTGTCGCAAGGTATTGCAAATTGCACGAAAGATGTTTCAAGACTCCTTCAACGGCTCCCGCTCCACAGGTTTGAGATATAGTTTAACCCGGCGGCCTGTCCCGGCGGATTAATGAATGACCTCGATGATTTCCACTGCGACCGCCGTCCTGCGGTCAGGATAGGAACGAACGGCGGGGAAGAAGGGGGGAAGGAAGTCGTTTCATCGAGCGGTGGGAAGAGGCGAAAAGGAACTCTGGAAACGGTAGGAGAGAGGTCAAAGGCGGTTGATCGTGTGCCTTCTTCCCCTCTCCCTGGGTTCCGTTTTTGCGGAAAAGACTTTTCTTCAGACGTTGCCTGACTTAACGGCCCGCAACTGTCTTACCGGACAGCAGCGAAGCATCCCGTAGATGATCGCGCAACGTCGGCAGAGTATTGGAGGCAAAGGTCTTCACGTCTTCATCCTCCACTTCCTGGGAAGCCTTGGTGAAGAGCAGAATGGCCTTGTGATGGGCGGAAACCATTTCCTTGAGATAGGCTTTTTCAAAATCCGTTCCGCTCAGGTTTCGCAGTTCCGCCAGCGCGCTGTCTTCATCGTCCGCAGGCTTGGCTTTGGGGGCGGTGGATTGGCCTTCGTCAACCGAAGGGAGTGCGGGATCAATCGCGGTTTGGCGGGAGTTGTCGCGGCGGGGAGCTGCAGGTCCCGGCTTGGGTGTCTCGGTGTTGCTGGCAGTCGCCTTTTCCTTGTCATCCGCAGGAGGTAATTTATACCCCTTCTTTTGCGCGATGGCGGTGAGGCGTTCGTTGGCCTGCTGGTGGTCGGTGAGGAGGCGCCCGGCGTACGCCTTGACCTCCGGCGTCACGGCCTTTTCATTGGCCAATTCGGCGAGTTTGACTTCCTTCATGCCGTCCATCGACGCCTTGGTGACAAAGCGTTGGGCGGTCAGCTTCCTCTCGGCGTGCCCCGTGCGTTCAGTGGTGTTGATCGGAGCGGTACTGTCGGCCCACACGGTGGGGGCGATACAACCGATCGCGACGCTGAACAGAATGGCGGCGAGTCTTAAACGGCGTTGAATTTTCATGATGATTAGAATTGATATTATACCCATTTACCCGTTGTGCGACGGGTGGCGTGGCTCCTGGTGTCGCCGACGTTTCTGGAATCCCGGGGATTCCCCAAGGCGGACCTATCCTCGCCATGACACCTGTTTCTTGGAGCAAGCCGGGTGCCAAGGGTGTTTTTGACTCCTAAGTAGCTCCAAATGAGCATTCGGTGAGCCTGCCCGGCATTTTGGCACAGTCCCAGACTTGTGCAATACGCGTCGCCGGGCGTGCAGTTGGACTCGGTTGCGGGGCGGCACAGGGGATGACGAGCCCGCGTTGATGCCCGCCGACAGCCTTTATAGAGGGGGCGATTTGCCGTTTCAATAGGGGTCCAAAGAGAGCAAAGCCCGCGGGAATGGG
This sequence comes from Candidatus Limnocylindria bacterium, assembly GCA_035493435.1. Taxonomy (GTDB): domain Bacteria; phylum Verrucomicrobiota; class Verrucomicrobiia; order Limisphaerales; family UBA9464; genus DATJII01. Next base: position 769 of record DATJII010000060.1, on the reverse strand, counting down.
GGACATTCCCGCGGGCCGGTATAGGAGCGGCGATACGGTTGAACACTGCTTAGAAGACGAAACGGACGCCCATGCGTCCCAATCCATAGTTATCGGTGCGATCGGCGACGACATATCGGATGTCGCCAAAGATGGCCCAGTTCGCGTGGAAACGCACCTCGACGCCCGCGCCAAACTGGCCGAACCATTGCTCGGTCCTGTCAAACTGGTGGCCCACGCCGCCGAAGATATAGGGGGCGAGACCGCTGTTGCCGATCGGGAGCCGCCCGATGACGTTGGCGGAGGTGCTATCGACGAAGAAATGGTCCGTATCTTCGGTATAGGCGTCGGCTCCCACGCCGACATAACGGGTGAAGAAGTAGTTGACGCCGACTCCCAGTCCCAGGCGGACGTTGTCGCTCACGCGTGAGCCGGAAAGATGGTCAATGGTCTGCTGCCCGACGGAGCCGGAGCCAAAGAAATCGAGCGAAAGCTCCTGGTCCTTATACCAGGAACTTGCGTTCTCCCCGGGAGCATCTCCCATGGCTTCGGCGCTCAATGAAGATTGAATCAGCAGGGTTGAAGCCACGAGGGAAGTGACGGTTAGATATTTTACTGGTTTCATAAGGTTTGATGATCGATCGGCACGCTCAGCCGTTCGTAGTAGTGAAACCCTGTTAAGCTAGCCGAATGCCAGAAGTGATGTCGTCATCGCAACCTGCTTGGAGGCAATAGGATAAGAATAACCTGTCAGCGAGTCCGTGGGGCCGGGGCCGGCCGGAGAATGCAA
>DATJII010000059.1:0-43626 GCA_035493435.1 Candidatus Limnocylindria bacterium | reverse complement strand
ACATCGCGGACGCGATGTTTGGGATCGTCTCCAGCAGCACCCGTTCCTGGAGCAGGGTGGGGTGTTGCCCAAGGCCCGGGCCTTGTTGGTGAGTATCGCAGGCGGGCCTGACCTGACTGCCCCGGAGGTGGAACGCTTCATGGATCAGCTCCAGCGCCAGTGTGAGCATGCGGATATAGCCACCGGAGCCGTGATCGAGGAAGCCATGCGCGGAACCTTCCGCGTGACCTTGATTGCCACCTGGGGTGCCGAAGCGGCACCCGCCCCGGCCGCCACGGCGCCGTCGGCGCCCAGCCACGAGCCGCAGGACCGGTTGCCGGATGAAATGTCAGGCCAGGAGATGCCTTCGGAAGGTGGCGACACCCGTTATGTCCCTCCCGCACCCCAACTCAATGCCGATCAACGCCGCAAGGTGTTGGGCAAAAAGGGTCGTGGCCTGTTAAGCCGGAAGCAGTCACAGCAATTGATGATGGAATTCGACATCGTGCCCAAGAGCCGCTTCGAGCGCACTGAACCCCACCGGGTCAAGGGGCAGAATCTGGATATCCCGACTTATATCCGGCGGGGGATCGCGTTGAATTGAGGGGCGCAGTTTGCGCGCTGGGTATCGGAGTTTTCAAGGGTGGAACATATTCGCCTTGGTGGCCGCCCGGGCTTCTTGAATTCAAGGTGGCGTGAGGCAAACGGCGCTTTGAGTCTATCCCCAGCGGGGATGAGTCCCTTAGCCCAGGGTTGGCACGAGTTTCGAGTGCCTACCCTGGGTAAATGATCTATATGTCTGCCAACCCTGAAAGGGTTGTGTAAACCCGGATCGAGATGCAGACGGCATGGAAAGGAAGCCGACATAACCCCGCTGGGGTTGAAATCATCTTCGTCTAATCACCCAGGGTAGTCCGTCGTACCTCCGGCCAACCCTGAGCTAGGGGACATTTCCCCTTTGGGGAAAGGGAACAACCAAAGCCCACCAGTGGCCCGTTTCTCAAATTCCCCCTCTGGCGCCTCCGCTTGCACGTCCTACTGTAAGGTCCGACTTGGATTCCCGACCAAGTCGCAAACCGTGGTTGTGATGAACGATTTATGACTTCTGAATCCAATCCCCTGGCGAATCGGCTGAACCGAACCGATACCGCGCATGATAGCCTCATGAATGATCACTTGCGCGAAGTGGGACTGCCGGAGGCCGTCATGCCGTCGTGCCCTATCAACCGGGTACTCAAGGGCCAAAAGGCCCTGGTGACGGGTGCCAATTCGGGCATTGGGCAGGCGGTGGCCCTGGCGTTGGCCCATGCGGGAGCCGACGTCGTGGTGAATTATGTCTCACGACCGGAAGCGGCCGAAGCGGTGGTGAAGGAAGCATCCCGTTGTGGGGCGAGTGTTTATGCCCACCAGGCGGACGTTCGTGACGAGGACCAAGTGCAGGGCATGTTCAAGAAAATGATCCAGGAGTTCGGCACCATCGACATCCTGGTCAACAATGCCGGACTGCAAAAAGACGCGCCGTTCGACCAAATGTCGCTCGCAGATTGGAAACTGGTCCTGGACGTCAATCTGACCGGCCAGTTTCTTTGTGCCCGGGAAGCCGTGCGCGAGTTCAAACGCCGGGGCATCCGGCGCGAGGTCTCTTGTGCTGCCGGCAAAATCATTTGCATGAGCAGCGTCCATGAAGTGATTCCCTGGGCTGGACACGTGAACTACGCCGCCAGCAAGGGCGGGGTGATGCTTATGATGAAGAGCATCGCCCAGGAAGTCGCCCCGCACCGGATCCGGGTCAACAGCGTCGCTCCAGGCGCGATTCGCACGCCGATCAACATGGAAGCCTGGGGGACACCGGAAGCTTATCGCGAGCTGATGAAGCTGATTCCTTACAAGCGAATAGGTGAACCCGAGGACATCGGGCGGGCCTGCGTGTGGCTGGCATCGGACGATTCGGACTACATCCACGGCACGACGTTGTTTGTGGATGGTGGCATGACGCTCTATCCGGGTTTCGAAACGGGTGGTTGAATTTCAAAACCATGGTCACTGGCGGACGTGTTGCGCTTGGACTATCCTTTTCCCCATCATGGACCAAAACCGCGGCGCTAGGGCGCATCTTCACTTGGCGGGCGGAATGCGGTTGGAACCACTGGTATACCAACCCCCTCATCCGGCCTGCGGCCACCTTCTCCCCCAAGGGAGGGAAGGAAGGCGCTTCGCTTTGTTGGCACCTCCGCTAATCCCCTCGCCCCCGAGATTTTTCGGGGGAGAGGGCCAGGGTGAGGGGGCAAAAGAACCACCGGGACCCAAGATAATAAGACGCGCCCGTGCCGGTGTGCCTCCCCAGAAACGTCTCCTCGTCGCTGCATGAATCCTCATTGTCTTGAATTGAAACGGCTCGAAGCGGATCGCTTGGGCCAGGAACCCTGGCGGAAATGGGGACCTTACCTGTCGGAACGGCAATGGGGCACCGTCCGCGAGGATTATAGTCCGGGTGGAACTGCGTGGGATTATCTGCCCCACGACCATGCCCGGAGCCGGGCCTACCGCTGTGGCGAGGATGGCCTGGCGGGATTCAGCGACGAACGGTCGCGGCTCTGCCTCTCGCTGGCCCTTTGGAACGGAAAGGATCCCATCCTCAAGGAGCGTCTCTTTGGACTGACGAATGCGGAGGGCAACCATGGGGAGGATGTCAAGGAGCTCTATTATTATCTCGATGCGACGCCGTCGCACTCTTACCTGAAGATGCTTTATAAGTATCCCCAGCGCGAATTTCCCTACGCCCGATTGGCCGAGGAAAATCGGCGGCGCGGCAAGGGCCAGCCGGAATATGAGTTGCTCGACACCGGCCTGTTCGACGATGACCGCTATTTCGATGTCTTCGTGGAATATGCCAAGGCATCGCCCTGCGATATCCTGATGAAGATCACCGTCCACAATCGGGGACCGGAGGACTCAGTCCTCCACGTGATCCCGCAATTGTGGTTCCGCAACACGTGGGCATGGCATCCGGATTCCACACGACCCATACTGCGACGCAGCGACGATGGTTCTGTGGTGGCGGGTCATTTGAAGCTGGGTGAGTACCGCTTTTCCTGCGAAGGCGAACCGGAGTTGTTGTTCACCGAAAATGACACCAACGCCAGACGCCTCTTTGGGATGTCCGACGCCAGGGGCTACTATAAAGATGCCTTTCATGACTACCTCGTCCAGGGCAATCACGAGGCCGTGAACCCCAATGACGAGGGCACCAAGGTCGGAGCCCATCATGTGCTCACAGTTCCAGCGGGCGGATCGAAAACCATCCGTGCGCGGCTGAAATCGCTGGCTGGCATCACTGAGGGATCGCCCAACGCGAATGGCACCCTCAGCGCTGCCGGCGGACACGGCGCCAGGGCGTCGGCAGAGTTTGATGCGATCATGGCCAAACGGCTGGGGGAAGCGGAGGCCTTCTATGAGGCGCTCCAGTGCGGAATAGAATCGGCCGACGCCAGGCGCGTCCAGCGGCAGGCCTTTGCGGGCATGATCTGGTCCAAACAATTCTTCCATTTCGACATCCGCGAATGGCTGAACGGTGACCCGGGCCAGCCAACGCCCCCGCCGGAACGCAAGTCCGGACGCGATTGCGATTGGTTGCATTTCAATGCAGGCGAAATCATCTCCATGCCCGATAAGTGGGAATATCCGTGGTTTGCCGCATGGGACACGGCTTTCCATTGCCTTCCGCTGGCGCAGATCGATCCGGAGTTTGCCAAGGGGCAACTGATCCTGCTCACCCGGGAATGGTATATGCATCCCAATGGCCAGTTGCCGGCCTACGAATGGGCTTTCGGCGACGTGAATCCGCCGGTGCATGCCTGGGCCACGTGGCGGGTCTATCAATTGGACCGCAAACAACGGCGGGAGTTGGAGCCGGATTTCAAGGGCGACCTCGCCTTTCTTGAACGGGTATTCCATAAGCTCCTCTTGAATTTTACCTGGTGGGTGAACCGGAAAGACGCGCAGGGCAGAAATATCTTTCAAGGCGGTTTTCTTGGCTTGGACAACATCGGCATCTTTGACCGCAGTGCACCCCTGCCGACGGGAGGGCAGATCAACCAGGCGGATGGCACCAGTTGGATGGCGATGTATTCGCTGAATCTCTTGCGCATTGCGCTGGAACTGGCCCGCTATAACCGGACCTATGAGGATATTGCCTCGAAATTCTTCGAGCACTTCCTGGGTATTGCCGGGGCCATCAACGGGGTGGGGGACAACGCCATGGGATTATGGGATGCCACGGATGAATTCTATTACGACCAATTGAGCCTCCCCGACGGCCGAAACATCCCGCTCAAGGTGCGATCCATGGTGGGGTTGATCCCCCTCTTTGCCGTGGAAACACTGGAGCCGGAGGTCTTGGCCGAACTCCCGGAATTCAAGGAACGCATGTGTTGGTATCTGAAGAATCGTCCGGACCTGGCAGGGTTGGTCTCCCGCTGGGAGGAATCAGGCTCCGCCGAGCGGCATCTGCTGTCGCTCCTGCGTGGGCATCGCATGAAATGCTTGCTCCGCCGAATGCTGGATGAGACGGAATTCCTGTCGGACTACGGGGTCCGGGCGGTTTCCAAATATCACGAGCAACATCCTTTTCGCATCGATACCTGCGAAGCGGTCTATGAAGTGCCCTATTGGCCCGCGGAATCGTTGAACGGCTTGTTCGGTGGCAATTCCAACTGGCGTGGGCCGATCTGGATGCCAATGAATTACCTCCTGATCGAATCGCTCCAAAAGTTCCACCATTACTACGGTGACGATTTCAAGGTGGAGTGCCCGACCGGCAGTGGGAAATTCCTCACGATTAACGAGATTGCCGACGAAATCGGGCGGCGCCTGACGCGCCTGTTCCTGCCCGGCTCAGATGGCCAGCGTCCGGTGCTGAAGTATCATCCGAAGCTGTCGGGCGATCCGCATTTCCGGGACTACGTGCTCTTCCACGAATACTTCCACGGCGACACCGGCCGCGGTGTGGGCGCCAGCCACCAGACGGGCTGGACCGGCTTGATCGCAAAACTTATACAACCCCGCCGTTGCCCCGTGGAAGGCAAGTCCCAGGAAAGCGACGTGAACGAGATACGGACCTTCGCGGCGAAAGAGACCGGCGACGTGGTGAAAGTGGAAAAACCCGCCCAACGAAAGAAAACCAGGAAGGGATGAAGCATCGGAAGGGGATGGGCTTATGTCTATCTAGTGGGGACTTGAATGGCTTTTGCATTCCATAGGGATGCAAGAAAGTTACCGGTGTGCGAGCGAAGCGACACCACGATCTCAATGAGTTTTAAGTTGCTCGCGCCCCAGCTATATTCCCGTCCCGCCAAACGCGAGCACCCATCTGTAGCTCGTTGTGCTGCCAATAACTCGGTGTATCTGATAGCGGCGGAAAACGGGAAAATAACTCACACAGAGAACGGGCCACTACTGAAGAGGTGCTTTGCGCCAATGAACCTCATAGATCAAAGCCAGTTTGAGTGGCGAGACAGCTCGAAAATATGCGCCTTTATGGTTTTTTTTTGTGTTTTGACGTCTTCGGATACAACTGTCTCTATCTGAATTAGTTGCGCGATTGGTTCATTGGTAGGCGCGGAGACGCGGAGGGGGAAGCGGGGTGACGCCAACGGAGCAACAACCCCAAATGTTCCTTGTGGTCCCCTTAAGAGGAGTTTGGCCCAAAGCCCGAGTGTTTGCAAAAATCACGATTCCCTGTTTCCCTCCGTGTCTCCGCGCCTCTGTGTGAGCCCTCTCTTAAGATCACCTCGCCCGGTCTAGAAACGCGTTTACAAAGAACTGTTCCATCTTTTTCCGCCCGTAGGGCGTTCCCACGACGCCGTGGCCGGCGCCGGGTACCACGAGCAATTCAAAATCCTTGTCCGCTTTAATGAGGGCATTCACGACCTGCATGGTGCTGGCGGGATCCACGTTTTCATCCGCCTCGCCCACCATCAGCAAGAGCTTGCCTTGGAGCTTGGGGGCGAGTGTGACGTTGGACTGCTCGTCGTAGTGCGGTCCGACCGGCCAGCCCATCCACAGTTCATTCCACCAGATCTTGTCCATCCGGTTGTCATGACAACCGCAATCTGACATGCCAGCCTTATAGAAATCGCCGTGCAACAGCAGGCCGCCCAAGGCGTTCTGGGCGCCGGCAGAGGTCCCGAAAAGGCCGACCCGGTCGAGATCCATATAAGGATACTTCGCCGCCGCCGCCTTGATCCAAAGGATGCGGTCGGGGAACCCGGCGTCACCCAGGTTTTTCCAGCAGACGTCGTGGAATTTCTTGGAACGTTCCGAGGTTCCCATCCCGTCCATCTGGACGATGATGAAGCCCTTGTCGAGCAGGCTCTGGCTGCGGACACGGGAGGAAAAGGCCCGGGGCACATAGGCCGATTGCGGACCTGCGTAGATGTTCTCCAGGATCGGATATTTCTTCGCCGGATCGAGTTTGGCCGGGCGATGAATGACGCCATAGATATCCGTGGTGCCATCCCGTCCTTTGGCGACGAAGCGTTCCGGAGCTCGCCAATCGCGAGCCTTGAGTTCCGAGATGTCCGCCTCTTCCAATTTCAGGATCAGCTTCCCGGCCTGGGCATCCCGCAGTTCATGCACTGGCGGAGCATCCACCCGCGACCAGGTATCCACGAAGTAATGATGAGTCGGATCGATTTGCGCCGAATGGGTGCCGTCTCCTTCGGTGAGAATCGTCATTCCACCGCCGTCGAAGTTGACCCGGCAATAGTGGAGGTAATAAGGATCTTGCTCCGGACGCACCCCACCCGCCCAGAACCACACCTGGCGTTTTTCGGTATCGACATTTTCGACACTACGCACGACCCAGTCGCCTTGGGTGATGGGATTCTTCACCGCGCCGGTGGTTGCGTCGTATAGGTAAAGGTGATTCCAGCCACTGCGTTCGGACATCCAGAGGATCTCATTGCTCTTGTCAGCATAGTTCACGAAGAACTTTCCGGCGTAGTCGATGAACGTTGGACTTTGCTCGTTCACGATCGGCTTGATCTGCCCGGTGGTGGCATCCGCTGCGAGGATACGGAGGACTTGGTGTCCACGTTGGTTATACTGGAAGGTGAAGCGCGTCGATTTCTCGTCCCAGCGGATGTCATCAAGTGACCACGGGTTGGAAAACAGGGAATCGTCGAGGGCGATTTCCTTGTCTGTTTCGACGTCGAAAAGGTGGGGTTTACGGATCGGAATATCGTCGCCGGGCTTGAGATACGGATACGATTTCAGCTTCGGCTGGAGCTGGTCTTTCGGGGAAGACTCTACGTAATACACCGTCCGCTTGCTGCCAGCGTGGGTCCGGACGGCGACCAGCTTGCGCGAATCGGGTGACCAGGTCACCTCAGGCTCGGGCGACTCGGTGTCTGCGGTGGCGTATTGCATTTCCACGGCACGCTCGCGTTCGACATCGCGGGCATAACTCGTGGTGGGATTGGCGTCCCGGCTCAATGCGGTGTCCTCGCCCGATTTGACATTGTGAAGGAAAAGGTTGTGGCCTTTGACGATGGCCTGCCATTTGCCGTCGGGTGATTTGCCGACCTCGGTCGGCTGGGCGGGAGGCCGGGGACGGCGACGTCGGCGGCCTGGGCCCTGCTGGTCATCATCCTTGTTCGCGGTCTCGGATTTTTCGTCCGTAATCAGGTAAGTACTGAGATCGATGGTCCAGGTCTTATCGCCGACCAATTTCACCGTCGGGCCATTCGTGGAGAACTCCAGCGTCTTGATCGGCAGATTGTCCGCCGCAACCGGTTTGCCAATTTTGTCACCCAGGACCTTTGCGATCTTATCGTGGTCGAAGGCTGGGATCCGGCTGCCGTGTTCGGCGTCCACCACGATGTACTGGTGTTTTTCCTTCGGTAGATCGAGCCGATACCAGAGCTTTTTATTGTCCCCAAACCAATGCACTTCCAGCCTCTCATTATAAGCCTTGGCCTGGACCTCGTTCGTGGAGGGCGATTGGGCCTGGGCAGAACCCGGTAGCAAGGTGGGGGTGAGGGCCAGGCAGAGGGCGACGATATTGCGCCGGAGGCAAGGGGAGATGTTCATGGTCAGGTATATCGATCGGGGCTGAGAAGTTGGAGGTCGATGCTGGGTTCCTGGTCGGAAAGGACTTCGGCCATTAGTTTGCCGGTGATGGGTCCGAGGCTCAGGCCCATCATGGAATGGCCGGTGGCGATGGCCAGGTTGTTGAATAGCCCGGTGCGGCCGATATAGGGAAGTCCATCGGGCGAGCACGGACGCAGCCCAACCCAAGGCTTGATACCCGTAAAGTCAGACGGCTGGAACTCAGGGAAATACTTCGGAACCGCCTTGACGATGCCCTGGATGCGGACGGGATTGATCTCCTCGTTGAGGCCGGCGATTTCCATGGTGCCCCCGATACGGAGGGTCGAACCCATGGGGGTGACCGCCACCCGGGCTTCGCAGAAAATGGAGCAAAGTTGGGGCAATTGCCGGGGCTTGGCCAGGGTCAGGCTATAACCTTTGCCAGCTTGCATGGGCAGCTTCAACCCCAGGTCGAAGGTAACCGTGGGAGACCAGGAACCGCCGCACAGGACATATTCATCCGCTTCCAGGTCGCCGTGGCGCGTGGCCACGGCGATAACCCTTCCCGATTCAGTGCGCCAGCTGGAGGCCTCGGTGTCCCAGAGCCATCGGACACCTGCTTTGTCGAGCTCGGCTTTGAGTCCGGCCATAAACAGGTGCGGTGTCAGGTGACAGTCCTTGGGGAAATAGACCGAACCGGCAATGTCCATGCGCACCCCGGGATCCAGGGCCGCCGTTTTGGCGGGGTCCAATACTTCGGCTGGTATGCCGAGTTCGCGTGCCTGTTCGGCCACCTTGGCCTCACCGTCGAGGTGGTGCTGGGTCTTGCACAACATCAAGAGTCCTCGCCGGACGAGGCCGAAATCGTTGTTTCGCAGCCGGGAGAATTCCTCGAAGCACGCGCGACTCGCCAGGCTGAGATCCCGAATCAACGGCGCCGACCGTTGGACGTGGGACCAATGGCATGACTGCCAAAACTGGAAGGCCCACTTGATCAGATCCCAATCGGCGCGGGGTTTGATATAGAAAGGCGATTCGGGATTCCACATCCACTTGAGCCCCAGTTCGACTGCCCCGGGCGCCGCCAGCGGGATGAAATGGCTGGGCACCACCATCCCCGCGTTGCCGAAGGAACAGCCGCCGTGGTTTTCCGGGCCGCGTTCCACGACTGTCACGCGATGACCCTGCTGCGTGCAGTAATACGCGGTGCTCAGGCCGATCACGCCACCGCCGATGATTAAGATATGCTTCGCCATGGAATAATCCGCCCGCTGCGAAAGGTGCCGCTTTTGATGGGAAACTTAGCTGGGCGTCGCCTGGGCCCCGATACCCCAGCAAAAGGGATCGGACGGATCGAGCAACAGGGTGGCTTCACTGGTGATATAGGCTGAGCCGCTGATGGTCGGGATGATGTCGTTCCCGGACCGGTGATAACGGGCGGTAAACCGGCTGCCGATAATGCTCTCCTGGATCCACGCCTCGCCTTCCGCCAGTTTCCCGTCGGCCGCCAGGCAGGCCAGCTTGGAACTCGTGCCGGTGCCGCAAGGCGAACGGTCATAGGCCTTGCCGGGACAAAGAACGAAATTCCGCGAATGGGCGTCGGGTGAACCCGGCGCACCAAAGAGTTCCACATGGTCCACCTCGGGATAACCCTGTTCATTCACGGCCTGACGCACCTTCCAGGTATAATCCGTGAGTGCCTCCACGTTGGCCAGATCAAGCTTCAAACCATGATCCTGCACCAGGAAGAACCAATTGCCGCTCCAGGCAACGTCCCCGCGAACTGCGCCAATGCCCGGCACGTTGACGCTCGCTGCCTTGGCCTTGCGGTAACTGGGAAGATTGGTGACCGAGACTTCGCCTGAAGGATGAAGGGTCGCAGTGACAATGCCCACGGGGGTCTCGATGCGGTGCGCGCCGGGTTTGATCCGACCCAGGTAGGCCAGGGTCGCCACCAAACCGATGGTGCCGTGTCCGCACATGCCGAGATACCCGACGTTATTGAAGTAAATAACACCGGTGACGCAGGTGGGATCGGAAGGGGGCACGAGAAGAGCCCCGACCAGGACATCTGAACCTCGTGGTTCGTTGATGACGGCGGAGCGATAGTGGTCGAACTTCGTGCGAAAGCGCACCAACTGTTCGGCGACCGTTCCAGGGCCCAGGTCTGGGCCGCCGGAGATTACCGTGCGTGTGGGTTCGCCTTCCGTATGGGAATCGACTACCTGGATTTTCATCTTGGGGGCAAGCAACCGGGAAATGCTGTGGCAGAGGCAGGCAACGTTACTTGCGTTTCGGCACTTTGGGGCGGTTCTCGATGCCCTTGTGGATGATTTCCAGGACACGTTTGCGTTCGGCACCGCTCAGTATGAGACGCGGCGCGCGCACCCACTCGGTTCCCAGCCCGGTTTCCTGAACGCACAGCTTGATGTACTGGACGAATTTGACGTGGGTGTCGAGGTGGAGCAGGGGAGTAAACCAGCGATAAACTTCGAGAGCCGCCTGCCAATTGCCTTGGCGGGTGAGTTCCCACAGGTATTGGTTTTCGGCGGGGAAGGCGATACCGGTGCCGGCCACCCAGCCGTCGATTCCCAAAATGGCGCTTTCCAGCACCAAATCATCCACCCCGGTAAAGATCTTGTAGCGCTTGCCGACGGTGTTGTGCAGATCGGTGATGCGACGGGTATTGCCCGAGCTTTCCTTGAGCGCGACAAAATTGGGCACCTCCGCCAGTTCGGCAAACATTTCCGGGGTGATGTCGTTGCCGTAGCTGATGGGGTTGTTGTAAATCATGATCGGCAACCCCGTCGACTTGGCCACCGTGCGGAAATGAGCCAACGTTTCTTTCGGATCCGGGGTCTTGTAGATCATCGCCGGCATCAGCATGAAGCCGTTGGCGCCGAGATTCTCGCAATCCCGCACGTAGCGGACGGCGGCGGCGGTGCTCGACTCCGCCACGCCGCTGAGCACCGGCACCCGGCCATCGACCAGCCGGACCGTCGCTTCCAGCACGCGGCGCTTTTCCTCGGGATCCAGCGATTGGTTTTCGCCCAGGGACCCGAGCATGATGATCCCCGTCACCCCCGATTTCAGCAGCATTTCCACATGGCTTGCCGTGCCGTCCAAATCGATGGACTGATCTTTCTTGAGCTGTGTGGTGACCGCCGGGAATACGCCTTGCCAGTTAACATCCATAATAGTGTCGTTCGGGGTTGATTAAACCGGGGTTCGCTTCAAATGTCTTGGACCTGATCGGCACCTGAAGTGTGAATTCCGGCATACTGACATTCCACGCATTGGCGGCGGACGGCCAAGCCAGCCTCCTGGCGGGCCTGCCGTTGGTGGAGCAGCTTTTCGATCACGTCCGCGAGACGGCCTTCTTCTTGAAGGACAGCACTGGACGGTATCTTGCGGTGAACGAATCCTTGGTGGAACGCTGTGGCCTTCACGCCAAGAGCGACATCGTAGGCAAGCACCCCAAGGATATTTTCCCCGCCGAATTGGCCGCCCGCTATGCCGCCCAGGACGAACGGGTGATTCGGACTGGCCGGGCGATTATCGATCTGCTGGAACTTCACTGGTACGAGAAACGTCAAGCGGGCTGGTGCCTGACCACCAAGTTGCCCATCAAAGCGGCCGACGGCTCGGTGATGGGCTTGGTCGGCATCTCCCGCGACCTCCGCGCCCCCGGCGATAGTGAAACGATTCCCGCCAGTCTGGCGCCCACGCTGGAGTATCTGGAAACCCACTACGGCGACCCGATTTCCCCGGCCTCCCTGGCCAAGCAAGCAGGCCTTCCGCTGGTCCGCTTCGAACGCTTGACGAGACGTATTTTCCGCATCACCCCGGGCCAACTGATCTCCCAAACCCGCCTCGCCGCCGCCTCACGCCTGCTGGTCGACACCGATCAACCCGTGGTCGAAATCGCCCACGCCTGCGGCTTTTGTGATCATAGCGCATTTACCCGGGCGTTTCGGTCCGCGACGGGAGTGACGCCATCGAGGTTTCGGGAGCAGAGAAACGGACTTACTGAATGAAGAAACTGACGGGTACATGGAAGGGAAACTATAGGTACGAGGTGTCGTCGACGATGCCACAGTCGCCGGTCCCGTTCACCCTTCAACTGACGCAAGGTTGGTGGTGGGGTTTCCGGGGAACCGTGATGGACGATCCCAACCTCGGTATGCCGGATCAGGGGACGGTGCAAGGGCGTTATTGGTATCCCGGAATTCGATTCGTCAAGACCATGCCCGTGGGTTACCTCCAATCACCGGAGGGCAAAAGGATGACTTTTGTTGAGTATCTTGCGTCTCTCGGGCATCAAGGTGTCCAAACTATTCCCCATCCCCCTATTTACTATCGGGGCAAGTTCTCCGACCGCGATCATGCTCAAGGGAGCTGGCTTATCGAAGCCGAGCGTTTGCCAGTCGGGCAAGGTCGAGCCCTCAACTTTCTTGAAGTTAGGGGAACCTGGATAATGGAAAGGGTTGGATAAGCAATCCAACCGGCAAAGTCGTTTTGTTTGTGCCAACCGATGATTCTCATAAAGATCTCTAGTCGGCGGCTTCTGCACGCTGTCGGGCGTTTCCGGTGGCGGTCACCGAGATGGGTCGTTAGGCTGCACGCGGCACCTTCATGAAAGCCAGACTGACCAGAGTGGGTTTGATTACGTTGGGATGGCTTGCTCTCATGTGGCTCGTCATTCCGTCACTCGACTATCGGTGGTCCGGCCGGTCTTCCCGGTTGCGGTTCGACCCGAAGGTGTCCGTTGACTACAACTGCATATTCGTGGAGGGACACTCCCTGCCGAGCTTTGCCGTTCCGTGGCTGTCGCGCAGCACGCCGATAGATTATTTGCGCATTCGTTATGCTCCGCAGGACGATGGTCAGCCCTATGGTGTCATGTTTGTCGACCCGAAAACATTGGCTTACTCGGTGCATTCAGGATGTGTCGAGCGCCCGGCACAGTTGTCTGGCCGACTAGACTCGCCAAGTCTGGTTCGAGATTGGATGCGTTCGCAGGCTAAGTCGGCAAAGGCCGCTTCGCACGACGGCGACGCGCAGGAAATTTATTCTGCCATCGTCGCCTTGTCACAATTGGACCTTGAGCATTTCACGGTGCCCCAGAGAGCCGAACTGGCAAATTTTCAGATCGTTCATGCTTCGCGGGTTAGCCATCTCCCCCCATTTTGGCCATCCACCCTTTTTGCTCTCATCCCGTTTTGGATCGGAGCGTTTCAGCGAAAAGGATCGGCACGCCAGTTCACTCTTCCCAAGCGGTAGCTTCGTCTGTCTCATCCGCCACAGTTTTGATTCTGAAGGAACTCCACGCGCTTCGCGAGGGTTGGTACTTCAGCTTCACGGGGACAGAAGAAAGGCTCTTCGCCTGGGTCACCGCCTCATCGTGCCAAGACGCGGCTGAACATTCATATCTTCATATCCAGGTGGGTTGTGGATGATGATATGACGATAAATCTCCTATGTAGAACCACGGCCATGCGGTATTTTCCGGATCCGCTCGACGCAACTCACGGGTCTGAATCCCCGCTTGCCAGCTTGGAAACGCGTCCAAAACGGTGTCGTCGCTGCGCTGTGCCACCGTACTCCACGACGCTACGCGGATGCCTCGGCGAGGTTGGTTCCCGAAGTCTCCGAACTCCAACGGAGTTCTGTTCCCTAGCCCAAGGTTGGCCAGAGGCCTACCTTGGGTAAGGATCGGAAAGAAAGGGGGCTCGCGCCAATAGGCGTGGTCTGCCGACCCGCTGAAGCGCGAGCAGCAGGAAAACGGGAATTCGGAAAACGCATTTCAGGCCCCGGGTGACTGCGATCCCCCCCATCGTGCTACATAGGGGGATGAACGTTCATAACGTTCATATCTTCATATCCGGATGGGTGGGGCATGACAATATGACGATATGACGATAAAACTGTGAAGTTGCATTTTGAGTCTCAAACCATTCCCCCATTCACCCGGATCGTCTGGCCGTTAATCCATTCACCTTGGGAACCGGCGAGGAAGCTCACCGTGTTGGCGATGTCGGACGGTTGGCCGAGGCGCTCCAGCGGGGCAATCTTTTCCAGGTGGGCAATCTGCTGCGGTGTCTTGCCGTTGAAGAACAGGTCCGTGGCGGTAGGCCCGGGTGCCACGGCGTTCACGGAGATGCCACGTCCACGGAGTTCCTTGGCGAAGATGTTGGTCAGCGTTTCGACCGCCGATTTGGTGGCGGAATAGACCGAGTAGCCTGGCATCGCCAAGCCAATGACGCTGCTGGAGAAGTTGACGATCCGACCGCCTTGGCGCAGGCGTTTGGACGCGATCCGCAAGGTGTTGAAGGTGCCCTTGACGTTGATGGCCATGAGCCGGTCGAACAGGGCGTCGTCGGTGTCGGCGAGATTGACCAGGCCGGGTTGGATGACGCCGGCGTTGTTCACCAGAACATCCACACCCCAGAAAGCAGCTTCAGCTTGGTCAAAGAGAGTGGTGGCATCGGCAGCGTTCGAAACGTCCGCCTTCACCGCAACGGCTCGCCCACCTGCGGCCTCGATTTCCGCGACAACTTTGGCCGCTTCGTCGGCGCGTCCGGCGTAGTTCACCACCACCGCAAAGCCGTCGGTGGCGAGGCGTTTGGCGATGGCGGCTCCGATACCGCGTGAGGAACCGGTGACTATGGCGACTTGGTTTTGATTGGCGTTCATATTTTGTTTTGCCGACGGTTGCGTTGTGCGTCGGCATTTGCCGACGAGCATTTCAAGCACGCGGTGACCATGGCAGGTCGCCGATGTTCGTTGTAGATGCTCGTTTTCCATAGCCTTTATCCAAAAACTGAATGACGCCGTTCGACGATCTTTCGCTTCTCCGGGCCTTTGTGCGCATTGTCGAAAGTGGCAGCATCTCGGCGGCGGCGCGCACCCTGAAGCAACCCCAGCCGACGCTGAGCCGATACTTGCGTATCCTGGAGGAACGATGTGGCGGGGCCTTGTTACAGCGTGACACGCATCGCATGAGCCTCACGGAGGCGGGGCAGCGATTTCTGGAAGATGCGCGTTCGATGCTGGAGCTGGCTGAATGGGGGACGCAACGAATCTCCGAGGACCAGTCGGTCCTGCGCGGACACCTGCGGCTTTTCGCAACGGTCGATTTCGGTCAATTCACGGTTACCCGATTGATCAGCCGTTTTCTCCTCGCTCATCCGGGAGTCACGGCAGAATTGACCTATTCGAATCGCCCCATGCAAATGATTGAGGGTGGTTTCGACGTGGGAATCGTGGCTGGCGGTATTACCGACGAAAGCGTGGTGGCGCGTCCTGCGGGAAGGGTCGAACGATTGGTCGTGGCGGCACCGGCATTAATCTCCCGGCAACGAGCTGTGAAGATTCCTTCCGATCTCGAAGCCTGGCCTTGGGTGTCCCTGTCCGGGGTTCAATTTGGTGGTTCGGCCACTGTCTCGCTGGTTGCGTCCAAGCACAGCGAACAGACAATCCGCATCAATCCCGTGCTCATCTCCGAAGGGGTAACCAGCATGCGCGAAGCGGTGCGCGCCGGACTGGGAGTGGCCGTGTTGCCGGAATGGCTGGTGCGAAACGATCTCGCGTCGGGCAAACTGGTCCGCCTCTTACCTCAATGGAAGGCGCGGGAGTTTTCCATTCATGTGATTTATCAAAATCAGCGAAGGCTTCCTCTGCGCGTCCGCGCCTTCGTCGATTTCGCCGTTGCCTCTATAACCAAAGAAATGTACCCGGAAGAATAGCCAGAAAGGAACAAGTTCATGAATCGACCGGAGGAACTCGAAAAGGCCGAGCCGCTGAAGTGGTCACCCGGAAAGGGCACGGACGTCTGGGATCTGTTCTGCGCCTGCATTCGCGGTGATTTGGAGGCGGTGAAGGCGTTGGTGGACCAGGATCCCGCGCTGGTGCGCTGCCACTACGTCTATCGCAAGCCCCTGTACTTTGCGGTGCGGGAGAACCGCGTGGCGATTGCCGATTTCCTTTTGGAGCGCGATCCCGATCCAACCGGCTTGGCGGTGAATGACAGCCTGAAGCAGATTGCCCGGGACCGTGGCTATACGGAAATGCAGGGCGTATTGGAAAGGAGGCTCAACCAACTACACGGTGCCTCCACACTCGGGGAGCCGGTCGCAACCGCTATCCGGGCGGGCGATCTGGCGAAGGTGCAATTGCTGCTCGACGAGAGACCAGACCGTTTATTGGCCGGCGATGAACGCGGCAATCAACCCCTTCATTGGGCCGTGATGACGCGTCAACTGCCCATGATTGATGAGTTGCTGCGGCGCGGCGCGGACATCAATGCCAAACGGACCGATGGCGCCCGACCGATTCAACTCACGAACGGCGACTATCATCATCGGGGATGGCGCGATGTTCCCCAGGATCATCCGGTCACACCCCGGGCGGTCTTGGATTACCTGCGTACGCGGGGAGCGAATTGCGATATCTGCACCGCGGCGCACATTGGCGATCTGGCCAGGGTGACGGAACTGTTGGACCAGGACCCTGGGCTTGCCAATCGCCCTTCGGACTATGTTTCGTATTACGCGTGTTCGGGCACGCCGCTCAAGAATGCGGCTGTAGCGGGGCATCTTGAGGTCGTGAGGCTGATGCTCGAACGAGGAGCCGATCCCAACTTGCCGGAGGAAGGCATCGCCCCGCGTGGTCATGCCCTCTATTCCGCAGCGGCCAACGGCCACTATGAGGTCGCCAAGCTCCTGCTCGAATTTGGCGCTCATCCCAATGTGGAGGTCGAGAGTTCCGCCGACACCCTTAGCAGGGTGATATCGAACGGCGACAAAAAGATGCTGGAACTCCTGTGCGTGCACGGCGCAGCAAGGGCGGTTCATCTGTTGGCCCACTATAATGATCTCCAGACCGCGGCCGCCGTCTTTGCGGCCAATCCGGCTTTGGCAAACGATCCTGAAGCACTTCGCAGCACTTCCAGCGAGGATTTCGTCCGGCTCATGCTTCGCTATCAGCCCGAGCTACCCCAACGCCTCTCGGTTGTCAAAAGCCGTGAACTGAATGAACTCCTTTTCGCGCATGGGATGAATCCGAGCCGGCCCGATTGGTTGGGAATCACGCCCCTTCATGAAATCGCGCGCCGGGGCAAGGTGGAGGCGGCTGCCCAGTTCCTGGACCACGGCGCAGATTTGCATGCCCGCGACGAGGATATCTGTTCTACGCCGTTGGGATGGGCCGCCAAATTCGGTCAGGCCAAGATGGTGGAGTTCCTATTGCAACGTGGGGCTCAACCCAACCATCCCGACGATCCGCCGTGGGCCACACCCCTGGCGTGGGCCACCCGTCGAGGCCACGGTGAAATCGTGGAACTGTTGAAGTCGCGTGGGGCTAATTAATTCACCACCCGGCCGCTGCGCATACGGATGATTTTCGAAGTCCGCTGGGCGAGATCAAGGTCGTGGGTCACGAGGACTAGCGCCGTTCCAGCCGAGCGATTCAATTCGAACATCGCCTCAATAATTTTCTCCGCCGTTTCAAAATCCAGGTTGCCCGTCGGTTCATCGGCGAAAAGCAGGCGCGGCCTATTAATAAAGGCGCGGGCCAGGGCGACCCGCTGTTGTTCGCCGCCGGAAAGTTGCACGGGATAGTGATGCAACCGCTCGCCAAGGCCCACTTTCCGCAGAAGTTCAATGGCCCTTTCCTCCGGACGTTCCGCGGCGCGGAGTTCCGCCGGGACCATAACGTTCTCCAAGGCGGTCAAGGTGGGGAGAAGCTGGAAATTCTGAAAAACGAAGCCAACGTGTTCATTGCGCACCCGGGCTCGCGCATCTTCATCAAGTGCCCCCAGGTTATTACCAGCAAGCGAGACCGTCCCTTCCGACGGCGTATCGAGGCCTGCGCAGAGACCGAGCAAAGTCGTTTTGCCACTACCGCTGGGACCTACGATAGAACAGGTCTCGCCAGGCCCTACCTGGAGACTGACGCCTTCCAAGACGAGCAGGGGACCGGCTGGCGTATCGTACCGCTTGGTGAGTGACCGGACGTCAAGGACGGGATCCTGCATTGGCGGAGAAGGTTCGCTGAGAAAATCCGAATGGCAATGGGACTTCGCGTGACACTCAGGATCGCGCGAACATCTTGCCGGGGTTCAGGATACCCGTGGGATCCAGCGCCTTCCGTAGTTCCCGCATCACACGCATCTGGGCGTCACCCGCGAAACGCGGCAGGAAATCCCGCTTGGCTACGCCGACTCCGTGCTCGCCGGTAATGGTTCCGCCGAGGCGGATTGCTTCCTCGAAGATGTCCTTGAACGCCAGGTGAACTCGTTCCATCTCCTCGTGGTTTCGCTCGTCGGTGAGGAAGGTGGGATGCAGGTTGCCATCACCCATGTGTCCGAAGGTGCCGATGCGAAGGCGGTACTTTTGGGCGATGCCGTCGACAAATCGGACCATCGTGGCCAGTTCGCTACGCGGAACTGTCGCGTCCTCCAGGATCGTGGTGGGAGCCACCCGGGCCAGCGCGCTGAAGGCACTCCGGCGTGCCGCCGCCAATCGATTGGCTTCCGCTTCATCCTTGGCGATGCGCACTTCCGGGGAACCATTGCGTTTCGCGATTTCCACCATTTGTCGCGCTTCGTCTTCCACCTGGGCCGGGTGTCCGTCGGTCTCCATGAGCAGCAACGCCGCACAATCGGGCAATCCCACATGCGCGAAATCCTCGACACAACGAATCGTGACTCGGTCCAGGAACTCCAAGGTGCAGGGAATGATCTGGGCGGCAATGATATCACTGACCGTCTGGGCCGCCGCGTCCAGGGCGTCAAAGGTCGCCACCATGGTTTTCTTGGCGGCGGGTTTGGGTATCAGGCGAAGCAGGACCTGGGTAATAACGCCGAGCGTGCCTTCACTGCCGACAAACAAATCCTTGAGGGAGTACCCGGCCACGTCCTTCACGCACTTGTTGCCCGTCCGCATGATCTCGCCATCCGGCAAGACCACTTCCAGCCCCATGACATAGTTCCTCGTAATGCCATATTTCAATCCACGCAATCCGCCCGAATTCTCCGCCACGTTGCCTCCAATGGTGCTGATCTTCATCGATCCCGGATCAGGTGGGTAAAAAAGCCCGACAGCAGCGGCGGCTTCCGCGACCTGCAGTGTGGTAGCCCCTGGTTCAGCGGTCATCGTCAGGTTGGCTCGATCCACCTCCAGAATGCGGTTCATTTGGGTCAGGCAAAGCACGATGCCATCGGCCACAGGCAAGCTGCCGCCGCTGAGGCCAGTTCCCGAACCCCGCGTCACCACGGGAGTTCCCGTCCGATGTGCCAGTTGCAGAATCGCCACCACCTCCGCGGTTGATTGCGCCATGACGACCACTGCGGGCATTTGTTGGAGAGCCGCCGTGCCGTCAAACGAATAGGCGATCAGGTCTTCCGGGCTGGTGAGAACCCGTTCCGGGGCAATCTTCTGGCGCAACGCATCAATGACGGCGGACGACAACGGCATGCCTGAAGTCTGTGGGATCAAGACAAGGATTCGCAAGTCTGGCGAACCCAGCGGCCAGACCGACGGCGGCACAGAACGACGCGACAGCGCCTGGAGTGCGGTCGCGAGGCTTGGCGAGCTACCGCTTTGGGAATGGTGTTGGTTTGCTGGCAGATGGACATAGAAGGGGCTATGGCTTCGATAGGTTCCTCTTCGGCGTTGGCATTAATTGGTGGTGATGACTGGCTGATACTGCCTCAGGCCGAACATATCCAATCGCAACTACCATTTCTCCCGGGCGACCCGCCAGGTTTTGCGAAACCCCTCCCAAAGCGGCAGCTTCGCGGACTCCGCAGCCGCACTCCAGGCGCTGTCGCGTTGTCTTTGCGGCTCGGTAAAAACTGCCGTATCTGTCTCGGGATCTTACTGGGCAAAAAGCGCCTCTTTCGTTGATTCGCTTTCCTAAATCGTTGTTTATCAACGAGCTTTAACGGTTGGCACGGGTGCGGCTTTCTCGGCTGCGGGAAATTCTCTGGCGGATGGACCTGCCGGGGCCCCCTTAACGCGTTTGAGACCTAGGCCGTGAAGATTCGAGTTGTCGACAGCATAGCGGAATTCAAGAGCTACTTCGGGCTCCAGCGGGACGGCGTCTTGCTGGAACCGGACTTGGACGAGATCGAGACCGATTGCGATGTCGATTCACGCAAGCGACGCGACGCGGAGGTGTTGTGTACACTTGCGGCGAATTCGCCCACGTCCGTGCTGGAACTGGGAACGTCCCACGGTCGAGGCGCTTACAAGCTCGCCACGAATCTTCAACCGGGATTGACTGTCTTCACGGTCAACTTGCTCCCGGAACAATACGACACCTCCGGCGGCAAGATGATCACGCACCTCATGACCGAGGACATGATCGGTGCGTATTTCCGAGAACGCGGCGTCACCAACGTCCAGCAGATCTACGCCAACACCGCCAAGTGGAACATGCCCCTGGACTTGCGGGAGTTCGGCATGGTTTTTGTCGATGCCGCCCATGACGAAGCGTTGGTCGCTTCGGACACCAGACTGGTGTGGCCGCGGGTGGCCGATAATGGGTTCATCGTATGGCACGATTTCACTCCCTTCCTGCGGCAGAAGCACGACTGGATCGATGCGTCCATGCGCGGGGCGGAGAGGTTCCTCAAGGAACACGGACTGGAAGAGTGCGAAGTCGTCTATCTGCGGAATTCCTGGTGTGGAGTCTTAAGGAAAGAAGTGGTGCCTCACTCCTCTGCCAACGGGATGCCTGCGGAAAAGCGCGGCCGAATTGAAATAGCGACTTCCAGCCCATTAACGACAGAACGACCAAACTTCCGGTACGCAGTGGTCTATCCAGCTTACTCGGAAGCGCGAATGAAGGAGGAGGAACTATTCGCGTCCGAGGCCCGGAAGTTGGGGTATGACGTCGAGGCGTTGCCGATTTTTTGTCCGGGTGGTTGGTGGCATTTTCCGAAGCTGGATGCCAAGTGGCGTGAACGTTCGGCAGAACTCATGCCTCAATACGAAGCCCTGGAAGAACAACTTCGTAAGAAGGATGTAGTTATCGCCTCAGGTGGCCCGATGCTGCATCCGGAGTTCGTTCGGCGTCTTTCAACTTTCAACGTCTGGATTTGCGGCGACGATCCCGAGAGTTCCGAAGTGTTGTCCCGTCCGGCGGCACCGGCTTTCGACTACTCCTTTCCCATCAACGTTGCCTGTCTCGAGGACTATAAGCGCTGGGGCTGCGAACGGGTGGACTGGATCTTCCATCCCATCCGGGCCGAGATGCGCGCTCCAGAATTGACCGAAGAAGCGATACTTTCCGGCCAACGTGATTTTGACATCGTGATGTTCTGCGAAAGGGTGCTGGGGTTGAGCGACCGGGCTCAGCGGTTGGAAGCTCTTTCGGGTGCTTTTCCCAAGGCATACCTGCGGGGCAAAGGCTGGCCAGGAGGCTTTATTTCCGATGCGGCCATGCGCGATGTGTATTCGCGGGCCAAGATCGGTTGGAACCTCCATAATTCGATCGGTCCCTGTAATACAAGATTGGTGACGTTACCTGCCTTTGGGATCATGCAGATTTGCGACAATAAGAATCATCTGGGAAAAGTATTCGAACTCGACAAGGAGGTGGTCGGTTTCGATTCCATCGACGAATGCATCGACAAGACCCGGTACTATTTGGAGCACGACGAGGAGCGGCGGAAGATTGCGGCGGCGGGTTGGGCTCGCGCCACGCGTGATTATACCTGGCCGAAGTGGTGGGAGTGGCTGGAGACCCGGATTGCAGGTCCGGCCCAGGCCAAGCTCGCCAAAGGCGGCCGTAAGCTGGCGGCCATGGTGCCTCGGTTGCAGCCCACGCGAAAGTTGGTCGAGAATGTCACGGAATCGATTTCCGTGAGTTCCAAACCAGAAGTTGTGCCGGTATCTAAAGCGGACCTCACACCGGCACCGGTCGCCACGATTCCCGATCTACCTGTGCTCGCGCCCGATGGAACCAGGCCGCGTGTCCTGATGCTGGTCGACAAACGTGGCTGGGCTTATGACACCGCCGCGCAGGCGATTTCCAAGCGGCTGGCTGATGAGTTCGAATTTCGTATTGAGTATGTCAGGGAGCAGCCCGATCTAAATGCGTGGCCGTTCGATCTCATTTACGTGTTCTTCTGGGGCGAGACTTACCACCAGAAGTTCGTCAAGGATCCGAATCGGGTCATCAAAGAGATCAGCAGCCACCGCTGGGCAAACGAGGATCAGTATGGCCGACTCACGGCGGAGCAGGCGGCCCAGCGCTATTTATCCGACGCTGGCACACTGACTGCCACGTCGCATCGATTGCGCGATATCTTTTCGCCCTATCGCGAAGTGCACTGGTGCCCGAACGGTTTTGAACCTGCCAATTTCCAAGCGCCACCTTTGCGCACGGGGCCGCTTCGCATCGGTTGGGCAGGCAACGAGAACGACCCTTGCAAGGGATTGAAGGACGTGCTGAAGCCCGCGGCGGGCAAGGATTTCGAGTTGGTAATTGCTGGCGGAGACCTGGATGCGGCTCGAATGGGGCAGTTCTATAATCAAATCGACGTGCTCTGCATCGCCTCCACTGCTGAAGGCGAGCCCTTGACCTTGGTCGAAGGACTGGCCTCGGGTTGCTTCCCGGTGTCGGTCGATGTTGGCATCGTACCAGAACTGGTTCACCACGGTCGCAATGGCTTGACAGTGAACCGCAACGCGGCGGCGTTCCAAAGTGCTTTCCAATGGTGCCAATTGAACGTGGGCGAAGTCCGGCGGGCAGGCGAAGAGAACGCCCGGACGATGTTGACCACGCGGCGCTGGGACGATGTTTCGATTCATTGGCGGCGGGCGTTACGCTCGGCTTATCGGCGCTATTCCGCAGTCGGGTTGTCTGGATCTGGCAAGAGCGCCAGCGCGGATGACAAAGCCTTTTTCGAACGCAACCTGGGAGTTCAATTGGGCCAGTGGCCCGAGCGAGCCCAAGCGGCGGCGGCGTTGATCGGACGGCTTGGTCTGGGGGCGGGTGCGTCGGTAATAGACATGGGCTGCGGACACCAGACTCTCCAAGGATTGATCTCTCCTTCGATTCGGTATGTGCCAGTGGACCGTATCGCCCGCACGCCCGAAGTGACGGTCATCGACTTCAACGAGCGCCTGCCCGAAGGTGGCTATACCGTCGCCACGCTTCTCGGCGTGATCGAGTATTTCGCCCAGCCTGAACGACTCCTGGGCTGGGCTGCGAAGCACTGCCAGCACCTGGTATTATCCTATAATGACTGCTCGAATCCCGCCCGGCGGGAACGTCAGCACTGGAAAAGCACCCTCGGTTTTCAGGAGCTGGAAACCACACTCACGCGGTTGGGTGGACGAGTCACGGAGCGCCACGACCTCGGTCGCGCGGAGCTGATCTATTCGATCTCGTTTACCCCAGCGGCCCGGGTGACGAAGAAGTTGGCGCTTTTCAGTGCCGGCGTGAACGGAGACAATTCCGGCGATGCCTTGATCGTCGACGCGATCCAACGTCTTTTGTCTCCCCAGGCGATGGAGATCTTTCCGTTGCTGGAACCCCTGAATGAAGCCCAGATCGACCGGATCAATGCCTGCGACATGGGAGTGATCTGCGGCACGAATCTATATCAGCACGATTTTCACTGTGAATTGACGCCGCGCGTCATCGAGAAGATCCGGGTTCCCATTCTACCCTTGGGCATCGGCACCAGCGCACCCATTGGATTGCTTCCCCGCATGAACGCGGAAGGCGTGCGGGCCGTGCAAATGATCCACGAGCGTTGCGAAGTGGGCTCGGTGCGCGATCCGATTTCCCTGAAGTTCGTCGAAAGCCTCGGCATCAAGAACGTAGCCCTGACAGGTTGTCCAGTGCTGTTTCACGCGCTTAAGGAGCCAGTGTTCGAGGAGGCGTCCACCGACCGCCTGGTCGTAGCCGTTCGCGCCCGGTTGCTGCATGTCGAGGAGCATTGGGGGGCCAAACAACGTCACACCCTGGAACGCCTGTGCCGAGAGTTTCGTCCGGCGCTCGTCCTGCAGAGTCCTTACGACGTCCCCATCGCGGAAGAACTGGCGGCGCGCTTTCAACTGCCGATCCTGCACGATCCCCGTTACACCGCGAAACCCATGCTGGAGGGGGTGCATCGCGCCAGTCGCACCATCGGATTCCGCCTCCATTTCGGCATGCTGACCCTCGCTTACGGCAAACCCGCCACGCTGATCGCCACCGACACCCGAACCTCCGAATTCTGTGACATGATGGGTGTCGCCTGGCATGACATTCATTCGTATAAAGATGAATCCTTGATCAAGGAATTGCACGAGCCCCAGCCGGGACACGAACGGTTCCTGACCCGGTGGCGCGAATTGCGGCACGCGATGAAGAGCGCCCTTTCCGCCAATGGTCTCGACACCGCCCTGGAGTAAGTCTATGCCTTCTCACCAAGCCAATCCGTCCATGAATCCGGTGGAACCCTTCCTGATCGTTTCGATCGATACCGAGTGCGACAAAAGCCACAATTGGCGGACCGCCAGTCCGTTGACCTTTCGCGGGGTGGTCGATGCCGTCCCCCAAAGGCTGCAACCGTTGTTCGCGGATTTCGGAATTCGCCCCACCTACCTGATCAGCCCCGAGGTGATGTGCGACCGCGATTCCGTCGCCGCCCTGCGGAGCCTGCGAGATGTGGAACTCACCACGCACCTGCACGGTGATTATATCGTGCCGCAGATCAAGACCTGGGATTTTGCCGGATCGATCACCGACGAGATGCAATGGGAATACGGCCCGGAATTGGAGCGCGCCAAGCTCGCGAGCCTGACCGAAATGTTCCTCCAGCAGTTTGGCCATCAGCCCAAGACCTTCCGCGCGGGCCGCTTTGGCGCCAGCCAGCACACCGGAGCCATCCTGCGTGACCTGGGCTATATCCTGGATTCCTCGGTGACACCGCATATTTGCTGGACCAGCCGCCAGGGTGTCAAGCGGCCCGACTACCGGGGTTTTCCGGAGATGCCCTATACCTTGGGCGGGGAGGGCAATATCTGGAAGCCAGCGACAGCCGGTCGTTTTCTGGAATTGCCGGTGACGGTCTTGCCGACTGGGACAGTGGCGGCCAATAGTCCACAAGAACCTATTTGGTTCCGTCCCTGGTATTCGGACGCGGACACCCTGTGCCGCGTGCTCGATCACGTGTTGCAGCAACCTGCAGTGAATGGCGTGCGTCGCCCGTTGGTAATGATGTTCCACAATGTGGAATTGCTGGCGGGAGCTTCGCCTTATCCGCAAACCGAGGCTGAGGTGCAGCGCTACCTTGATATGATGAAGCGGGTGTTCGAACTCGCCGCCAAGCGAGGAGTCAGGTCCTGCACCATGGCGGAGTATCACGCGCATTATTTCGGGGAAGAGATTCAGTCACGGGGTTCTGGCGAGGTGCAGGAGTCCATTGAGGTCTCGCGGGGAGGTGCGAAGCCCCCAGTGGTGCGGGAAGTGGATCTGTCACCCGTTTTGAAAGTAAGTCCGGCTCTGGTCGACGCAGTGCTAGACGCTTCCGGTGTGCAGCCCTGGTTCAAATATATTTTCCGTGAGCGGGCGAATCGTTGGGACGTCGTGCAGCCCTCGCGTTGGCTGGCCGAGAATGTCGCTCCCGACACGCGTATCCTTTCCGTTGGAGCCGGCGTTGGGTTCAACCTGCTGTGGCTGGCCGAACGGGGATTCAAATCGCTTCTGGGCACCGATATCGATCCCAAGGCGGTGACGGCCGGGGCCGAAATTGCCACCCAAACAGGTCTCCCCGTTCGTTTGACGGTCGACGACGCGCTGGCTCCCAAGGCGCTGGAAGGCCAGGTTTTCGGAGTCATCGAATCCCTGAATTGGTGCCACCTGATAGAGGGATTCTCCCTGGATCGGTTCCTGGATCTCTACGTCCCGCATCTGGCGGACGAGGGCGTGATCGTCCTCGATATTATCGATACGGCTTTCAATAGCGTTCCTGGCAACCAGTACCACACCGCGGATCGCGAAAAGCCGGAAGCCCAGCGGCGTCCCTCGGAATATAAGAGCCGTTTTTCGGAAGCCGAGGTGCGGGGAGCCTTTGAACGGCATGGTTTGGTGATGGTCGCCAGGATGGCCGAGGCCCAGCAAATCCCCAAAGTTGTCTATATTGGCCGCAAATCGATGATCTCGGCGGGCAACGTGGTGGCCCAGTCGCAGGGGGTGACGTGGCTGCTCGATCCCAGCCAGGAAATTGATCGCTGCCTGCGGGACCAGGGTTGTTTTGAGCCCGAGACGACCGCCGCGTTGAAGGAGTTGGTGGCTCCGGGCATGACCATCGTCGACGTGGGAGCCAATATTGGCGCCCACGCGTTGCCGTTCGCGGTCCGGGTAGGGGCGTCCGGCAAGGTCCACGCTTTTGAACCGATGTGGCCCGCTTACCGGAAGTTGCTCGCCAATGCGGCGCTCAATGCGCTGCCGAATCTCGCGCTCCATAAGATGGTTGTGGGCAATAAGAATGACGTGATGACGGCGTCGTTTACCAACACGTGGCGCGTGGACGGAGTGGACGTTCCCGCCAAGCCGGAAACGGTTGCGGTGCGCCGCTTGGACGATTTGCTGCCTGAGCTGGGCGTGACCCGCGTGGATCTTATCAAGATCGACGTCGATGGCTTTGAATTCCAGGCGCTCAAGGGGGCCGAGAAACTGTTGCGCCAACAGCATCCCATCCTGGTTTTGGAACTCGGTATTTATACCCTGGAGCGGGTGGGCGACAGCGCCCGGGATATGCTGGCCTTCCTGGAAGATTGTGGCTACGCCTTCTGGATCGATTCGGATCTGTCGAAGCGGATCGAATCCCGGGAGGAACTGCTCGCCAGGATTCCTGCTGGTTACCACACGATCAACATCGTCTGCCGTCCGATGCGTCGGCGACGTGTCAGACCGGCGGGAGCGAAGCCCAGGATCATGCTCATGGCGGATGTCCCCAATTGGATCTTCGCCCGTCATTGCCGAGTCCTGACGGAACGGCTTTCGGATGATTTTCAATTTGAACTGAAGTTGCAGGGACAGGCCTACGACGAATCACAATACGATTTGCTGTACCCGCTGGAGTTCAATCTTATACCCCGGGAGCAGATTCGGACCCCGGCCAAATATGTCACCGGAATCCGATCGCATTTGTCCTGGTCGGCATTGGATTTCCTCCCCTTCGCCGATCTCCTCGCCACCCGTTTCCAACGGGTACATGCGGTCTCGAAGCGCCTCCAGGGCATGTTTAAGCCGTTTGTCCCCAACATCCGGCATGTGACCCATGGGGTGGACACCGAGTTTTTCCGGGCCTCCACGCGCGCTGACCGTTCGGGGCTCGGAAAACTGCGCATAGGATGGGCGGGCAATCGGATCAACGCCACCAAGGGCTTTGAGCAACTCATTGCGCCGCTGGCCCGGATTCCAGGCGTGGAGCTGGTATTCTGTGGTTATCAGGACAAGAACCTGAACGTCCAGCAGATGAAGGAATTCTACGATTCCATCGATTGCTACGTGTGTTCGTCGTCCATCCATCACGAGGGGAACAACAACTCGCTGATGGAGGCCGCCTCCATGGAGCGGGCGATTGTCACCACCGACAACGGAGCCGTGCCGGAGTACCTCCGGCATCGTGAAAACGCCCTGATCATCGAGCGCGAACTGCCTAATTTTATCCACGCCGTCTGTGAATTGCGTGATTGCCCCGAGTTGCGCACCAAGCTGGGACGCCAAGCCCGGCAGGCGGTCGTGAAGCATTTCGATTGGAAAGCCATGGCGGAAGAATATCGCGAGATGTTCTGGGAAGCGTTGGAAGGAGCCAAGACCTGGAAACCGGACGTGGCCGCGGTGAGTCGCGCGGTGCAACCGGGGCGCTATGCTTCGGGAGCGGATGCCAAAACCGAAGCCCAGCCCCCCGCGCCGCCCAAGATTATATCCGCCTCCGTCCTGGATATCCGCAAAAACAACCCGGAGCCCGATCCTTTGTTGGAAGCTGAACTTTCCGCCCGGGCCGCCCTCAAGGTGGATCCCAATGGGATCCAAGCGCTGCGGTTATTGGCCAGTGCCCTTTTCGCCCGGGAGAAATGGTTGGAATGCGCCCAGATTTGTTATCGGTTGTTGGGACTGCAGCCCAATGACGCGGATGTGATGGTGGTGCTGGCCGAATCGCTTCTGCGCGAAGGCGATGCTTCGACGGCGGTCACCGTCCTGTCCAAGGTCATGGAATTGCAGCCAGACAATCTGGAAGTGCGTGAAATGGTTGCCAAGCTCACCCAACCGGAAGCTTCCCCGGAGGACCAAGGGCTTACCCCGTCACAGGAGGGTGAAATCCTGGCGGGCATGAAGGCCCTGGAAGCTGACGACCTTGTCGGAGCGTTGAAACACTACGAAGAGGCGACCCGACTGGGGCCTGCCAATGCCGAATTGAATACTATTATTTCACAAATCCGGGACGCCGTGGCAGCCACGGCCACTCCGCCATCCGACGCGGTCCCCAGGAACGGGGCTCCCAAGCCTTTAGAGGTCGGCAGTACGGATGGTGTTGGCCATAACCGCGAGCCCGGTTGGTCGTTTTGCATCATCACGAATGGCAAGCGGCCGGCGAAATTGGCCCGTGAAATCGAGAGCATTCGCGCGTTAAACCTGCCTGCCTTTGAGATTCTCGTCGGTGGTGCTCCGCCGGAAGGACTGCCAGCCGACGTAGGACAAGTGCCCGCGATTGATGCCGCGCAAAACGGCCGCCTGGGCGAGATGCGCAACAAACTCACGACCCAAGCTCGTTTCGATCATCTGGTTGTGGTGGACGATGATTTTATCTTCCACGACGATTTCATGCGCGGCATCGAAAGCTGCGGTGAAGACTGGGACATCCTGTGTCCGCGGATTTTGAACCCGGACGGCACCCGCTATTGGGATTGGGCCACCCAGGGAGGCCCGCGCGGGCACGTCCTGCTCGAGTATGGCGAGGCCGACAATAATATCTACGTAACGGGTGGCCTGTGCGTGATGAAGGCCTGGGTCTCGGACCGGGTGAAATGGGACGATGTTAGAGGCTTCTACCAGGGTGAAGACCTCGACTTCTCGGCACGTCTGCGGGCCGCTGGAGTGCGGATGCGCTCCAACCCGGCCAGTACCACCACGCACGACGACGGCCACTACACCCGCGAGAAGCAGGGCATCAAGCGGCGTGACATAGCCGAGCTGGGCCTGCCAATCCGCTGGTTGGCGCCCTTTTTCAACCCGAGTGGCTACGCGAGTGAGGCGATCAATTTCGTGCTGCCCGTGTCCCAGCGCAGCGCCTTGGGGCTATATCACGACAATTCCCTCACTTCGGAGAAATTCGTGGCTGGACTACCGGAAGCAGAACGGGCCGTCCTGTTCAAGGCGCGGGATCTGTTTAGTCAGATCCAATGCGGTGTGGTGGTCACGCATAACCCGGCCAATGGCTTCCGCAAGCTGGCCAACGGGGAGTACCACATCGGTCGCACCATGTTTGAGACCGACACCATTCCCAAAGGGTGGGCGGAGAATTGCAACCGGATGGACGAGGTCTGGGTGCCCAGCAAGTTCAATGTCGAAACGTTCGCCCGGGCCGGAGTGAGCCGTGACAAGCTGATCATCATGCCCGGCGCGGTCGACGCAGAGTTCTTCAATCCCGCCCACCATGCGCCCCTGGCCCTGCCAAACCGGGCACGGTATAATTTTCTTTCCATTTTCGAATGGTCGAGCCGCAAGGGCTGGGATGCGATGCTGGCCGCCTATTTGCAGGAGTTCAGCCAGGAGGACGACGTTTGCCTGTATCTGCGCACCTATTTGTTTTCCAAGCCCGAAGGGGATCCCCGCGAGGCGTTGAATCGCCGCATCCAGGCGTATGTGAGGACGCTGAATCTAGGTAATAAGCCCTTGCCCCGGATCGAGATCCTCGCGGAGCAGGTTCCCAACAGCCAGCTTCCCGCTCTCTACCTGGCGTGCGATTGCTATCTGGCCCCGAGCCGGGGTGAAGGTTGGGGACGTCCCCAGCACGAGGCGATGCTTATGGAGCGTCCGGTGATTGCGACCAATTGGAGCGCGAACACGGAGTTCATGACGGCGGACAATTCTTACTTGCTGGACTATGAATTGGTCGAAGCGAAGGGGTTGGAGCCGGAACTATGGCATTACAAGGGCCAGCGCTGGGCGAATCCATCGGTGAAACACCTGCGTGAATTGATGCGCCGGGCCGAACAGAATCCCGCCGAGGCGCGGCAGAAGGGCCTCGCAGCCCGGGTGCATATGGCCACCCATTTTAGCCGGGAGGCGGTCGGTGAAAAAGTGATCCGTCGCCTGCAGGCGATCGAGCGTCAATTTAGTTCCGCGGTGCTGCCATCTGCCTTGGTCCGGTCCTTACACTCGGGGCCCGCGCCTTCCACGACCAAGGTCCGCACCGTAGCTTGGGAAGGCAGTTTCCTCGATTATGGCAGTTTATCCTGCGTGAATCGCGAACTGGTCCAGGCATTGGGACTGGGCAACGCGGTGCGTGTGAGCCCGGTGGGAGCCAATGCCCTCGTCAATGGCCATGCCTCCGATCCGGAATTGCAGCGTTTTGCCAAGACGGTGGTACGCAAGCCGTCGAACAATCCGGAGATCACCGTGCGGCACTCCTGGCCTCCGGTCTGGGACAAACCGAAGCAAGGCAAGTGGGTGATGATGCAGCCCTGGGAATTCGGCGCACTCCCGCGCGATTGGGTATCGCATTTTGAAGAAGTGGACCAGGTTTGGGCCTATACCTCGTATGTCCAGCGGATGTACCTGGAGGCAGGCATGTCCCCCTCCAAGGTCAAACTCGTCCCCTTGGGGATCGATCCCAAACGATTCCATCCCGGCGTGGCGCCGCTCCCGTTGGCGACTGCCAAGAAATATAAGTTCCTTTTTGTCGGTGGCACGATCCAGCGGAAGGGCTCGGACGTCCTGCTGAAAACCTATCTCAGCACCTTCCGACGTTCGGACGATGTCTGCCTGGTGATCAAGGATTTTGGCGGCAGTTCGGTCTACGCCGGGCAGACACTGGAGGCGGAGATTCGCGCCGCCCAGGCCGATGTCGATGCGCCCGAAATACTCTATCTAAACCAGGAATTGAAGGCTGAGCAATTGCCCGCGCTCTATACGGCCTGCGATTGCCTGGTGCATCCCTATCGTGGCGAGGGCTTTGGCCTGCCGGTGTTGGAAGCCATGGCCAGTGGACTGGCGGTCATCGTGACCGGCGGTGGTTCGACTGACGATTTCGCGACCGACGAATACGCTTACCGAATCCCCGCGCAGCGCCAATTCTTCGGTGACTCCGTGGGTGGCATCAAACTGTGCGCCCGCGGTTGGTGGCTGGAACCTTCGAGTTTGCATCTGGGACTGGCGATGGCTGAAGCCCACCGGAATCCGGTCCGGGCGCGTGAACTGGGGCAAAAGGCCAGCGAGTATGTGCGTCGCGAGTGGACTTGGGAAAAGACCGCGAAGACGGCGGCCAATTGGTTGCACGAACTCGCTGCGCAAACAGATGCGGAAGCGGAGGCTAATCGCCAGCTGGCGTCCGGACTAGTCCCCAATTTCCGATTGCCCGAAGTGGCTCTGGTGGGAAGCCTGAATACCAGCCGTGAGCGGTTGTCAGGGGGTGACGTGCGGGGAGCTTGGGAGTCCGCCAATGAATCGATTCGGATTCGCCCTTTCCATCCCGAAGGTTATCTCATGCTCGCTGAAATTGCGGTAAAGGCGGGTGACTATCCGTTGGCCCGTCGTTGCGCGAGCAAGGCGCAAAGTCTGGCGCCACGATGGAAGGAAGCCGGAAAGATGCTCTCTCGCATCCCGGGCCATGCCGGCTCGGTGACCGTTCCGCTTACACCTCCGGCGAAATTGAATGACACGGTGCTTAAGCTGACGGTCTGCCTGATCGCCAAGAACGAAGAACGATTTTTGGCTCAGTGTCTGCGATCCATCCAGGGGTTGGCAGACCAGATCGTCATGGTGGACACGGGCTCCATCGATTCCACGCGGGAAATCGCCAAGAGTTTTGGAGCCGAGGTCTACGAACTGCCTTGGGCGGACGATTTCAGCGCCCCTCGCAATGAGGCCCTGAAACATGCCACCGGTGATTGGATTCTGGTATTGGACGCGGACGAGGAACTGCCCGCGGATCAACATGCGCTGTTGCGGGAAGCGATGCGTGAGAAAGGCGTCATCGCGGCGAGATTGCCCATCGTCGACATTGGGCGGGAAGATGAAGGGTGCAGCTATGTCCCCCGGCTGTTCTGCAATGCCCCGGGATTGTGCTATGTGGGGCGGATCCATGAACAAGTTTTCGCGAGTGTCGAAACTCGCCGCGAGCAATGGAGCCTGGAGAACAAGTTCGGCCGCGCTACCATCCGCCACTACGGCTATCGACCCGAGATCGTCAAGGATCGCGACAAAGTAGCCCGCAACCTGCGACTGCTCGAACTCGCCGTTGAGGAATACCCCAACGATATCAATCTCCTGATGAACCTGGGGCTCGAGCTAATGCGCGCCGGACAAGCCCAGGCGGGGATTGAGGCGTACGAGAAAGCCCTGGCCGCCATGCTGGCGCGTCCGCCCAAGCAGACCCCTCCAGAACTCAAGGAATCCCTGTTCACCCAATTTGCGACTCACTTCGTCGGACAGAAACTCTTTGCGGAGGCGATCAATATCCTGACCCTGGCGGAAGCCCGGGAAGGGGACCTGACTGCTTCAATGCATTTCCTCAAGGGTCTGGCCTATCTGGAGACCAAGCAATTTCCGAAGGCGGCGGAACAAATGCGAGCCTGCCTGGCCAAACGGGATCGTCCGGCGCTGACCCCCATCCATGCCGAGATCAAGAAAGCCGGTCCGGCCCATTGCCTCGCGATGTCCCTACGACAGATGAACCAACCGGTGGAAGCCGTGCGGTATTATCGCCAGGCGTTGAAAGACGCACCGAAATCCAGTTTGGTACGCTTGGAATTCGCGGAGTTCGAAGCCCAACGCGGTGAATTTGTTTCGGCCCTAACCAGCCTGCATGAAGCCGTGGGACTTGATCCCAGCGACGAGCGAGTATGGCGGCTGGGCGGTGACATCGCCTTGCGCCAACCGGCGACGAAAGAGTTCGCCCTGGATTGGACGGGCGAAGCTTTGAAGTACGCACCGAACTCCGGTGAGTTGCGAAAACTTAGGGCGGAATCGTTGTTGTTGGGCGGCCAACCGGCGGAAGCTGCCGAGATTTGGCGGGAACTGGCCCTGAACGGCAACGCTACCGCTCAAGCGGCCGCCATCTTATCGGAGGTGGCAGGTGATCGCTTGGTTTCCTTCGGTCGCTCTGGCAATGAAGAAGAAGTCAGTCGCGAATGTATCAAGTGGTATCGAAAACTTATTCAATTCCAAGCGGAGGCGACGGTCTTGAAGATTCACAGCCGACTCGGGCAATTGGCGGCCGTCTTGCCCAGTGCCGGGGCGCTAATTGAACGGGTTTCTTCTGCGGCCCTCACCAGTTAGCTTTCGATGGATTCTGGATTTATCTACGGTAAGCCATGGCAAACCTGAAACGCTTTCTTAACCCGTTGGCCGTCGCCAGCATGGCTGGCTGGGTAGGTTGCACCTCCATGCAAAAGTCGGAGATGCCAAACGCCGCCCAGCACCGGGTGGCCAACGTGTACCATGCCGTCAACAAGCTGCCTCTGGAAGTGCGGCGGGTGGCCGTCTTGCCCATCGCAGTGGACGAACAATCGCCCGACGCCGTGGCGGGGCGGGATGCATTCGGTTCGGTTCTGCTCGAAGAATTACTGCAAACCCATGAATTTGAGGCGGTTCCGATCCCAATGTCGCAGCTTCGCCGTTGGTTTGGCAAACAAACCTTTGGGGCGGACGAACGTTTGCCGGCGGAACTCCTCCAAAGGGTGGAGGCAGACACTGGGTGCGATGCGGTGTTGTTGACCCGGCTGACGGCGTACCGGCCTTATCCCCCGGTGCTGGAGGGATGGAATTTGCGACTGGTCTGGAGTAAGAGCACCGAGATCCTTTGGGGCGTGGACGATATCTTCGACGCCAGTGACACCGAAGTGGCCGCTGCGGCCCGCAAGCAATTCAAAACCCAGGAAGCGGTCTCGGTCGCGGCAGCCGATCCCTCGGCCGCGTTAACGTCGCCGCGAAGGATCGCGCAGTACGCCTTGCGATCGGTTCTGCGGACCATGCCGAAACACTGAATATTGCTTAAGTTCCGCAAAATTTGACCGATGACAAGGTGGGTCAGTGAAGAGGAAACTCTCACCAGCCTGCCTGCCCGAAGAAAGGTAAGCTGTATGGAAATAAGACCGAATAACAATCTTGGCGGAGTCAATCAAGTTAGTGCGGCTAGCGCCAAGCCACGCGTTCAGGCCCCCCCTGTCGAAGTGGCAAATTTCTCCGGTTCCAGTGCTTTGAGCGCCTCGCTGAACGCGTTGCCCGAAGCCCGGCCGGAAGTGGTTCAAACCGGTAAGGATTTGGTGAGCCAGTCATCGTATCCCCCTCCGGTCGTCATCAAACGCATCTCGCATCTCATTGCGGCCCACGTCTCTGAACAAACCGAAAGTTAAACCGAGCTAAAGTCTCATGCGCGCTCTCAACCCATGGCAGTCATATCGGCAGGTGGCCACCGCCACCGCATCCAAGGGTCAACTCGTGTTGATGCTCTTCGACGGAATCGTTCGCTTTCTCGATCGCTCCTTGACGGGCTTTGGCCTTGAGGATCCGGCGGAATGCAACCAGACCGTCAGCAATAATATCCTGCGGGCGCAGGATATTATCCGCGAGCTGGACAGCTCGTTGAACATGGAGGTGGGTGGAGAGATTTCGCTTACACTGCGGCGGTTGTACCAGTATTTCGACCGACGCCTATTGGAAAGCAACGTGCGCAAGGATGCCGACGGCATCCGGGAAATCATCGGCCACGTCACCGTATTACGCGACGCTTGGGCGGCCATGCTGCAAGGGCAGGGGGCAACTCCTGATCCGACCAGCCAGCCTTCCCTCCAGCTTGCCGCAGCCTGATCCGAAACTTCAACCGTGTCCCCATCCATCCTGCCATGAGTGCGAAGGACCGATTATTTGCCGCGTATGACCAATGGCGGCAATGGAGTGAAAAGGAAGGCCAGGCGATCCAAGCTTCAGACTGGCCCGTGGTGCGCGACTGCCAGCGGGCGAAGCTTGAATTGCAGCCGCAAATCCTTCGATTCACCGAAACCTCGCGTACCGAGCATCTACAAACCGGTGGCGACTGGAAAGGCACCGAAAGGGAAGTGCGGCGACAGGTTTCCGAGCTGATTGCCTTGGAAATGCGGAACGAAACATGGCTGCACGAAGTGCGCGAACGCGCCGAGAGCCAACTCACCGAATGCTCCCGCTCGCGTCGCAGCCTGCGGCAGGTGCACCGGTCTTATGTCCCCCCCGCGGCCCCTGCCTGGGCCAGCTATTCTTAAGGTGCGTCGTTGCGCCATCCGCACGCTTCCTGCTATTTATCGCTGGAAGCAATTAGACACTTTTGACAAGTTCGCAGGGATTCTCCCGGTTTCAAACTGCATGTGAAGCCGAAGCCAAGGACGGCTGGAGATCGAAATTACCGTCATTGGATTCGGAAATGAGTGCTCCGGGCGGAGACCCCCCCACTGCCGCCGCCGTCGCGAGTCTTCGCGATGGCTCGGAAGTTTCATGCCCCAAGCGGCCCTTCGATTCTTGGCTTCCCGGCGGTTCTGTGGTCTTGGATCCATCCGGCCGGATATTGAAGGCGGATGAGCCGCTGCTCCTCTGGTGCGCGATCTCTTCCGATCCGCTGGCGATTACCAATTTCTGGGATCTACTAGAGGCGGTTCCGGCGTGGAGGACGGAAATTCGCCAGCTTCGTGGAGCCGCTGAGAGCTTTAGCGAAATCAATTTGGCTCCCTCGGTCAAAGGTGGTGCGTGGACCAGTCTCGCGATCACCCGCCATGACGAAACATGCTTCGTCCGGGTAGCTTCAGCATTGCCGCCCCGGTCTGGGCTGGACGAATTCCCCGGGGCCGGGCCAGCCAATCCCCAGGAATTGGTCAATCAATTGCGCCTGCGGGTACTGCAGGCAGAAGCCCAGATTGGGAACCTGATGGACGGCTGGCCGGGTGTCATTTTTAGCCAACGCCCCGATTTCAGTTTCCGTTATGCTTCCACACGGTTGGAAAACCTGAGTGGCATGCCGGTGGAGAGTTGGACGCGCCGCCCAGGCTTATTTTGGGAACTGATCCACGAGGCGGACGCTCCGGAATTACAGCAACATATCCGGCACGCGACGTCCACTGGACAGAGCGTGACCACCCAGTTTCGCCTGCGGCACGCGTTGACCGGTCGGGTCTCTTATTTATTGGAACATCGGCATCCCATTCGCACGTCAAGCGGCCTATTATTGGGTTTCGAAGGGGTATGGATAGATATCTCCCGGCAGACCATTGCCGAGCGGCGCCTCAGCACCGCGGCCTGGCGGGATACGCTGGCGGTCCTGACGATGGGGCTGGCCCACGATTTCGGGAATATCCTCGCGGGAATTTTCGCCTTGGCCGAAACCATGGAAGCCTCGCCAGGGGGTGGTGAGCTGTTCATCGAGAGTATCGGGCTAATCAAGCGGAACTCGATGCAGGCCAGTCAACTTATCCGCCGAATCTTGAACCTGCATCAAGGCAAGCCGGGGGAGTATGCCTACCATGGGCTAAATACCTTGGTGGCGGAGTTGCTGGAACTGGTCCGCAAGATCATTCCCAGAAGAATCCAAGTCGAGACTGCGCTTTCCACGGACGATTTGCCAGTCTACGTGGACGCTGTGGAACTCCGTCAGGTCTTCCTGAACTTGGTGATGAATGCGGTGGATGCCATGCCCCACAGCGGACAGCTCAAACTCTCCACCGCGCGAAGGCAGGAACCCCCGGAAAACTGCCACATGCAAGGGGCCGTCCCGCGCACGCCGTGCGTTATTCTATCGGTGCAAGATACCGGGGTGGGCATTCCCAAACGCAATCTCTCCAGCATCTTCGATCCGTTTTTCACCACGAAGCCGGTGAACAAAGGCTCCGGACTGGGCCTTTATAACGCCCGTCTGTTCGTCGAAAAACACCGGGGCGCCATCTCGGTGGAATCAAACGAAGGGCAGGGCACCACCTTTTCCATCTGGCTGCCTGAGGCTGATTTTACGGAGGCGGAACGCCGCACCGAGCACGTCGGTCTGAAGCGTCGGACCATCCTCCTGCATGGACACGCGGGGGCGCCGTTAGATAAAATGGCTGAATTCCTGCGTCGCAGCGGCTATTTTGTCGTCAGCGAGGCCTCTGAGGAACGCGCCATTTCCATGTTGGATTCGCCCGATTATGAGTTCGCCGCAGTGATCGCCCAAGCTGGGTCCGAGCCGGTCACCGGGGTGGCACTTCTGGGTGAGGTCCGGAATCGCAAGTTGCCGATACGGCGAGTCATCCAGATCGCCGGAAGAAATGAGGATGAGGTGGGCAATCAATTGCTCAAGCTGGGGGAACTGGTATTATCACCCGATATTCCCGAACGGGAAATCCTGCAACGACTGAGCCAGGTTTTTGACAAGCATGTTTAGCGAATGAGTGCCGCCGAATATACCAAACCATCGCCGCAAGGAGGGAATTCCCACCGCGGCGAATCGTCCGGTATGACGCTGAAACGTGTCCTGGTAGTGGACGATGAGGAAATTGTCCTGGTTGCCCTGCGCGAGACCCTGCGGCGCGAAGGTTACCAGGTGGTCACCGCCGCCAGTCCCCTGGCGGCCTTGGCCTTGGTGAAGGAAGAGGCGTTTTCCGTCATCATTTCCGACCACCAGATGCCTGGCATGACGGGCCTGGATTTTCTCTCTCAGGCGAAGTCGATCCAGCCCGATGCCACGCGTATCTTGATCACAGCGGTGTTGAGCCTGGACACGGTCATTGAGGCCATCAACCGGGGCGAAATTTACCGTTTCATCGTCAAACCATGGCTCCGGGAAGAGCTGCTGGCCACGGTTAAGAACGCTGCCTCCCGTCACGAACTCATCACCCGCAATACGGTCCTTCAGGCCACCACGCTGGCAATGAACGATCGGTTGATTGAGCTTAACAAATCCCTGGAGGAACAGGTTCAAAAGACTGCCGAGCGTACTGCGGAATTGGCCAAACTGAATCAGGCCCTCGAACAGAATCTCAATCACTCCGTCCGGCTCTGTCTCCAGATTCTCCAGACTTTTTATCCGACACTCGGCTCGCAAGCCCGGCGGGTGTACGAGATTTGCAAGGCCATGGCCGATGTTCTCGGTCTCTCCAAGGTGGACCGGCAAACGTTGGAATTGAGCGCCTGGCTCCACGACATCGGCTTGGTGGGAGTTCCCCGCCAGTTGATCCGGAAATGGCAAAACGAGCCGAACACGCTGACCGATGCCGAACGGGCACTGATCGAGCAACATCCGGTCATTGCGCAGGAATTGACCGGATTTGGCGATCATCTCCAGGGCGTTGGGTTGACCATACGAGCTCATCACGAACGTTTTGATGGCCGCGGTTATCCCGACCGATTGCAGGGTGACCAGATCCCGTGGCTGTCACGTTTGCTGGCCATCGCGATCTATTACACGGAAAGCAATCAGGCGCCCGGTTCGACGATTGACAATATCAAGCTTGCCGCCGGTTTCTCCTTCGATCCCGAGGCGGTGCGGGCCTTCCTCCGAGCCATCCCGGCGGCCGCGGTGCCCCGGAAGCAAAAGGAGGTGCTGCTCGCCGAATTGCACCCCGGCATGGTGGTGGCGAAAGGTATCTATACCGCCAATGGTTTGCTTCTGATACCGGAGGGACAGCAACTTACCGAGACGTACATCGACAAGTTGCGGAACCACAACCGGATCCAGCCCATCAACCAGGCCCTGCTGGTGTACGGGTAACGCTTTACATTTTGACCCACCGACGTATCGTAAAGGTACTGTGACCATCGCCGTGGAGACATTCGAAGCCGAGATACAGGCGGCCCTGAAGGCCTATGACCGGCATGTCGTCTGCATCGAAAAGCTTCCGGAAGAAGCCGAACACTCCCTGCGGCGCCTGATGGAAAAAGCCGTCCGGGCTTATGAGAACCGGGCTCCCGGCCTCCGGCATGGCATCGCCCTTGACCGTCACCTGACGATCATCCTTAGCGACAACGATACGGAAAAGCCCTTGTGCGGGATTTATTTCAACCTGCACTCCCCGTACGCACGAAAGTCGGCGACCGTGGCCGAGTTGCTGCCGGCGTAGGCGGTTATTTTTCGTTGGCAGTGGTAATCTAAAAATTCCCTGTCCTGTCCGGAGTCTAATGTTAATCTTCCGGACCTGTGCCTGACCCAGCCATTCCCTCCCACCGTACCTGGGGTAGCGACCTTGCGGATCACGCGGCGCACCTTTTCGAGAAACGCCATGGCGGCCCGCCCGCAGTGATGGCGCGGGCTCCCGGCCGGGTGAACCTGATTGGCGAGCACATAGATTACAATGACGGCCCCGTCCTTCCCTTTGCGATCGAACGCGAAGTGATCATTGCCGCCGCGCCCAATGACGACACCCGGGCGCAAATCTGGAGCGAAGGACTCGACGAAGCCGTGCAGATTCCGGTGGGCGGGCTGGTCCCAGTTGGCCCCGCCGGTTGGTCAAATTACCTGCGGGGCGTACTGTCGGGTTTTCGCCGGCGGGGTGTGGTGATTCCCGGTTTCGACGCCGTCGTGGTTTCCAATCTATCCCACGGATGTGGCCTCAGCAGCAGCGCGGCTTTGGAAGTTGCCCTGGCTACATTGATCGAAGCCCTCACCGGGATCGTGCTTTCCCCGATGGAAAAGGCACTGCTGTGCCAACGGGCAGAACATGATTTCGCGGGAGTTCCCTGTGGCATCATGGACCAGTTTGCCTCGGTCTTCGGTGCCAAGGACCATGCGGTCCTGATTGACTGCCGCACTCGCGAAACCCGGGCCATTCCGTTGCCAGATCCAGGCGTGGTCTTTCTGATTATTGATTCGAAGGTAAAGCATAGTTTGGCCGATGGGGCCTACGCCAATCGACGCCAGACCTGCGAAGCGGGGGCGAAAACCCTGGGGGTCTATTCGCTCCGTGACTGGTTACCCGCGCAATTGCCGGAAGCGGAAAAACAATTGGATGCACTAACGTTCCGCCGGGTGCGCCACGTCGTGACCGAAATTGAACGCACCTTCGAGGCGGTCAAACGATTGGAGGCTGCGGATTGGCCGTCCTTTGGAAACCTCATGTACGAAAGCCACGCCTCGCTGCGCGATGACTATGAAGTGAGCTGCCCGGAATTGGATGAGATTGTGCGGATCGCACAGGGGATGGGAGCGGCGAACGGCATCCTGGGCTGCCGCATGACCGGCGGCGGATTCGGCGGATCGGCGATTGCGCTGGTGAAAAACGAGGCGGTCGAGCCGGTGCGATTTGCGATCACCGAGGGTTATACCAGGAGTTTCGGAATTTCGCCGGGCATATTTATCACGCGGGCGGCCGATGGAGCCTCAGTGCTTGGCCTGACGGGCTGAGGTGGCTTGGATTATTCGTAGGGAATACCACCTTTCTTCCGGATGGGCCTGTTGTCCATTCGAAACAGGTAAATATATTTCTGTACGATTGCCGAGGGATCGATCTCCCTTTCAGGTGCGCCGCCGGAGATCTGTAACGCTTCGGCTATTATCTTCGATCTCTGCAGGATCCGGGAGCGGCCTGCCCCTCGACAGTGATCGAACAATCTATATTCCCGGCAAGGTTACCGGCACGAGGGTGCACCGTTAGGGCGCGTGGCCAACAGATTGCGACATCGACTTTTGAGCCTTCCTCTCGGGAACGTTTAGGATTTTGCCGTGCGCCGATAGTACTTCTGGAATGCCGCCAAAGCCTTGGGATCGCCATTCCAATACTCGACCAGGGAACGGAGGGCCTTGAGGGTCTGAGGGCGCAGATGGTGTTCGATGTCTTCCACTTCTTCCGCAATGGTTGCCTCCTCAATGCCCAATTGTTCCAGGAATTGGCTCAATGTCCGGTGCCGATCCTTGATGTGCGCGGCGACGCTGCGGCCCGATTCCGTCAGGGTGAATCCACGATACCGCTGATAGTTGACGAAACCGCGAGTGGCCAGCCTGCGCACCATGTTGGAGACGGCTGAGCGGCTGAGTTCCAGTTCCTCCGCGAGATCACTCACCCGGGCGTAGCCGTGGCGGTCGACCAACTCTTGAATCCGTTCGAGATGGTCTTCCGTGGATTCGGAACGCGCCGAGGGGTCTCGTTTGCTGGACTGCACGCGCCAAGGTCTAGCAGCCGTGCCGCGACGTAGCCAAGCCGTATCCGCAATAAAGCCGAAGGAGACGTTATCGTCCGAACGGGAGTTTCGGCATCAGGCCACCAGCGCCGCCCATCTTGGCCATCATTTTCTGCATCTTGCCCATCTTCCGCATCATCTCACGCATTTCATCGAAGCGTTTGAGTACAGTGTTGACCTCCGCGACGGTCACTCCGCTGCCTTTGGCGACGCGGATGCGACGCTTTGCATTAAGTACCTGGGGCGTATGGCGTTCGCCCGGGGTCATGGCGCACAGAATCCCTTCCATCCGGCGAAATTCACGTTCGCTCTTCGACAAATCTGCGCCTTTGACCATGTCGGCTCCGCCGGGAAGCAAGCCGACCAGATCTTGCAACGGGCCCAGCTTCTTCATCTCGCGCAATTGGACGAGGAAATCGTCCAGTGTGAAGAGGCCTTTGCGCATCTTCTCCTCGAGATCCATCGCCTTCTGCGCGTCGACGTTCTCGATCGCCTTTTCGACCAAACTGACCACGTCACCCATTCCCAAGATACGCTGGGCCATGCGCTCCGGATGAAACGGTTCGAGGTCTTCCAGTTTTTCGCCAGTGCCCATGAATTTGATGGGCTTGCCGACCACTGACCGGAACGAGAGAGCGGATCCGCCACGGGCATCGCCGTCGAGCTTGGTGAGAATGGCCCCGGTTATCTGGAGAGCTTTGTCAAAATGGGTAGCGACGTTGACGGCTTCCTGGCCAGTGGCGGCGTCGAGGACGAGCAGGGTTTCCTGGGGCTTGATCAGTTCGCGCAAGCGCACCAATTCCTGCACGAGCGGTTCGTCGATTTGCAGGCGCCCGGCGGTATCGAAGATGAGGGTGTTTCGCTGTTGGGTGGCGGCGTGGGCCAAGGCGTCACGGGCAATCTTTAAGACGTCGGTTTCACCTTTTCGGACAAATACAGGCACCCCAATTTTCTCCCCGAGCGTCGCCAATTGGTCCATGGCGGCCGGGCGATAAACGTCTGCGGCAACCAGAAGCGGTGTTCGGCCCTGCTTCAACAACAGCCGGGCGAGCTTGGCGCTGGAGGTTGTTTTTCCGGAACCATGCAAGCCGCACATAAGGATGCAGGCGGGGTTTCCTGAAAGCTGGAGTGCGGCATTTTCCGACCCAAGCAGGACCACGAGTTCGTCGTGGATGATTTTGACCATCTGCTGGCCCGGTTGCACCGATTGCACGACGGATTCACCCAAGGCCTTCTGTTTGACAGATTCAATGAAATCCTTGGCGACCTTGAAATGCACGTCGGCTTCCAGCAGGGCCAATCGGACATCGCGGAGGG
Organism: Candidatus Limnocylindria bacterium; assembly: GCA_035493435.1. Classification (GTDB taxonomy): domain Bacteria; phylum Verrucomicrobiota; class Verrucomicrobiia; order Limisphaerales; family UBA9464; genus DATJII01. The sequence continues at coordinate 900 of DATJII010000059.1, read as the reverse complement.
CTTCGGACACGTTGGTATCCGAAATCTTTCCCAAACCGCGAAGATTGCGGAAGACGTTCTGCAGCTTGCCACTCAGCGAATCGAACATGGCTGCCACAATAGGTGCGGGAAGCGTCCGGGTGCAAGCAGGCACATGGGGTCGGAAAATTCCCCACAAATAAACCAAACTTTTTTGCCCTTGCCGCGTTCTAACCTTTAGGCCGCTGGACAGATTTTGGCGTGGACAACCTTGGGCAGGTGCTATGCCCGGTTGAACAAGCCACCCGATAATCCGTCCAAAGCCTAACAATCCGACCGTGAATACCTACCGACACCGCGCTTCTCCACGCCCCCTCGTGGTTGCGGCACTCGCCCTTTTTCTGGCCGTCTTGCCCGGCTGGGCCAAGAAAATGGCAGAAGAGGCTCCTGACCAGCTTTTTGACGGTCCCATCCAGACGGTGGATATCCGGGTTCTGGCCAAGGACATGCGGATCTTGCGATCTTCAGGTGGATGGGGCGGGGGAGGGGGGAAGCGTCCGGAGGTTCCTGCCACGGTAAAGTTTGGGACCAATGTGTTTGAGAAGGTGGCAATCCATATCAAAGGAGCTGCTGGCAGTTTCCGTCAGATCGATGCCAATCCCGCCTTGACCCTGAATTTCGGCAAGCTGAACCCGGAGCAATCCTGCTTCGGACATCGCAAACTCCATCTCAATAATTCGGTTCAGGACAATAGTTTGATGAACGAATTAGTCGCCTCCCGGATGTTTAACGAAGCAGGAGTGCCGACGCCCCGGGTTTCCCACGCGATTGTCATACTGAACGGGCGGACTCTTGGGATGTATGTCATGAAGGAAGGCTGGGATAAGCCGTTTCTCAAGCGGAATTTCGGGTCCTCCAAGGGCAACTTGTACGACCCCAATT
>DATJII010000058.1:0-56229 GCA_035493435.1 Candidatus Limnocylindria bacterium | reverse complement strand
TATTTTTGAGGCCCTTTCACCTATTCCCGCCACGTTGGGAATCCGCCCAACATGTCGTGTTGAGTATTGGGCTTAATCGTTCGGGTACACCATCGTGAGCCGCGAATATCAACTGCGCCCGTTCGAGCGTCCCCCGGAGTTGCGGATCAACTACGAGGCGGAGCTCAACGGCCAACAACTGGCGGCTGTCACCGCCAGTGGAGGACCGTCGTTGGTATTGGCCGGGGCTGGCGCCGGAAAGACGCGCACCTTGACGTACCGTGTCGCGTGGCTCATTGAGCACGGCGTCCCTCCTGATCGCATCCTCCTGCTGACGTTTACCAACAAGTCCGCCCGGGAGATGATGCACCGGGTGACGGACCTGATCGGCGGAGATATGACCACCCTGTGGGGTGGAACTTTTCACTCCATTGGCAACCGTATTTTGCGGCGGCATCCGGAGCGCCTGGGCTATCCGCCCAGTTTCAGCATCGTCGATCGTGAAGATGCCAAGGAATTGCTGGAAACGTGCATTGTCGCCGCCGGAATCGATGGCAAAGAGATTCGTTTCCCCAAGGCGGATGCGCTGAACGACCTGTTCTCCCGGGCCGTCAACACCCGGCAGGACCTCGCCAAACTGATCGCCGCTGAGTACTCGTCGCTCGTGCCAGTCACGGAACAGATCCTGAAGGTGCAAAAGGTCTATGCGGACAAGAAGCGAGTGGCGGGCCTGATGGACTTTGACGATTTGCTGGTGCTTTGGCTGCGCCTGCTGCGGGAGAATGATGACCTGCGCGAGGTGTACCAACGGCGCTTCCAATGGGTCCTGGTGGATGAGTATCAGGACACGAATCGATTGCAGGGCGAGTTGCTGGACGAATTGGCGGCGCGCTACGGAAACCTCATGGCGGTGGGCGACGATGCCCAGAGCATCTATTCCTGGCGGGGAGCCCACTTTGCCAACATCCTCGATTTCCCCAAGCGTTATCCCAAGGCGCAAGTCTTCCGGATCGAAACTAATTACCGGAGTACGCCGGAAATCCTGGAAGTCGCCAATGCGGCTATCGCGCCTAATACCCGACAGCATCCGAAGGAACTCATCGCGGCGCGCAAGTCCGGTTCCAAGCCGGCCTTGGTGGTCTGTACGGACACTCGTGAGCAATCGGGCTTCATTGCCCAGCGGGTCCTGGAGCTGCGCGAGGAAGGCGTGCGGCTGGACCACATGTGCGTCCTATACCGGTCCCACTTCCACGCGCTGGAAATCCAACTGGAGCTGACCCGTCAGAATATACCTTTCGTCATCACCAGCGGCATCCGCTTTTTCGAGCAGGCCCACATCAAGGACGTGGCGGCCTATCTCAAGCTGGTCAGTAATCCGTACGACGAATTGGCCTTCAAGCGATTGGTCCGCATGCTTCCCGGCGTGGGAGGTAAGGGCGCGGAAAAATTGTGGGGACGGTATCAGGTTTCGGTCGTCCCGACCGAATTGGACGCTACGGCTCAACCAACAGGTGAGGGTGCCGCACCCTTGCCCGCAGTGGCCCCGGCCTTGGGGGCGATGACGAATACGGTTCCCAAGAAGACAGCTGCGTCTTGGGCACAGTTCACCGCGACAATCGCCCAGATGGAGGCGAAGGACATCCGGGACCGTCCCGGGGCCTTGATACGCCACGTGTTGGAAGCGGTGTATAATGACTACGTCAAGGAGACGTATGAGAACCCTCGCTCGCGCCTCGACGACCTGGAGCAGCTTGCGAATTACGCGGAGCAATTTCCCAGCACCCTGGAATTCCTCAGCCAACTCGCGTTGCAGAGCCATCTGGAGGCGGAGGAAAACCGTCCCGCGAGCGAAGATGATGAACGCCTCAAGCTTTCCTCCATTCATCAAGCCAAGGGGCTCGAATTCTCCGTGGTGTTCGTCATCATGCTTTCGGACGGCCTGTTTCCTAGCCTGCGCTCGCTGGACTCCCAGGACACGCTGGAAGAGGAGCGGCGCCTGTTCTACGTCGCCGTCACCCGGGCCAAGAATGAGCTGTATCTCACCCGACCCCTGATTCGTTTCTCGCCGGGTGGAGGCGAGAGCTTCCAGCAACCATCCCAGTTCCTGACCGCGATTCCACCCGCGCTGCTTGACGAGTGGCACCTCTCCACCTTCGGCCGCATCACGCGCCCCGAGCCACCACGCGAACCCGACTACACCGACGATTCCCCTGAACCCGACTACGAATCTGGGGACCAACCGTTTTAGAGGGGAGCGACACGGCGGAGCTGTGCTGCTGGGGCAAGTGGACAATTACGTCCTTGAATAAGGAATGCACTGCGCTACCGTTACCATCGTTAATGCCAGAATCCAACCTATGAAACTGTATTGCATTTCCCTTCTTACCGCGGTGATATCGCGGCTGGCAAGCGCGGCGTCCTTTGAAATTGTCGACTTGGGGCCCGGTAACGCCTTTGATATAAACGACGCAGGCAGCGCGGTTGGAACCAACCAATTAGGCATGGGGTGGTGCCGTCGTGGAGGCAGGATGCAAACGCTGGATCAAATTGAATTGGGCTTGGGTTGGACCGGGCCTTTGGCGGATTCCTTTCCATGTTTGCGCATCGACTCTGCACATCGTATTGTAGCGTACGCTACTTCTGAATCGGACCCCTATCTGTATCTAATTCTCATCAACACAATACAGATAAATCCCGATAGCTTCCTTTATCAGTCAGATCCCTGGCTTCCGGGGGGGCGGGGACTTGGGCTTAAGGAAAACATCCCTTCCCCCTCGAAGTTCGCGCTTGACCAATTTTTGAGCTACACACTCGATCCTTATCAGCTCAAAGATTTTTTTTCAAACGTCAGCCCGTATCTAATACAAGGCTACTTGTCTATTTCATCCATCAATAAAAACGGCATGATTACCGGTACCGCAGGTGAATCTGAATATTGTTACGGCAAGGGCAAATACCCCCGTGCTTTTCTCTTCGAGAATCATAGTTTCAAGTATTTAGATCCCCGAGATCCTGGATGTCGTCCTGGGTCGATGGTTCCGCCTAGCAGGCATTTTAGCGATGCGTATTCTGTTAATTCGCAGGGATGGGTGGTGGGGGACATGTCATTGGGCGGGCCACCCAAGGCACTCAAGCACGCCTTTATATATCGCGGTCAGGAACTCGAGGACTTGGGAACGCTGTCCGGAGGCACCCACAGTTCCGCTATAGAGATCAACGATGCCGGCCAGGTGATCGGGGTGTCTACCGTTGCCGGCGGTTCAACCAGAGCTTTCTTATGGGAGAATAATGCCTTAACTGACCTTAATTCGATGCTTCCGGAAAATTCCGGATGGGTGTTGACCAACGCGGCTGCCATCAACCGGTACGGCCAGATCGTTGGCCAGGGATTATTTCAAGGTGTTGCCCATGCGTTCCTGCTTTCGCCACCCGGTTTCGGATTCGCTGCAGAAATCGAAACCCTGCCGGCCAACAAATCGCTGGCGTTGGCGGAGACGTATCGCCTTGCCGTGGCCGTGAAGGGAACTCCACCGCTAACCTACAAATGGAAAAAGGATGGCCAGGACTTGGACGGACAGGGCACTCCGACGCTGGAACTGGCGCAGGTTGGCTTCTCAGATGCCGGCGATTACCAGTTGGTTGTTTCGAATCCTCATGGACCAGTTTCCAGCAGCGTCATCCGCATCAAGGTGTTCGATTCGTTTTTGGCTATTGCCGATAATCCAGTGAAGGGTTCTGTAGTGACACTGGCTGGAGAGATCGGTGGTAGTTACCGCTTGGAATATACTGAGCGCCTCGGATCGGAAAGCGAGTGGACGCCACTGACCACCCTGACGATGACCAATTCAGCTCAGGTTTTTATTGATGACACTTCAGAGGCGGGGGGTCGGCGGTTTTACCGGAGCATACGTGTGCGATAGTGATGATGCCTGAAGCAAGCAGCGCTGGGTAACATATCGGATCAATGGGTCGATCCCACAAATGGGGGCGACTGACTTTGAGGGTGTTGTGATGCGCACTCCTTTCCCCATCGGGGAAAGGTCCTTCTAGATGACAGAATCTCGCTTGGGATTCAAGAGAGGGGACTTGCGCGTCGAAGCCACCGATTTTCCACCAGTCACCCAATCGACACTTGACCGTGCATTGGGCACGGTGATACTCGTAACTCATTCCAGGACTGATAGATGTGATTGCAAATTTGAGTGATAACCATGAATGCTTCTAAGCCAACCCCCGTGGCGAGCGGCGACGCCAAGGTATCTCAAGTGGGCTATGTGACTGGCCCTACCGCGTCCGTTGCTACGCAGTTTCTCGGCGTGGTCGTTCCCCCGACGACCGGTGCGAAAATGCCGATGCCGAAGAATCTCGTACTGATCATTACCGACCAGGAACGGATCCCGATGTGGTTTCCCAGCGGTTGGGAAGAAAACAACCTGGTCTCCACCGCGCGCCTCAAGCGAAACGGGCTCACGTTCACCCGGGCCTTCACCGCCGCAGCCATGTGCACTCCGGCGCGAAACACACTCTTCACCGGGCTCTTTCCCGCCCAGCACCAGTCGATGGATACGTTGACCGAAGGGATGGCTCAATCGGATGTGGAGCATCAGTTGGATCCGACCTTGCCGAATCTGGCCACCTGTCTGAAGGAGGTCGGCTACGAGGTCGTGTACAAGGGCAAGTGGCATATGAGCAAGGGCGTCACCGGCGCCGACGGGCGGGACATATACGATGATCTTACACGCTACGGGTTCGACGGTTGGGATGCCCCCGATGCCGGCGGTGACACAGCTCCTGGTAATTTCGGTGGCGGTACGGCCAATAATGACCAGCGGTTTGTGGACGACGCCGTGGCGTATGTGAAGAACAAGCTGGCCCAACCCGCTTCCAAGCCCTTCTGCCTGATCATGTCCCTGGTCAATCCCCACGATGTTCTTTCTTATCCGAACGGTTACTCGGACGGCGGCTATCCTGATGATCCTTGGCTGACTCCCACGAATCCTCCGATCGAAGTCCCGCCCACCGAGAGTGAAGATCTGGCGCTGAACGCGAAGCCCACGGCCCATCGGCAGTTGTTGACCAAGTTGCAACTCGGGCTTGGCCCCTTGCTGACGACTGCCAACAAGACGAACTACCTCACGTTCTATGGCAATCTCATGGTCCACGTGGACGAGCAGATTGGCCAATTGCTTGCCGCGTTTGACGATGGCGGGAGTGACGCTGGCACCCAATTGCTCAACGAAACAGTCATCATCCGCACGGCCGATCACGGTGAAATGGGGTTGTGCCACGGGGGGCTGCGGCAAAAGTCCTTCGTCACGTACGAGGAAACTCTGCGGATTCCCCTGATCTGGTCGAACCCGGTCTTGTTTCCAGAGGCGACAACAACTACGGCGATGGTTTCCCACGTCGATTTCCTGCCCACGCTCTGCTCCCTGACGGGTGTGCCTAACTGGCAATCCAAGGGTTTCCAAGGCGTGGATTACAGCAGCATCATCCTCAATCCGTCAGCGCCAGGCGTCCAGGACTATATCCTTTTCACCTTCGACGACATCTACTCTGGCTTCGACCAGGCGACCTATCCCGACGGGGTGGTCAATCCGCCCAACCGCATCCAGGCCATCCGCACGGCGGAATATAAGTACGCTTGGTATTACGACCCCTCTGGCGCCAATCCCGACCAGGAGGAATTCTACGATCTCCGTCCGACAGGAGGCGACTATGATGCCACCTACAATTTGCCCCTTGAACTCAAGAACCTCTCCGAGTGGGCGGAAAACAAGCGAACCAGCCCCATTGGCCTAACTCCCGACCAGGAAGCGGCGCGGACCAAACTGGAAGCGGATCTGGCGGTGGCCGCGGCGGCGCGCCTGCAACCGCGTCCTCCGGGCGCCATCGTTCCCCCGACGAATATAACCATCGATGTGGTAAATTGGACCGACGACACCGAAGTGTCCCATACCAATGTGGAGGTCCAGTTCATCTCGCGTTCCGGGGAGCAGTACCAAATCCAGCAGTCAACCGACTTGGTCAACTGGAGTAATCTGGGACCGGTGTTGATCGGGAACAATGGCCCGATCCTGGAATCCTTCGGCCTTCCGGGCGAACGCGCCTATTATCGTATCCAATACGGTCCGGTCACCGCGGAATGAACGCCGCGCCGGATTCGTTCCACGTCATGGCGAAGCCCTCCGGGGCGCTCTGCAATCTCGATTGCCGGTATTGTTTCTATCTCGATAAGGAAACGTTGTTTTCTCCAGGCACCCGCACCCGAATGTCGGATGAGGTGCTGGAAGCTTATGTTCGACAGTACATCGAGACCCAGCGGAGTTCGGAAGTGATCTTTGCGTGGCAGGGTGGCGAGCCCACCCTGATGGGCGTCGACTTCTTCGAGAAGGCAGTCCGCCTGCAGAAACGCTATGCAGGCGGACGTCGAATCCAGAATGCCTTCCAGACGAACGGGGTGCTGCTCGACGATGAGTGGGGTGCTTTTCTCCGTCGGGAGCAGTTCTTGGTGGGACTAAGTATCGATGGTCCGGCAGAGCTCCATGACCTCTACCGTGTGGACAAAGGCGGCAGGCCGTCGCACGCCCGGGTCATGCGGGGACTGGAGGTTCTCCAACGGCACGGGGTGGAGTTCAACACGCTGACGGTCGTCCACCGGGAGAATGCGCGCCATCCGCTCGAGGTTTACCGTTTCCTCAAGGAAATTGGCTCGAAGTACCTCCAATTCATACCCCTCGTGGAACGGCTGCCGGGCGTGGCCAGTGCCGCCCAGGGGCTTACGCACGCGCCGCCCCCTTCGACGGCCAGCGATGAAGTCCAGGTGACCGATTGGTCCGTGGTGCCCGAGGATTATGGTCATTTCCTTACCACGATCTTTGACGACTGGGTGAAGGCCGACGTGGGCCGGGTGTTCGTACAGCTCTTCGACGTGTCGCTCGGCATCTGGATGGGGCAACCTTCGGGGCTATGCCTCTTTGCCGAGACCTGCGGTGACGCCGTTGCCATTGAGCACAACGGGGACGTCTTTTCATGCGATCATTTTGTTTATCCGTCGTATCGCTTGGGGAACGTGATGAACACGGGCTTGGGTGACCTCGTTCGTTCCGACCGTCAGCGTGACTTTGGCCGCGCCAAGGCGGGGACGCTGCCAGGTTATTGCCAACGATGTCCCGTAAAGTTTGCCTGCAACGGAGAATGCCCGAAGAACCGCTTCGCCGTGACACCCGATGGCGAACCGGGCCTGAACTACCTGTGCGCCGCGTATCGCCAGTTTTTTGCGCACATCAATCCCGCCATGCGGGGGATGGCCTGGCTCGCCATGAAGGGCCTATCTCCGGCGGAGATCATGACCCGAGGGGTTCCGCCTGGTGTCAAGCGGATCGAGGCCTGATCACAATTGGATCGGTTGCCGGGTCAACTCGATGGTGTTGGTGATATCCCTCACGGGGTCCACCAGCACCAACGACACCTTGGTGCCTGCGTCACCACGAATCATGTCAACGCAGTCGCTAAGCCCCAAGCCGTCCACGACGATGTTATTGATCTGCTTGAGGATCAGGCCGGGCGAGAGTCCTGCTTTCTCCGCCGGAGAATTGGGATAAATCTTCAGGATCCGGATGTCGGCCGTCTCACGCGCCATTGTTAGCCCGGTTCCGATTCCGACCACCGTCTCCGGACGCGCAGATCCCTGGCTGGCGGTATCGGCAGCCATTTGAGCCGCCACCTGTTTAGCTTCAAAGTGGGCTCGAACTTCATACGCGACCCACGAGGAACCCGCCGTAAGCAGAACGGCGCCGGCAACCGCCGTTGCCTTGATTTTTGACCATGCCATAAGCTTCAAGGATGATTTGACCAACGTTGAGGTGGAGCTTGCCAAGAGCGTGCCATGGGTCAGTGCGGCCACCGATACGGTGGCCGCCAGTCCCACGGGAGCGTGCTCCATGGCGCTACCGGAGAGTGCGGCGATAAAGACATCGGAGCTGGTACGGATACCGCGCTTGGACAGGATGAGCCGGAGCTTTTCCACGGCGCGATGAACTCGCTTGCGGGCCGCTTCCTCCGTCGCACCCAAGGCGTCACCGATTTCCGAGAGGCTTTTTTCCTCCATGAACCGCAGGATAACCGCATCCCGATCCAAGGTGGCCAGGTGGCTTAGGGCTTCATCCCAGAAGGGTTGGATCCTTTCCCAAGCGGTATCCGGTGTGGCGAGTTCCATTTGCGCGAGTAGTTCCATCCGCCGGTTGCGACGGCTTTCGGTGCGAAGCATCTGGGCCGAAACGTAACGGGTGGTCGTATGAAGCCAGCCGGGCAAAATCGTCTGGGGAGCCAGTGTGGCGGCCTTTTTCGCCAGTAGGACGAAGACCGTCTGGGTGACCTCTTCCGCTTCGTGCGGGTTATAAACCAGCCGCCGGGCTGTGGCATAGACCATGTCGATATGCTGATCGACCAGACACTTAAAGGCGTCTTCGGAGCCGTGTTCCACCCATTCCCGCAGGAGTTCGATGTCGCCCATAGCTTCGATGCTTTACCCATTGTCGCCGGTCGATTCAAGAAGCGGACAAAAATTTCCATCTTGGCTCACGGTATTTCACGAGCACTTGACCGAAGGCGATGGGAATCCCGGCTTGGACGTGGCTGAAATGGCGACACGCCTCATCTTTTGCGCAATATCGAGCGTCGGCCAGTTTTGCCAGTGCGCTTGGCAGGACCGAAGGGCCATCTCATCGGGGGAGGGCATGGTTCGAATTTGTTGGTCCCGGCGATCGAAATGAAGCCGTGCGGGTAGTCCATGCCGCTGGCATCTACCTGTCTTAGAATTGGCGGTTCTCGCGTTGGGACTCTTTTCTGCGTCGGATTGGATCTGAGACACCCTGGCCAGTGTTGAGCCCCAACCGAGCCAACAAGGAGTCCCATTGGACTATCAGGAGTAAGGCGGATCGAAAGTGAGCCTTTTTGTCCCAGCCAAGGCCTTTTCTCGATGGCATCCAGCGTATCTTAGTGCTTTGGATCCGCAGTCACTAGGACGTTAATCGCCTCGGAATTGGGGGTAGCCTGCTTTATTTCGACCGGGTTTCGAATGATCGCACGGGTTGGTTGGAAGTCGCCAAGGCCAGTGAAAGCGTGGTTCGAAATCTCTCCGAAACGATTGATGATGAATGAGTTCAATTGTCCTTGGGGGGAAGTTGATCGAGCCTCGTGGCGGTCGTCAGGCACAAGGCCGTGGAGTGGCCCGTTTCAAAAAACATCGAAATACATATTGCACTCAGGTGTGCGGCTGGTAATCTCTGCGCTCCCGTTTCCCGTCCCGGGAACGGTCATCTGGCAAATTTAGGCGGCAATGCCCACGATTAATCAATTGGTCCGAAAGGGCCGAACTAAGCTGAACTACAAGAGCAAAGCTCCTGCACTGCAGGGTGCGCCTTTCCGGCGCGGCGTTTGCCTGCAGGTCATGACGCGTACTCCCAAAAAGCCAAACTCCGCGATGCGGAAGGTGGCTAAAATTCGTCTGACGAATGGCTATGAAGTCATTGCGTACATCCCGGACGAAGGGCATAACCTTCAAGAACACTCTATCGTGCTGGTGCGCGGTGGTCGTGTGAAGGACTTGCCGGGCGTTCGCTACCACATCGTCCGCGGTACACTGGATTGCGCAGGTGTCGAGAAGCGCCGCGTGTCCCGGTCCAAGTATGGTGTCAAGCGACCCAAGGCTGGTGCCGCCGCTGCTGCCAAGAAGAAGTAACCCTTTCACTTAATACACTGTTCTTTGTATGGCTCGTCGTCGTCAGGCAGAAAAACGTTCCGTCATCGCTGATCCCAAGTACAACAGCACCCTCGTGGGTCGCTTGGTCAGCACGGTGATGATCAGTGGTAACAAGAGCCGCGCCCAAGGTGTGGTTTATCGCGCTCTCGACTCCATCGCTGAGAAGAATCCGGGGGCCAGCCCGATTGAGATTCTTCAGCGGTCGATCGACAATGCGAAACCCCGCATTGAAACCAAAGCTCGCCGCGTGGGCGGTGCGACCTATCAGGTCCCGATGGAAGTTCCGGCGGATCGCCAGACTTCTCTCGCCCTCCGTTGGATGGTGACCTACGCCGATGCCCGCAAGGGTATCCGTATGGAAGAAGCATTGGCCTCCGAGATCATGGAAGCCTATCAAGGTCAGGGAAATGCCATTCGCAAGCGCGATGACGTGCACAAGATGGCCCAGGCCAACAAAGCCTTCGCGCATTTCCGCTGGTAATCTGTTCCTAGAAAATGCGCCCCGGTTTTACATCGGGGCGTTTTTCATCTCCACAGTAGACGATATTTTAAGACGCCATGAGTGACGCACCGAATCCCGCGATCAATTCGCCGAATCGCCAGTACACCCTGGAGAGGACGCGTAACATTGGTATCGCCGCTCACATTGACGCCGGCAAGACCACCACGACCGAGCGTATCCTCTTCTACACCGGCCTGATCCACAAGATCGGTGACGTTGATGACGGTAACACGGTTACCGACTGGATGGAGCAGGAAAAGGAGCGTGGCATCACGATCACCTCGGCGGCCGTAACCTGCTTCTGGACCCAGAAGAAGGAACCCGGCATTTACAAGGCGTTTGAAGCTCTCCCGAATCGCGTCAACATCATCGACACTCCGGGACACGTGGACTTCACGGCTGAAGTCGAACGTTCCATGCGTGTGTTGGACGGCGCGGTGGCGGTGTTCTGTGGCGTGGCGGGCGTGCAGCCCCAATCGGAAACCGTTTGGCGCCAGGCGACGAAGTACAAGGTACCCCGTATCGCCTTCGTCAATAAGATGGATCGTACCGGTGCGAATTTCGACAACGCGCTGAACGACATGCGCAAGAAGCTGGGCGCTTACGCGTTCCCCATCTTCCTGCCGATCGGTGCGGAAGACCAGTTCGCCGGTTTGGTGGACATCGTCAACCAAAAGGCTTTTGTTTGGGGCCCTGGCGATGTGACCAACGAAGGTCTCAAGTACGAAGTTACTGAGATCCCTGAGCATTTGAAGGAACGCGCCAAGGACGCTCTTCAGGAACTCATCGAAGCGGTTTCGAATAAGGACGACCATATTGCCGAGCTCGTTCTTGAAGAAAAGCCGATCTCTCCGGCAGAACTTAAGGCCGGTATTCGCCGCCTGACCTGCCGGATCGAACTGATTCCCGTGTTGTGCGGATCCGCTTTCAAGAAGAAGGGCGTTCAATGTCTCGTCGACGCGGTGGTGGATTACCTCCCGTCGCCGGTTGACATCCCGCCTGCCACCGGTCACGAACTCGGCACTACGGCGCTTCTCGAAGTGAAGCCGGATGACCGTTCGAAGTTCTGCTCGCTGGCGTTCAAGCTTTGGACCGATCCCTACGCTGGTAAGTTGGTGTTCTTCCGCGTGTATTCCGGTCAACTCAAGAAGGGTGACACGATCTACAATCCCCGTACTCGCAAGCGCGAGCGCGTGAGCCGCCTGATGATCATTCAGGGCAGCGAACGTAAGGACGTGGATTCCGTGTACTCCGGTGATATCGCGGCCCTCGTGGGTCTGCGTAACATCACCACCGGCGATACGCTATGCGATGAGAGCTACGACATCACGCTCGAACCGCCGACGTTCCCCGAGCCGGTCATCAGCATGGCGATCGAGCCCAAGACCAAGAACGATCGCGACAAGATGGGCGAAGGTTTGCAACGCCTGTCGGAAGAAGATCCTACTTTCCGCGTTTTCACGAACGAAGAAACCGGCCAGCTCATCATCGCGGGCATGGGCGAATTGCACCTGGAAATCATTCGCGACCGTTTGAAGCGCGAATTCAAGGTGGAAGCCGACGCTGGCGCTCCCCAAATCGCGTATCGCGAAACGATCACCAAAGAAGCCGAAGGCGAAGGCAAATTCATCCGCCAGTCGGGTGGACGTGGTCAATACGGTCACGCCTGCGTCAAGGTCGAGCCCAATGAAAAGGGCAAGGGCGTCGAAGTTCTCAACGAAATCGTTGGTGGTTCGATTCCTCGCGAATACGTACCTGCGGTGCAGGACGGTATTTGGGAAGCGGTTCGCTCCGGAGTTTACGCTGGCTTCCAGATCATCGATCTGAAGATCAGCATCACGGACGGTTCCTTCCACGAAGTCGATTCCAACGAATTGGCCTTCAAGATGGCGGGTATCTTTGCCCTCAAGGACGCGGTGGGTAAGGCCGGTCCGATCCTGTTGGAGCCGATCATGAAGGTCGAAGTCGCGACGCCTGATGAATATCAGGGCGATATTCTCGGCGACGTCAATCGCCGCCGTGGAGTCATCCAAGGCGTGGATGCGAAGGCAGGCCAGACCGTCGTCACCGCGCACGTTCCGCTGGCCGAAATGTTCGGCTACGCCACCGCCATCCGGTCTCTTTCCAAGGGCCGCGCCTCCTACAGCATGGAGCCGCTCACGTTCGAGCAAGTGCCGAACAGCGTGCTGACCACTGTGATGGATGCCGCCAAGAAGAAGCCGGCGGCCCGCAGCTAATCCTTTTGTCACCAAAACTATAACTCTGTTCTTTGTATGGCTGGACAACGTATTCGTATCCGTCTCAAGGCCTACGACCATCGGGTGATCGATGCCTCGGCGAGTGAAATCGTCGAGACGGTCAAACGCTCAGGCGCCCGGGTCGCAGGACCTATTCCACTTCCCACGAAAATCGAGCGCATTACCGTGGGTCGCTCCCCTCACGCTGACAAGAAGTCGCACGAGTCGTTCGAGCAACGCACTCACAAGCGGCTGATAGACATTCTGGACCCGACCGCCAAGACGGTGGACGAGCTGAAGAAGCTCAACCTCCCGGCCGGTGTCGATATCACCATCAAGATTTAATACATCACGCTATGCCACTGGGACTAATTGGTTTGAAACTCGGCCATACTCGGGTCTATGACTCGAATGGCGTGATGACCCCCGTGACCGTTGTGCATGTCGGCCCAAACCGCGTGCTCCAGGTCAAGAAGGCGGCCGGCAAGGATGGTTACAACGCGGTTCAACTCGCGTACGGTGACCAGAAGACGGGCCGCATTACGAAGCCGGTGCTCGGACATCTCGCCAAGTTTGGCGCGAAGCCGGGTGAAGGCATCGATGGCGCACAGCCGGAATTGACCGCTGTGGCCAAGATCCGCGAGTTCCGCGATTTCTCGAAAGAGGTCAAGACCGGCGATTTCGTCGGCGCGGACGTGTTCGCGGTGGGTCAATTCGTGGACTGCATCGGTGTCACGAAGGGCCGCGGTTTCGAAGGTGTTGTCGCTCGCTGGGCTTTCCGCGGCGGTGACATGACCCACGGCGCCAAGGGATGGCATCGTCGGTCGGGCGCCATCGGCCAGCGTTTGTTCCCCGGCACTGTTCGCCGCGGATTGAAAATGCCCGGTCACATGGGCCAGGTGCAACGCACCTCGCAGAACCTGGAAGTCGTCCAGGTTCGCAAGGAAGACAACATCATCCTCGTGAAGGGGAATTTCCCCGGCAGCGAAGGCGATTATTGCGTCATCCGCGAGGCGAAGAAGATTTCGATTGATTCGGCTCGCCTGAAGGCGATTCATGACGCCCGCAAGAAGGCGCGTGAAGCGGCTGCCAATGCCGGCAAGAAGGACGACAAGAAGGCCGGAGCCAAGAAGAAATAAGGAGGGCTGAGCCATGAAACTTAATATTACTGATACCAAGGGTAATGCCGCGGGTGAACTCGAAGTGAGGTTCGAGCTCATCGAGAACGGCAGGGGAACCCAGGCAGTGCATGATACGGTGGTCGCTTATAATGCGGCCCAACGTAGCGGCACGGCTTCGACCAAGACGATGGGTGAGGTCAACGGAACCGGCAAAAAGCCCTGGCGCCAAAAAGGCACCGGCCGCGCTCGCGCAGGTTCGTTCGCCAGCCCGCTGTGGCGTGGCGGTGGCGTGGTCCACGGCCCCAAGCCGCGCGATTTTACGAAGAAGGTGAATCGCAAGGTTCGCTCTCTCTCGCTCCGCAAGGCCTTGAGCGAGCGGCTCAAGAGCGGCGATGTGATCATTGTTGACGAACTGAAGGTTCCCACGCTCAAGACGAAGGAATTCGTCGGAGTGATCAAGAGCCTCGGTCTCGAAGGATTCTCCAGCTTGTTCGTGGTCGGAGCAACGGACGCCAACGTCTTCCGCGCCTGCCAGAACATCGCTGGTGTGGACATGACCTCCGGTTCGCTGGTCAACACCTACGAACTGCTCAAGTTCGACAAGTTGGTCTTCACGAAGGCCGGCTTCGAAGCCGTCGAACAACGCCTGGCCAAGTAACCCGAGGAAACGCAATGAACTCTTTCGATGTCATTAAAAGCGTTCGGATCTCCGAAAAGAGCACGCTCAAGTCGGAGAAGCTGAACCAGTTCACCATGGTCGCGGATCGCCGCGCTACCGCGCCGCAGATCAAACGGGCAGTGGAAGAACTGTTCAACGTGAAGGTTGTCCGTGTTAACACGCTCAACGTTCGCGGCAAGTTCCGTCGCCAGTCGACGAAGGCTGCCGGTCAGGCTGCTGACTGGAAGAAGGCCATCGTCACCCTGAAGGACGGCGACACGATCAGCCTCCACTAAGAGGTCTGTTTCGTTCGCAAAGCAAAGCCCGGCTTCGTGCCGGGCTTTTTTCGTTTAGGGCGTGTCTTCAAAAGGCATTGGCGCAGTCTACTGGCCAAAAGAGGCGGAGGCTTCGTTGTTCCTCAGTCACGTATTTCGCTGCAATACGCTCCTTTTGGCTGACCCATCCAAGCCAAGCCCTTCTGAAGACACGCCCTAGGGCGAGGCCTTTTCCCGCATCCCAGGCTTCTGTTCAAAACATGGCGGCAGATTGCTGAGTGTCTGGTGCAGGATGCCCAGGATGGTCTCCCGCTCGTGGGAGGTTAGATAATCATAGCGCGGTTCGGTGCCCGGCTGTGTGAGTGCCTTCCATAACCGTTCCAATGCCATGCGACGGAGTACAGGTTGCAGCTTCGTGAACCCAGGGGTATAGATAAGATAGCTGCACCGGTATTTAAAGAGCCGCTTCGCAAGTTGGAAATCGCGGAGTGACCGTCCCTCTCCGTCCTTCAACGCGGTGCGGCCAAAATCGGTGGCAAAACTCGACGAACCTTCGATGCCTCCTGCTGGAAATTCCGCCTCATCCTTGAAGAGCAGCACGTCCAGGAGGTCTTGGACAGCGTGGGCAAAGACCCGTTGGCAGCTTTCGTACACCGGTTCTTCGGTGATGTTTTCCTTCAGGTCGGTTTGAAGTCCCCGCTGATACGCCAGCATTTGCCGGGCTCGGAACGAAGCCTTGGTCAGGGCGTTATGAAAGGCGATTTGGTGCTCAAAGACCATCAGTGCCACAATATCACTGGTGGGCGCCAGATAGGCGGACAACGAAACTCGCGAGGTGATATTAGTTAGATTAGCCCCGGTTTCCAGGTCGGTTGGCGAATAACCACCGGCACCCGAGGCAATGACGTTGCCTCGATGGCGTGCGGTACCATGCCGCCCGGTGACATACCAGCCACCCCAGCGCTCGGCCAGCGGCGTGGTATAATCAACCAGGGTGGAGCCAAACTGCAGTTGGGGCATTCCCGTGGCATCGGTGACCACCGAACGCGCCAGATTTCCGGGGATGTCCCGGATGAATTGCCCCCCATGGCAACGAAGGCAGTCGGCGTCGCGGACGAAAAAGGTGTTGGACTCGGGGTCGGGAGTCCGGGTTTGGCGCGGATCGAAGCGGTAAAAGATGCAACCCAGGTCCGGGTCCATGCTCGCGACTTCCACGAGGCCCCCGGGCACCCAGCCGATATAGACATCGTCCGAGAAATAGAGTGCGCGGGGATGGGCCGGGGAGATCAGGTCGTTCTGGAAGCTGGTTTTGGAAAAGACGAGGAGCTGGCTTGATTCCGGTGCGCCGATTTCAGCCAGGAGTCGACGTACCACCTCACGGTCGTCACGGGCTCCCGCCACCTTGGAACCACGAAAGCGCGCGTCCAACCGAGCTACCGGATCTTGCGGCACCCCTTTGGAATAGCCGATGGGTGCACGCTCGTAGGCATCCTCGGATTGCGCCAATCCTTGGAGAAGTTCACCAGCGGCTATGCCTACGGCGGCCGCAACGCCCAAGCGCTTCATCGGCAAGTGTCGAACGAGAAAACATCCTTTTGCGGTCCAATTGGCTTTGGATCGCGGTTCGGGGACGAAATTCCCGAGGCACCGTAAGGCACCCCGGGAATACACGATCGGAACCCATTAATATCTGATCGCGCGTAAAGGATTCGATGCGGCAAAACCCTACCGCATTCAATCCGACAGTGGCCAAATTGATCGCTTGCACGCCGCTGCCAGCAGATTACGGTAGCGGAGCGAATTTGTCCGATTGGGTCAACCCGTCATGAGTCACCAGAAAGTCTATTATTTCGATAACAACGCCACCACCCGCATTGCGCCGGAGGTGGTGGATGCGATGATCCCGTTTCTCCGTGAGCAATGGGGTAATCCTTCCAGCGCCTATTCCTTTGGAGCGCAAGTGCATGGGCACGTGGAAGACGCTCGCGCCAAGGTCGGGGCATTGATCAACGCCGACCCCAAAGAGGTCACTTTTACCAGTTGTGGGACCGAGTCGAACAATTCGGCCATCCACAGTGCCCTGCTTTCCAGCGGCAAGAAGCATGTGGTCACCACGGCGGTCGAGCACTCTGCCAACATGAACTTCGGCGAGTATCTTTCGCGCCGGGGATTTGATGTCACTTATCTCCCGGTGGAAAGCGATGGATCGCTCGATCTGCACCGCTTGGAAACCGCCATTCGTCCCGATACCGCCATCGTTTCGGCGATGTACGCGAACAACGAGACGGGCGTGGTGTTTCCCATCGAGGAAATTGCCGCACTTTGCCGGAGCAAAGGTGTTCTTTGCCATACGGATGCCGTCCAAGTCCCCGGCAAACTTAAGATCGACGTGCGCGAGTTGGGGGTCGATTTCCTTTCTTTGAGCGCCCACAAACTGCATGCCCCCAAGGGGATTGGCATGTTGTATATCAAGCGCCGCACCAAGTTCTTCCCGTATGTCATTGGCGGGCACCAGGAACGTGGACGTCGCGGTGGTACCGAGAACGTCGCGAACATCGTGGCGTTCGGCAAAGCGGCGGAGATGGCTGCGCAGTCGTTGAACGACGAGAATACCCGGGTACGCGCCATGCGGGATCGCTTGGAGAACTCGATTCTCAGCACGGTTTCCAACACGGTGCGAAATGGCGGCAAAGAACCACGCCTGCCGAACACTTCCAATATCGCCTTCGACTTTGTCGAAGCCGAAGCGGTGCTGTTGTTGCTGGACCAGCTCGGAATCTGCGCAAGTTCGGGTTCGGCCTGCACCACCGGTTCGCTTGATCCGTCCCACGTGTTGACAGCCATGGGAGTCAATCCCATGCGCGCGCGGGGTTCGGTGCGGTTCAGCCTGGGTATCTACAATACCGACGAGGAAGTGGATTACCTCCTCAAGCACTTGCCGCCGATCATCCAACGCTTGCGCGATATCTCGCCGTTGAACCCGGAACATCCGGACAACGACAAGTACGACATCGAAGCCGCCCGAGTGAAGCACGAGGAAGACCTTGCCGCAGCTATCCGCGAGCAGAATTCGATCACGGCTTGAGTTAAGGTTGATCGGCCTTTGGCACCGAAAAACGAAAAACCCCGGGTACATGCCCAAAGCATGCCCCGGGATTTATTATTTTGATGAAGGTTTAATGCTTCATCGCCCAGGCCAAAAGCGCTCCTCCGACTACGATCCGATAGATGCCGAAGGGCGTGAACGTGTGATTGCGTACGTATCCAATCAACCATTTCACGACGACAAATGCCGTGACGGCAGCAACCACCGTGGCGAAGAGAATGATGCTCCAGGATTCATGCGGTGTGTGGTCGTGAATGGCGTCCTTGGCTTCCTTAGCCCCTGCCGCCAGCAGGGTGGGAATACCCAGCAGGAACGAAAACTCAACGGCTGCAGGGCGGGCAAGTCCCAAGGCCAGCGCGAACAGAATGGTGGTACCCGACCGGGAAGCTCCTGGAAAAGCGGCAGCGACCAATTGTGCCAGACCAAACGCGATCGCAATGGCCCACGTTACGTCGTTGGTCGTGCGGCGTGATTTCAACTGCCATTCGATCAGCACAAACAGGATACCGCCAATCAGCGTAGCCCAAGCGATAGGGCCGATTTCCTTGGGCAACTTCATGCCGAAGTGCTTGAGCGCTAGGCCGCCTACTGCCGTGATGACAAAGGCGACACCGAGTTTGAGAACATAGTCTCGCGTTTCCGGTTGTTGCCAGCGGGTCAGGAGTTCCTGAACCCGTTTCCAGAAAATGGCGAGCACGGCCAGTACCGCACCTGTTTGGATCACCACATTGAACAGATCGGTGTAATGTTTGCCGAGGAAGTGTTCCGTTATGAGCAGGTGGCCGGTGGAGGATACTGGAAGGAATTCGGTGACCCCCTCCACCAAACCTAGAAGCGCTGCGTTGATCCATTCTGACATCCGGCGGTTAAACGCCAAATCCGCTCCAAGAGCAAGCTTGCAGCGGCCATAGGGGTTACACCGAGCGTATCTTGTCACCGCCCGCCAAAGTGATCGTCGTCGGTCCAGGCGAACATCAAGGCGACCCAAGACCGGGAGGGCGAGGCTCCCGACGAGCCCCAACCTCGGTAGGACGCTTCGTTTCGAGGCAAAGGCAAACGTAACGAAGCATAAGTTTCGCTGACGGACTTGCCGACACATCAATCTCCGGTTCAATCAGTTACATATTTAATACGAAACCACTCACCGCTAGTTTGGGCTCGTCGGGAGCCTCGCCCGGGCTTTTGGCGATTGCGTCGGGTGCGCTTGGACAAAAGGGAGGAGCCGGGCCGACAAGGCCCAAAGTTATCTCGTCTTAGCCGCGCGGTTTCATCAACCGTTGAAGTAGTTCGATCAATTCCGGGCCGACTTGATGCAATTGCTCTTGGTGTGCTGACGCCAGACTTCCAAGCAGTTCCTCCCCCCGCGTAGTCAGGCTGATCTCAACTTGGCGTTTGTCGCTGCGCCCGGGTTGCCTGCCGACCAGATCTTCTGCCACGAGACGGTCCACTAGGCCGACGGCGCTGTGATGCTGGATTTGCAGTCGTTCGGCCAGATCCCCTACCGAGACCGGGTGGCCTTCGGGGTAGCCCTTGATGGCGAGGAGGGCTTGGTGCTGCTGCGGGGTGAGTCCGATCGCATGGGCTGCTTCTTCACTGAACCGCAGGAATCGTCGCAGGGCATAGCGGAAAGACGCCAGCGTTTCATACTGTTGCTGAGTGACTTGGAGGGATTTATCGGACATGTGAATCGAGGCTAAGTGTGGCGGGAGATCGACAAAAAGCGATAAAGGGTTTGATTAATATCGTATTACGATACAATATTGTTGGACATGTTTGTCAATGCGTTCCATCCGTCGCGTTGGTTCCGGGCTGAAGAAAAAGGTCATCGCTTGGCCGATTTCAGCACCAACTCGCGGGTGGTTTTGCTGAGCCTGATGGCGCTGGTGATTGGCTCGATCGCATCGGTGGTTGCGACCGGACTTCTGTGGTTGATCGCGGTAATCACCAACCTCGCGTTTTTTCACCGGTTCTCCTCCGCAGCGGCCATCCCGGCGGATCACCACTTGGGGGCGTGGGTTATCCTGGTGCCGGTAATCGGGGCGCTCGTCATCGGTTTAATGGCGCGATTCGGGTCCGAGAAAATACGGGGCCATGGCATCCCCGAAGCGTTGGAAGCGATCCTTCTGGGCCGAAGCCGAATCCAGTTGAAGGTGGCGATTCTCAAACCGTTGTCCTCGGCGATATCGATTGGCACGGGTGGTCCGTTTGGCGCTGAAGGTCCGATCATCATGACCGGAGGAGCTTTTGGTTCGCTCTTTGCCCAACAGTTCAAACTGTCGGCCGCCGAGCGCAAGACGTTGCTGGTCGCCGGTGCGGCGGCGGGTATGTCGGCCATCTTTGCCACACCTATCGCAGCCGTGCTGCTTGCGGTGGAATTGCTCCTCTTTGAATGGAAGCCCCGCAGCCTCATTCCCGTCACGATTGCGGCGCTTACCGCATCGGTGCTGCGAGTTCCGATGCTCGGGGCAGGGCCGCTCTTTCCGATTGCTCTGCACGGAGCGGTAAGTCCCGGAATTCTAGGCGGCGGATTGCTGGTTGGCCTCGTTGCCGGCGTGGGTTCGGGCTTGTTGACGTTGCTGGTTTACGCGTTTGAAGATGCCTTTCAGAAACTGAAATGCCATTGGATGTGGTGGCCCGCCATCGGCGCTATCTTGGTTGGCCTGGGCGGGTGGCTGGACCCTCGCGTGCTCGGCGTGGGTTACGGCATGATCCATGGCTTGTTGCGCGGTGAGTTTGCCGGATCGCAGGTCACAGCTTTTTTGATCCTCAAAGCGTTGGTGTGGGTGATTGCCCTGGGCTCTGGCACATCCGGTGGTGTTCTGGCACCTCTACTCATATTAGGAGGTTGTATCGGAACCCTGATGAGCGGCGTCCTTCCCATGGGCGACGCCGGATTGTGGGCCATGGTCGGCATGACGGCGATGATGGGCGGGACGATGCGGTCGCCCCTTACTGCGCTCATCTTCACCGCGGAACTTACCCATGATTATAACTCACTGCCGGTCCTGATGGCCGGGTGCGTCGCTTCTCTTGCAGTAACGGTATTGCTCATGCCACGCAGTATCCTGACGGAAAAGCTGGCCCGCCGTGGCCAACATATCATTCGCGAGTACTCCATCGATACCTTCGAACTCGTCAGGGTAGGGGAGGTCATGGAAAAGGAGTTTCCCTCTGTCGCTTCGACGATGACGGTCACCGAGTTGGCCGACCGGATCAGCAATGGGGATCCCTCGCTGACGCACCGTCAGGGCATTGTCCTGCTGGATGAGAACGGAAAGTTGGCGGGTATGATCACCCGCAATGACCTGGTCAAGGCGCTGCGACAGAAGCATCCGCAGACCTTCACCGTCCTCGCGGCTGGCAGCCAAAAGCCGATCGTGGCTTACCCCGATGAAACACTGCACACGGCGATCAAACGGATGATGACCTGCGATGTGGGCCGTCTGCCGGTGGTGGCCCGGGATGTCCCCGACCGAGTGATCGGATACTTGGGACGGGCTGGCATCCTCGCGGCTCGGGTCCGACAACAAGAAGAGGAAGAGATTTTCGAACGCGGCTAATTTCATCAACTGACACGGTTCAATCGTATCCATTCTAAAGTTCACTACATGCCAACCCTGTACAAAAATTGGTTCATTAGATTCCTCCTGGCCTGCGCGATCGGCTTCGCCATGACCGCGCTGCTTTAGCGAAGACGCGAAATACGTTCTTTTCGATGCTGACGACGGCCTTTTTTTCCGATACAGAGGCGTTGTGGCAAATCCCGAGTCGATAAAAGGACACAGCCGAGGTGTGCCTACGCCCGAAAGGCAGAAGGCACTCCTGACGCTGTTGGCCGACGAGGACGACCGGGTGTATCAGGCAATCCGGACGGAATTGCTCGCCGCCGGGGAGAAATCCGCCGGCTGGTTGCGTGAGCACACGCTGCATCCCGACCCGGCGATTCGCCGACGGGTGTTGGAATTCCTGAACGAGTTCGATGCCGAACGGAACGACAACGCTTTCATCCTGTTTTGCCTTTCCGCAGGCGAGAATCTGGACTTGGAAGAAGGAGTCTGGCGCTTTGTCCACACCGCCTATCCGGACGCCAATGTGCTCGCTTACCAGGCCCAACTTGACCAATGGGCGGAAGCGATTCGTGAAAATTTCCACGATACTCCCACCGGAGCGGACAAGCTGCGGGCGATCAACGAATTCCTCTACGGGGAGCTGGCTTTCCGAGGCAATTCCGACGCGCTCTCGGATCCCCAGGCGAGCTACCTAAATCGAGTGATTGATCGTCGGCTGGGAATCCCCATCTCCCTCTGCTGCGTGTACATGTTTGTGGCGCGCAGACTGGGAATGGCCATGAGTGGCATCGGGATGCCGGGACATTTCTTGTGCCGCTATCAAACGCCCCTGGAGGAGCACTTCGTCGATGCCTTTCACGGTGGCCTCTTGATGAGCCGGGCCGAGGCGCGGAAACGGTTGGCCCACTACAATTTGGAAAATGACGACCGCCTGCTGATGCCCATCAGCACCCGCCGCACACTGCAGCGGATGGTCTCCAACGTCCACTTGGTCTACAAGGAGCGCAACGACGAAGCGGCCGCCGAACGTCTCCAGCGGCACTTGTTCGCGTTGGCCCGATAACTTGCCGTCTCCTCCCGCAAAGTTCATGAGAGGTTCACTCAATTGCGCTCAACCCATTTGAAGTGCCAAAATTTTGGCAGTCCTTCGTTGACGAAGCTGCATGAGTCTGCCAAAATTTTGGCATGTCAACTGAGGTTCCGCCTGATGGGTTTACCGACTTAAGCCGGCGTGAGCGGCAAATATTGACTGTGCTTTACCGGCTGCAAAAGGCGTCCGCCGCGGAAATAAGAGCTGCTTTGTCGAACCCTCCCACTTACACGGCAGTCCGTACTCATCTCACGTTGCTGGAAGACAAGGGCCACGTGAAGCACGCGACTGAAGGCGCGCGCTATATTTATTCCCCGGTCGTCCCGCGCGAGGAAATGGGCCGGCGAGTCATCGACGATATTCTCAAGAATTTTTTTGACGATTCGGTGGAACAGGCCGTCACCGCGTTTGTGAAAAGGGACGCGCAATTGTCCGATGCGCAGCTCGAAAGATTGGAACAACTGATTCAGCAGGCTCGAAAGGACGGACGATGAATTGGGATTTCAGACTGTTCCTGACTGCGGCCATCACCTGGACGGTGATTGGAGCCATCTTCTTGCCACTGACGGGATGGCTTAGCCCACGCCTTATCAAGAACGCCGCTTGCCGGCATCGCACTTGGGGTTTGGTTTTTGGCGGACTATTCTTGGTGCCGATTTTTCAACTCGCCAATTCCACGGTCGCAGCGTGCCGTCCACCATCCACTTCGATTTCCCCCTCAATCCTGGGCGGTGCGTGGATCCTCGGGACTTTGTTTATGCTTGGTCGCTTCGCTCTGGCGTGGATGCGATTGCAAACATTGCGACGCCAGAGCTCGGCCTTCCATTCGGAGTCAGTGGATATTCCCGGCCTGAGACATGGCGGTGGCGTTTTTGAAAAGTTGGAAATCCGGATTTCCCCGACGCAGGAACCCCGTGTTCCCATAACGTGGGGCTGCTGGGAACCGGTGGTTTTGCTGCCAAAATCCGCGAACGACTGGCCCGGCACACGTTTGGCGGCAGTGCTTTTGCATGAATTCGGACACGTGCGCCGACGCGACCACCTGATGCAGACCTTCGCCTTGCTGGTCTGCGCGATTCATTGGTTCAATCCATTTTTCTGGCGGGCGGCGCGAAAAATGGAAGTCGATGCCGAAATCGCCGCCGACGATTGTGCCATTCTCGCCGGCCTTCGACCGTCCAGCTATGCGGCCGAATTGCTTCACTTCGCCGCCCAACTCGCCCCTCAACCCCGGTCGAGGACGTGGATTGGGACCGCGATGGCAAAAGAATTCACCGTGGAAAATCGCCTTCGCGCCATTCTCGAACCGGCCTCCGTTCGCGGCCCGATTGGGTTTTGGCGCGCAGCGATGGTGAACGCTTTGGTCTTGCTCCTGTTCATCTCGGCGGGGCTTTCGATGAAATCTCTGCCCGTTGGCGGCCAAACCAGCCAGGGACCTGCGCCTAGCTGCCGTCGTTGACCACGCGACGTCGTGGACCGATACGCCGTGAAGAAGGTTCTACTTCAAAAGAAGGATGCCTACCTATCTCAAACCAAATGAACCGAAAATGCCTAACCGTGTAGTTCAGTGGATCCAACGCGAAGAATGATTATGAACGCGAAGAGTGTGATGCAAATCGTGCGCCGGACGCATCTGTATGCGGGCCTGTTCCTGGCGCCCTGGGTGGCGATGTATGGTTTTTCCGGGCTAATCTTCAATCACTGGGATTGGTTTGCTCCGGGCGGCGGTGATGCGGCCCCTAAACCGATCGAGTGGACGGTGGACGGCACGGCGCTGCCGCCGTGGCCTGAGCCGGAGGCGCTGGCGCGTAAAGTGGTGGCAGCGATGAACACGGCCGCGAAGGACAAGGCGGGGGCGGGGGAATACCGGTTGTCCGCGGAAGGGGTGCCCAAGCTTCAAGGCGGTGTAAGCTTGCAAGGCCAGAATGAGGCGGGTGGTCCCGTCTCTCTCTCTTTCGACCGGCAGGAACGCAAGGGCACGACGTTGCATTCGCCGCCCGAGCCGCCGGAGGAGCAGGTCCAGTTGGGAACAAACGACGTGGAGCTTCTGAACGCGACGAAAGCTGCCATGCTGGCCGCGGCCAGCATGGCCGACCAGAAATTATCCGCGACGAAGTGGATGGGTGACGGAGATTTCCCGCGACTGTCTTTTCCCGTGGAGCACGGCAAGGAGCGCCGCGTGGCCAACTATGATCTGCGTAGCGGCCTGGTGCGCCTCAGTCCAGAGCCGGGATTGATGCGGGCGCCGAATTTCCTGACTTCCCTACACGTGTCGCACGGTTACCCGTCGGATAAGAAATCCGAGATGATGAGGACCGTGCGCGCCGTGTTCGTGGACGCGATGGCGCTCCTGATGTGCTTCTGGGCTCTGTCGGGCGTTATCATGTGGCTGCAACTCAAGCAACTGCGGTTTTCGGGGCTGATGGTAGCCATCGCATCGCTGGTCACCACCGTATTGATTTGGAGCGCTATGTACCGGTTCTTTACGCAGAACTGAGGGAATGAGCTTGCATGTTTTTCCGGTGAAAAACGGGTTTTTCCATGACCTGTTAGGCTTGGGATAGCGACTCCGCGCCCGGGGTATCCGAGTAATGTCAGTGACGACGAGTGGGTATTTTGCGCCCCGTATCCGACCTTGATGAAAGAGAATTGTCCGCAACGCGCCTATGCGTTGCGCGAGATTTTCCACAAGCTGCGCGGGTTAATTCGCGCGAGCTGTTCTTGGCGTATGGCGCCCAATGATCTGCCGCCTTGGACGATCATCCAGCAGTAATCCCAACGCTGGAAGCGGGTCGGCTGCTTTGAGTCCTTGGCGCAGGACCGCGCGCAGGTGGCGGACTTGTCCCAAGCGTGGTAAGTGGCGTTTGTGGACCAAGGTTACACCGGGGAACCGGCGGCGGCCGCCCAAGGAATCCAATGGGAAATCATCCAGCTTCACGAAGCCAAACATGGCTTTGTACTATTGCCACGCCGCTGAGTGGTGGAGCGGTCCTTTGCCCAGGCCACCCGTTGCCGACACTGGCCAGCAATTACGAATGCCTGGCCACCACCCTCGCCGGCTATCATCGGCTGGCTTTTGTCTCCCTCACGCTCAAACACCACTTCCCGCAAAGTTCATGACAGACTCTAGGCCCGCGGATTGAATTTTGAGGCTTTTGCCAGCTCTTCCCATGCCGCTTTTTCTTCCGGCGTCACTTGTTTTGGCACCTGGATTTCCAAGGAAATATAGAGATCACCCCGTTCGCCGCCGCTCTTCGGCAGACCCTTTCCGCGCACCCGTAGTTGTTGTCCCGATTGGGTGCCTTCGGGAATACGCACGGTGACAGGCCCATCAAGTGTGGGTACTGACACGGTGGTGCCCAGCACGGCTTCCCAAGGCGCGATATCGACTTGGCTGGTCAGGTCAGTGCCTCGCAGTTGGAAATCTGGGTGGGGTGCCATGCGAACCGTGAGATAGAGGTCTCCGGATATGCCACCCATGCCTTCTTCGCCTTTGCCCGCGACACGGATGCGTTGCCCGTCTTGAACACCGGCCGGAATACGGACTTTGAAGGTATGGGTTTCCTCGGCGCCGGTAGTGGAATTCACCCGTCGCAGCGAGATACTCCGGATGGCCCCTTGGAAGACCTCCTCGAGCGACACTTGGAGATCGCCCTCGATGTCGGCCCCCTTGCTGAGGCCGGAGTCTTCTTCGCCATAGGGGCTATAGCCGCCGTTGCGAAATCCACCGCGCTGGCCGAAGAACTGCTCGAAAAAGTCGCTGAAACCGGTGCCACCCATTTTGACTTCGTAATCGTCGGCACCACCAGCACCGCGACGGCGCTGGCTGGGACGGCGTGGGGGCATTCCGTGATCGGTCTGGTTCCAATTGGCGCCGAGAGTGTCGTATTTCTTCCGGTTCTCGGGGTTGCCGACCACCTCGTATGCCTCATTGATCTGCTTGAACTTCTCTTCGGCGTTCTTCTTGTCCTTGGCCACGTCTGGGTGGTATTGGCGGGCGAGCTTGCGGAAAGCCTTCTTGATCTCGTCTTCGGTCGCCGTCCGGGTTACCCCGAGGATGGCGTAATAGTCCTTAAATTCCGGCGTCATGACATCAACAGTATCTGTCGGTAAACCTTTGGGTGATTAGCATGGCTTGTCCAATCCTTCTCGCAAATGGCTTTGGAAAAGGAAATGGACGGTTTTTCTACTTTACACCCCCCACTCCGCCGAACTCACCTGTGGGGAAAGCATGGCCACACAATTCACCTCACTGGAGATCATTGACCTGCGCTACCCGACCTCACGGGACTTGGACGGTTCGGACGCGATGAATCCTGACCCCGATTATTCAGCGGCGTACGTGGTCCTGCACACGAGTACTCCAGGTCTGGAGGGGCACGGGCTAACCTTTACCATTGGTCGTGGCAATGAGCTGGTGTGCGCGGCGATTCGGGCTCATGAGCACCTGCTACTAGGGCAGACGCTGGAGACGTTTGCGGCACACCCGGGAGCTTTCTGGCGTCGCTTAACCAACGATAGCCAGTTGCGCTGGATTGGTCCGGAGAAGGGGGTGGTGCACTTGGCGTTGGCCGCGATTGTGAATGCCCTTTGGGATCTCCATGCCAAATCCGTGGACAAGCCGCTCTGGCGTTTGCTGGCTGATTTTTCTCCCCAACAAGTCGTGGACTGTGTCGATTTCCGGTATCTGACCGACGCGCTGACTCCCGATGAAGCCTTGGCCATGCTTCAAGAAAAAGAGCCCGGCAAAGCGGACCGGATCGCGGAACTGATCCGTGATGGCTATCCGGCTTATACCACCAGCGCGGGTTGGCTGGGTTATCCAGACGACAAGATCCGTCGCCTTTGCCGCGAGGCGATTGCCGAGGGTTGGAACCATATCAAGGTCAAGGTGGGCCGCAATCGGGCTGATGACCGCCGCCGTTGCGCAATCATTCGCGAGGAGATTGGCTGGGACCGCTTTCTGATGGTGGACGCGAACCAGGTGTGGGACGTTCCCCAAGCCATCGATTGGATGAAGGACCTCGCGGAATTCCGCCCATGGTGGATCGAAGAGCCGACTTCGCCCGATGACATCCTCGGGCACGCCGCCATCGCTCGCGCCATGGAGCCCTTGGGGATTGGCGTCGCGACCGGTGAGCACGGGATGAACCGCGTGCTCTTCAAGCAGCTCTTGCAGGCCCGGGCGATCTCCTTTTGCCAGATCGATTCCTGTCGATTGGGTGGGGTAAACGAGAATATCGCGGTAATCCTCCTGGCCGCCAAGTTCGGGGTGCCTGTTTGTCCCCATGCGGGCGGCGTGGGGCTTTGTGAGCTCGTTCAGCACCTAAGTTTCTTTGACTACGCCTCGGTTTCCGCCTCCCAGAAAAATCGGGTCACCGAGTTCGTGGACCACCTCCACGAGCACTTTACCGATCCTTGCGTAGTCAGAAACGGGCGTTACGTGGCCCCGAATAAGCCCGGATACAGCACCGAAATATTCGCCAAGAGCCGTGCAGACTACCATTTTCCGCATGGCAGCATTTGGAAAGCGATTCAGAGCTAGAAGAAGTCTCTGCGGAACGCAAATGAAGGGTGTGTCTTTATTTGACCACAACTCGTTGCCTTCCTTGACTTCCAGTGGGTAGCAACCGATATACCAGTGCGGCATTTATGGTTTGCCAATTTTGCAAACAGAAGGAAGCCAAGGTCCATCTGACTCAGATCGTGGAGAACGAGGTCAAGAAGGTCGACTTGTGCGAAGGTTGCGCGAAGGAGAAGGGGGTAAACGACCCGACTGGCTTTGCGATTGCAGACCTATTGCTTGGGCTCGGCGCCTCCCAGCAGATGGAGGAAGCCAGCGAGGCCAAGGGTGGCGAACTCCGCTGCCCCGAGTGCGGTTACACCCAGCCGGATTTTAAAAAATCGGGACGTCTCGGCTGCGCGTACTGCTACGAAGTGTTCGCTGAAGGCTTGGATCCGCTCCTGAAAACGATGCACAAGGGTGTGCAACACCGGGGCAAAGTACCTCCGGCGATTCGAAAATCGGTCGACCAAGCAGCCCGATTGGGGCGTTTGCAGAAGGAACTGCAGGTGGCCATCTCCCGGGAAGACTTCGAAACGGCGGCGCGCTTGCGTGACGAAATCAAGGCGGCCAAGACTGCGACTGCTGCTTAGAGTGTTGCCATGAGCGTTCTCAAATTTCTTATTTCCGCTGCGGAAGCCAGCCAGCGTACGGGTCCGAACGACCGGATTGTGTTGTCCAGCCGGGTCCGGTTGGCGCGCAATATCAAGGACGCTCCGTTTCCTGGTCACGCGAAAAAGAACGACCGCCTGAAGGCGTTGGAGATTCTTCAGCCGGCAATTCAGGCCTTGCCGCAGATGGGCGAAGACGCGTTCGCCGAACAGATGGACAAGGTCCCCCAGCTTGAAAAGCAGATCCTGGTCGAGCGGCACCTGATCAGCCGCGAGCATGCGGCAAAGGGCGCGGGAAGTGGCTTCGTCTTGAATCGCGAAGAGTCCCTGTGCGTGATGATCAATGAAGAAGATCATCTGCGGATGCAGGCACTGCGTCCGGGCTTGCAACTAAAGCAGGCGTGGCTGGCCATCGACGGCGTCGATAGCACCCTGCAAGAACGGGTCGAATTCGCTTTCAATGAACGCTTCGGCTACCTGACCGCTTGTCCCACCAATCTTGGTACAGGCATTCGTGTGAGCGCGATGTTGCACCTGCCTGGCTTGGTTCTCGCCGAGCAAATCACGCAGATCATCCAAGCCGTCAATAAGCTCGGTTTGGCGGTGCGCGGTCTTTACGGAGAGGGGACGGAAGCCTTGGGCAACTTGTTCCAGGTCTCCAACCAGATGACATTGGGCGAATCCGAAAACGAGATTGTCGAACGTATCAACAAGGTTTTGCTTCAGATCATCGAGCACGAGGAGAATGCCCGGATTTCGCTCTTGGAGAAGAAGCCCAAAGTCCTTTTCAACCATATCGGACGGGCCTACGGCGTCCTATCCCACGCCCATACGATTTCTTCGAAAGAGGCCATGAATCTCTTGAGCCTGCTGCGCCTGGCGGTGGATCTCTCGATGTTCGGCGGCCTTGGCAAAGCGCTGATGGACGAGTTATTTCTCCTCAGCCAACCAGCCCATTTGCAGCTCATCAATCCTGAGAAGGAAAAGTTGGGCTCGGATGAGCGGGACGTGCTCCGAGCCGATATGATGCGCCAACGCCTCAAGGAATTCGGAACCCTCGACGTAGGCGTGGCGCTCTCCAAGTTGCCGCCGAAATCGGCTTGATTCCGGTGTCGTTTCGGCGCAACACGAGACCGTGAGTCGCGCTCGACAGTTGGAACTGTTCGCGCCGGTCCAGCCCTTGGTGGATCGGTTGGGAGCGGAATTCTTTCGTACCATTCCCCAAGAACCGGGTGTCTATCGATTTCACGGCGCAGATGGTTCCATCCTGTACGTCGGCAAAGCCAAGAATTTGAGGGACCGCCTGGGCTCCTATCGCAGCCTGGCCGGGCAGGCGCGCAAGACGCGGCGATTGATTCAGCGAGCCGTACGGATCGATTGGGATCTCTGTGCCAGCGAAGCCGAGGCATTGGCAAAGGAATCCCGGCTGATTAAGGCGCTCAAACCCAAGTTCAACCGGGCGGGGGTGTGGACGGCGCCTCCTTGGTATTTGAGATTGGCCGTGGACGGAGAAGACCTGGTTTTCACCCGATGCTTGGAAGCCCCTGATGTTGCGCTGGAGGGGACCGTCGGGCCCTTGCGTTCCAATCACGCGTATTTGCTCATTCTTTTTGTCCGAACCCTCTGGCTTTCGACGGGTGGGTATCCCGAGCCTCATACCTTGCCACGTCCATTGCTATTTCCGGGCCATCGATGGTCTGAACTCCGGGTTCCGGAGAGTCGCGTGATGCTGGATGCGATCGGACCGTATCTCTTGGGAGTCCATTGCGTGGCATTGGGCGTCATTGCAACTCATTTGGAATCAATCGTTTCGCCGTTTTCCAAGGGGTTCCTCCAAGCCGACCTCGAGGTGCTGCAGGACTACTGGGACCACCATCCTTTGCGTCGGTCCGAATGATTTGAGTCGGATCGGTATCCGTCCGATATTACAGGCAGGAGGATGGGGGTGGAGAGCACGGATCCCAGAGGGGAATAGAGCGGTGAAATAATAAATCACCTAGGATCCAGCCTTGGACGGCCAATGTCTGAGGGCATCCACGAGGATAGGGCTATGAGAAACGAACCGAATAGCCGGTCCCGCGAACAACTCTTGTTCGAAATACCGAGGGTTCCTCGGACACGTAACGCACGACGAACCCGCCCCTGCACCGCTACGCGTGCAGCGTGGTGGTTTCAACAGATGCACGTCGTGGTGGAGAAAGGAATTGAAGTCGACGCTCCAGGC
This sequence comes from Candidatus Limnocylindria bacterium, assembly GCA_035493435.1. Taxonomy (GTDB): domain Bacteria; phylum Verrucomicrobiota; class Verrucomicrobiia; order Limisphaerales; family UBA9464; genus DATJII01. Next base: position 25,531 of record DATJII010000058.1, on the reverse strand, counting down.
GTACGGTAAATCGACGCCTTCAACTGACTGGACGAGACTCTGGCCGCGCTTCGAAAATCAGGCACTTGCGGCGAGGGCGTGAAACGCCGAAAGTACGGCGCTATTAACCGCCATGCGTCCGTCATCCTGCTCAACCAGGCGCTTTCCGGGAGTTTCCGGGGTGGCCGCGCGTTTTCTATTGGATTAGCCCTTTCGGCAATAAGCCTGTCGGCCAAGGCAGAAAATAACCCGCCGACCTTTCACGGCGAAATTGCGGTCCTCGTCTATACCTACTGCGCCACCTGTCATTATCCAGGTGGTGCGGGGCCTTTTCCGTTGACCTCGTATGAGGAGGTTAAGGCACAAGGAAAAAAGATCGTGGCCGCCCTGAATGAAGGATCAATGCCACCGTGGCTGCCGGACGATGCCCGGGGAACCTTTCTGGATGACCGTCGTTTGCCCGTCGGTGCTGCCGCGAAGATTCGTGAGTGGTATGTGGCAGACATGCCGGAGGGCAACGTGGCTTCCGCGCCCACCTGGAAACCCAATACCAATGAATGGGCCTGGGGCAAACCGGACCTGGTGCTGCCCTTTCCAGAGGCTTACGAATTTCCCGCGGAAGGGGGCGACGAGTACCGGAATTTTATTCTCAAGGTTCCCCGCGGTGAAGATCGTTACGTCCGCGGTTTCCAATTTATACCGGGCAGCGCGGCCATTCACCATGCACGGTTTCTGTTCGATGCCTCGGGCGAATCCCAAAAGCGCGACGCCGCCGATGCCGTGTGCGGCTTCGCGGGTATCATGCCACCCGCCCGCCCGGTTCCAGGACATATCCTGGGGTGGACGCCCGGCCGAGGTGTCCAAGCGAGTGCTTTGGGGCTGCCCTGGCCCTTCGATGGCCACGGCGATATGGTGGTGCAACTTCATCTCCAACGGACCGGACATAGAGAAACGATTCAGCCCCGGATCGGGTTCTATTTTACGAACCAGCCTCCGGTGGCGACGCCAGTCAGTGTAGGGATGGTCGCGCAAGCCATGGAGCTCCCGGCCGGTGAACGCGACGTGGCGGTCACCCGTTCCTTCGAACTTCCGGCCGAGTCGGATTTGCTGGCGATCATGCCCCATGCGCATCTGCTTGCCACCTCCTGCGAATGCAGTGCCCGCCTGCCGGACGGTGCGACACGGACCCTTCTCACCATCCGGCGTTGGCGATTCAATTGGCAGGACGAGTATCGCTATGTGGAACCGATTTCACTCCCGGCTGGGACGGTCATCACATTTAAGTATATCTTCGACAATTCCGACTCCAACCCCGTAAATCCGTCGCACCCGCCCAAGACAGTTCGGCACGGTCCCTCCACCACCGATGAAATGGCGGAAATGTGGCTGCAAGTCGTGCCCGCAGACGAACGTGCAGCGCAGGAAATCGACCTGGCCGTCCGGCGCAACTGGCAGAAGGAGACGGTGGCAGCCTTCACCAAGCGGGTGCAGAAGGATCCGGACAATCCCCTGGCTCACCTGGAGCTGGCCCGCAACCTCGGGGCCCTGGGCCAGAAACGCGAGGCGTTTGAGGAGTTGGTCCGGGCCGTGGAACTGGATCCCCACCTTGCCGAGGCACATTATTATATAGGGGTTTCGTTTTTCGAACGCGGCCTTTTTGACAAGGCAAAGGTAGCCTTCGAGCAGGCAGTGGCGGAGAATCCCGACCACCAACGCGCCCATGCAGGTGTGGGGTTGGCGGCGTGGGAATTGGGAGACAAGCCTGGCGCCGAGAAGAGTCTCCAACGGGCGCTGGAATTGAATCCGCGTGATTTAAAGGTCCGGGAGAAGTTGAGGGAGATCCAGGAGGGTATCCCCGGGAAATAGCCGTGGAAGCTGTGATAACCCCCAATGCCGAATGAGCGATTGTTGTTTAGATAAAGCGGCGTGGAAGCGTCAGACAATGAAACGCCTCCACTTTTCCCTTCTCTTGCTGGGGTTGATCACGCTGCAAAACATGATCCGAGCCGAGGTGATTTCCTCCAACTCGCTCGCCAAATTGGCACCCATTGCGCCTTTTCCGGCATTGGCGGTGGCCGCCGCGAGTAATGGCATTCCGTTGGACGGTCTTGATCCCTTGAAAGGGCAGAGGGGACTCAATTCGGGCGACACGGTCAGTGTATTGGTAGCGCTGGTGGAAAAATCCGGGCGTCGGACTCAGTGGTTGATTGCTTTGGAAGCAGTCGCTCCTGAAGCAAAGGACAAACCAGCGAGCCCATCGAAGCCCATGGTGTTATACTCTTCCCTGGGAAATAGGCTGGAGTTCGAGTCCGTCCCCGGTTGGGCCAAGGTCAGGACGTTGGGCCCTTTTCTGGATACGCCAAAAGGGAAATCGGCTGCGCCCAAAGACCTGGGCGCCCGGATTCGCCTGGACCAGGGGCATTTGTCCTTGGGACTGGATCGCGCCGCTGCAGCGGCCCTGTTGTTGAAGGCCAGCGCGATCAAGGGTCACCTCTCCTATCAGCATCACCCTTTCAGTGAGGACGAGGTCAATCAGGGGAAAAAGCTCGTTTCCCAGTTGAAGTTTACCGCCGACGACGAACGCGCGATCTGCGGGACGGGCCCGGCTTTGCTGTCGTATTTTGAAATCATCCAACAAACCCAGGGGCTGAATGACATCCTGCTCAAGATTTTGGAACTGCCGTCGGTGTGGTCCATGATGCGCCATGGAGGCGTCAAATCCGTCAACTTCCTGTTCGACCGGAGCGGCATTTCGTCGGCCAACCCTATCGACTGGGGGCTGCCGAAAGACACCCCCATCTATTATTTGCCGATGGTATTGGAGCTCGATGGGCATCCTGGATTGAATCTCACCTTTGTTGTGACCAGTCCCCGTCCACCTCTGCTGGCCTGCGGGGGCATCGTGGGCGTCCTGGCTGAAAGACCGGATGACAAGCGAATGTATTTGAGCCTCCGGGTTGTCGCGGCGCATCTGGCGGTTCCGGGGAGATAGTGGGAGTGATTCGCCGCTTTGCAAAAGGCACAATGGCTGCTTTAGTCGTTTTCGCAGCCACGTTTAACGACCCAAGGACCCATGAACTCTCTCATTTGCCGCGGCCACCGGCTATTGCTCTGCCTTTCCCAAGCGCTCCTCCACTCAGGGCCCTGGCCCTTGCTGGGGATTTTGGCGTATTTCGGCCTGGCACCTGGAGTATTGGCCCACGGTTCCTATGCGTGGGGGGTGACGCATCAGGACCCGTCCCGCCCGTCGCCCGTCGTGGATGGGGTGTACAATGAGGCGGAGTACGTTTCGGCCTGGCGTCTGAACCTGTTGTATCGGCCCGGTTTCGCTTGGCGTCCGGCCCGCATGAGTTTGCTGGGGACCAGCAACGATTTTTACCTATGCGTCCAAGGAATGCCTCAGACAGTTTCCGGCCCGGGCACTTTCCTGTCGGTTGCCTTTGACGTAGGGCACACAGGAGGCGCCGTGGCCCGCGGCAATCATTTAGTCTTCAACGTGTATCCCGACGGCCATTCCGAGGTGCTGCAGGGCGATGGGGCAGGTGGCTTCCGGTCGGCCACGAACATCGTTGGCTGGTCGGCGGTCCGGGCTCTTGATCAATTGGAATGGACCGTTGAATTGCGTGTGCCGCTGGGGATTTTGGGAGGCGGCGCGCCGGGTTCGGTCCTGGGATTCGAGGTGCGCCAGAATTGGCTCCGCGCCAGCGGCGACGATTTTGCCTGGCCACCCACGGCCTATTATAATGTTCCCAACACCTGGGGCGATCTGTACTGGTTCGGCGTGCCGACCGCTACGCCGAGCGTCGGGCTCGACCAAGTCCAGGTCAGCCAAGGGCTCGTCACCGACACCACTTCGGCGGTGGATTATGATCTCATAGCCGGTAAGGACACGGCTGTCCGGGCGCAGCTCTATTCTCATGGCGCGCTCCGTGCCGTCACCCGTTACACCGTGCAGGTGCAGAAGATATCGGCCCCTTTTGGGCCCGTCCAAACCATTATTGGCACACCGGTCGGCTCCCGGCGGCTCAATGCCGGACCTTTTGGCGCCTACGCGGGAACCGGCAATTTCCAGGCATGGATTCCCGGCAGTGTGGTGAGCAGTCCGGGTGAGTATCGATTCACGGCCTACGTGAATGTTGAGGGGAGTGACCAGCAGCAATATCTTGATTTGGGCAGCCGTACCTTTCTTCCCTCGGGAGATTTCCGGATCGTCCTCGCACCGGTTAACAACCGGGCCAATGGTGACTTCAGGGTATGGACCAACGCGCTGTTCAACAACATTCTGCCTGTGCTGCAGGACATGAATCGCATGTTTCCCCTGCGGACGGGGGTTCGGAGTGTGACAGTGGACTATAATCACCCTCGAAGCACGGAAGGGGGCCTGCGTTTTTTATTGTTGCCGGTCGTGGATTGCCAGTCTTCCGAGAATTCCGGCGATTGCGATCGGCGTGCACGCGCCCTGGCTAACGACTCATTGAATCGAATCAACGCCATCTCCAGTTTTCTCGATGCATTCTCGCCGCTATCGCGTCCCCGTGAGCGCTTCGATCGAGCTGGCGTCATGGCGGGATCGACGGGGACGGGTGGCGGGCAGGCTCAGAATTCCTGGAGTCCTCCCTCGGCTGGGGTTGGTTTCGACGCGAATCCCAATGGCTCCACGGCCGTGGTCATGGCCCAGGAGTTTGCGCATTGTGTGGGTGAGGTGCCGGCCAGCAGCCCCAATTCGTTCCCTGGCGATGCCAAACATTCCCGGAATGCCACGATACCGCTTTATCGAAATTTTCCCGCCATTAATTTTCTCACCCAGGCGGATATTACTCGGCCGCATTCCGTCATGTATCCCTACTTCAATTCAACGACTGATTTTGGGTACAATACGTTCATGGAGGGGTGGGAATGGAACCACATGCGGACCAATCTCGTCTCGCGCAGCCAACTCCAGCCCGCTGGCGGGCGCGCGGAAACGAAATCCCAGCTTCATCCCAAGACGGATGGCAAAACCCTGTTCTATTTCGTGGGGGGTATTGATACCAACGGCGGGGTCACTGTTGATTATACCCAAAAAGTCACCGACCTGCCCCTGGAACTGAGCCCTGAGGACCAGCAAAGTCCTTATACCGTGGAATTCCGCGACAAGTCCGGCAATTTCCTGTCCGGTCGTCGCTTCGCCTTTGATTCCGCAGTGACCGAGCATGATGCCGATGACTTGCCGCCGGCGGTGGAAGGCTTGATTTTGACGGCGTTGCTCCCAGAGGGGGCTCACGAGGTGGAGATCCGAAAAGACGGACAGGTGTTGTTTGCCCGGGAGTTTAGCGAAGCGCCTCCTGTGGTGTCGAACGTGGTGGCGAAGGACTCGGGGAAGGGGACCATCGATCTCTACTGGCAGACCGACGACCAGGATAGCCAACAGTTGACCCATAACGTTTTCTATCTCTCGGAGCCGGGTGGCGTGCGGATACTCATCGCGGCGGGCCTGCAAAAGCCCAGCTTTACCTTCTCAACCGCTTTGATTCCCTCCACCACTCAGGGAGCCTTGGTGGTGGAATCCAGCGATGGATTCAACGTGGGAGAAGGCACCAGCAATCCCTTCGCCGTGCAAGACAAGCCGCCCATCGCTATGATTACCCAGCCTGAGCAGCAGGCCGGCGTCATCGCTGGGCAACCGGTGGTTTTTCGGGCCGTGGCCTATGACGTTACCGCCGGAGTTTTGGAGGGCGATCAACTGGAGTGGAGCGAGGCCAATGGTGGCGTGCTCGGTACCGGCGAGCGGTTGGTAACGGTGCTCACCCCCGGCCAGCATTTCATCCTGCTCAAGGCCAAAGCGCCTTCGGGCCTGACCGCCGCCGCTTCCGTGTTCGTGTTCACCTTGCAAGACACGGACGGGGATGGCTTGCCGGACGATTATGAAAACGCCCATGCCGATTGTATGAATGCCAAGGTGGCGGATGCGGATGACGACGCCGATGGCGATGGCGTTCCCAACAGGCTGGAGTGGATCATGGGGACGGATCCCTGCAATCCCGACACCGATGAGGATGGGGTTTTGGATGGCGACGAGCTGCGGCTGGGGAGTGATCCTCGGGATCGGGACAGCCTCCCACTTCCCGACCTGCTTTTTGTATCCGATGAAACAGTGAACCTGCAACCGTGTGTTAACGGCCCTTCCGATGCGAAACTCTTCGTCGACACCCTTTTCCCGCAGGTGGCGTGGAACGCCCTGACGGCCACTCCCTGGCTGACCGTTTCGCCGGGGGGTATCGGTAACGGGACGCTGACCCTCTCGGCGGATTGTACCGGGTTGGCCGGCGGTCTTCATACCGGTCAGGTGCTGATCACGGTCCCGGGCGGCCAATCACGGATGGTGCCGGTCCAGTTGATGATTCCGGTCGGCACACCAAGTCTCAGCTCACAATTTGATGGGAAAGAGCTGCGCTTGAGCTGGCCCAGTGCGTACCAGGACTTTTCGTTGCAACTCACCGCCCGGCCGGAGGATGCCAATAGTTGGCAGGACGCGATCGGTGAGGTCGTCAATGAGGGTGACAAACTGACGTTCCGTCCGTCGCTGGACCTGTCGCGGGAGTTTTTCCGATTGATCCAAAAGTGATGGGGGTCTTTGGGTTTTCGCAGTGGCGATGTCGTCCTGCCGCATCTAAACGGGATTGCTTTTTGGGCATAAAGCCCGTATCCAAAATCACATTCCCTATGATGACTCCCATGACACCCAAAATGATACGAATATCACTTGTGGCCGCCGCCCTTGGCACGTTGCTGGCCTTCCCGGCCACTGCGCAAGTGGTGGCAATAACCAATCCCAGTTTCGAAGCCGACGTCATCGACTCCGGAACGTTTCGCGTGGATGCCGGCTTTCCCCAAGGATGGGCCGCGTACGACCCCTCCAGCATCCTCAACGGTGGTGCCAACTCCATCGGCATCATATATCCTGCGGGCTCCGAGTTTTTCCCTGGTGGGGCTCCTGACGGAAACAATGCGGCGATCGTGTACCTCGCCGGTTCGACCGATGTGGAGGCGGGCTTGCAACAAACACTTTCCACGTTGTTACTGGCGAACACCCGTTACACGGTCTCCGTGGGAATTGGAAACATCGCGTCCGGAACCTCTACCGGCACCTCGAGCGGCGGACCCGGAGTCTTCTATGATTTGAGCGGCTTTCCGGGCTACCGTATAGACTTACTCGCTGGCGGCGTGGTTCTTGCGTCCGACAACAGCACCTTGTCTGGGACCATCCCCGAAGGCGAATTTCGTACGAGTTCGTTTGTTTTCGACACCACCGCCGTGACGCCACAAATAGGGCAAAACCTGGGCATCCGATTGGTCAACCTGGCGCATTCGCCAGGAACGGAAGTCGATTTTGACAATGTTTCAATCGTCGCCACACCGGTTCCGGAACCGGCGACCTGCGGTATAGCCATGTCGGCGATACTGGCGCTCGCATTCACCGTAAAACGGAAGGCTTCAATTTCAGAGTGGCAAGGTGCGTAGGTCTTCCCGTAGCCGACGAGGTAACGAGGCGGACGGATACAGATGGCGCATTTGTGCAAGATTTTTGGCTCGTGATTGGACCGAGAGGGCCGGTACAGATAAGCCCATAAGCCCGTTCCAGCCTCCTCCTCCGGGGGCAAAACGGGCCAGTTGAAGCATCGATCCACGCCATGAAAAAATCCCCAGTTAAGTCTACGCCTGCCAAGCCCGCCGCCAAAGCCGCCAAGACGGTTGCCAAAGCCACGCCAGAGGACGCCATCTCCGATACCAGCTCACTTACCATCACCAACATTGGGCCCGTAAATCCGACGACCCACGCGCCCCAAACGAGCTTTACCATCGGCGAACTCTGGGCTGTCGATGTCACCTTCTCATCCTCCAAGGCGCTCAAGAAAGTAACCTATACCCTTGCGATCAGCGGTGCTTTTTCGGTGGTGGTGGATAGCAAGATCAAGGACGTTACGGTGGGATCTCAACTCATAAGTTTTTCCAATCAGGTCCCGTCGGACGCCAAGACCAAGAAAGCCAAGTTCACGATCAGCTTGATGGTCGACGGAAAAACCAAGGCCACTGGCAAGACCTCGTTTGAAGTGACCTCCTGAAGGGTTCGTTCAAACGTACAGGAGCGGCACCGGTACACCACCTGACTGTCTTTAGTCGGGAGAGTAGTACGCCGACCGAATAAGGACGTATGGTCAATGTTCCGGCAAGTTGCAACACCCTGCGAGAATAGCTGAATAGCTTGTTCGCCAGGCTTTCGCTGCTGGTTCGTCTGCCGAGGCTTCACTAAAACGGGGAGCCCGCAACTCTGTCGCGCATTCGTCGCGGCCTTGGCGAACCGGCATCGAATTTGCTTCTAGAAAGGCGATGAGCCGTGTTGGAGCATTCGTGTTGCGGGCGTTTTTCGTGGTGCTCTGCGACTTGGGAATATTTTACATTTTCTGTCGGCAGGCGCGAATAAAGGATTCCGGTGGGGCGCCGCTCTCTTTTTATATTACGACGCTTTCTCTGGCGATTCTCGCTCTTCTCCCGCTTTGGCGGTCCATCCGGAATGGAGTCGCATGGGAACGAACAAGTGCGGTTATATTCAGCTTGCCATCCTTGTGCTGGATCGTGCTCTGCTCATATGCCGCTTTTCAGTCGGATTGACGACTTCACCAAATAGGGAGGTAGACCCCTAAGGCTGCCAGGTCGGAGAGCAAAGAATCGGCTGTCGACCCGACGATGACGAAGGGCAGGAGGTTGCGAATGCTGCAACCGTTTGGTGTTAAACAGGTTGCACGCCATCAGTCATTTGGTGCCGCTGGCGGGACTTGAACCCGCACGACTTTTAAGGTCTGGGGATTTTAAGTCCCCTGCGTCTGCCATTTCGCCACAGCGGCACAGTTGATTGGCAATGGGTTGTGTAACCCAACCAGAGATGTTTCGGTGACCGCTACACTTCCCCTGACATTCACTGCCACGGCGGCTCCGATTCAACTCCAGCAGACAGTTAGCAACGCATCGCTGCCATCGCGAAGAACAGACAGCCTACCGGTTCGTCGATGGGGGTCGCAAGTGTCTTGTGCCCGGATTCTGTGAGGAGGCGGAGGTCCCGGTTCAGGTCAACAGAGGGAAATCGATTCAGTTCATGACGCCAGGATCGGTGAAACACTGTGGAACAAAAAATGCCAACCATTGTTGGGGGCATTGGTAAAAATGGGCTCCAATGACAGATGCCGTCAGGGCAGGCGGACGCCCCGGTAAAACCGATGGCTTTCGCTTCCAATAGTGGTGTCGGTGTAGATTTGTGTCGCGTTGGTGAAAGTCATTGTCGTAAGCGGAGCCCAAGCAGTGGGCGACTCCAGTTGGGAAGCCGAGTCCAGGCGGTATTTGCCTCCGACTTCGCCTTCCATCCTCACCTGCACGGCGGTGTCGGAATTGAAGGCTACTGAGAGTTTCACGTCCAGAACGCGGACCGTGGAAACGTGGCTGGTCACCGGACCTCCGCCGTTACTGGCTATAAATTTATAATCGCCGGCATTTGAGGCGTCGGCATTCGGGATGTCCAGAAATGGACCTGTTTCATTAGTCAGGATCAAATCATTTCTTAACCATTTGTAATTGATCGGAGACGGTCCTGCTACGAGGGGGGTGATCCGATACGATTGGTGAAGCACCAAGTCCACGTTTGTGGGCTGATCGATAATCCTGGGGGGACGTGGCGGCACCGCGGGCGACAGGATGAATCCGTGGGTGGCCCCTTGATACCGTCCAAGGCCCAGTATCTGGCCGAAATTGTTGATATCCAAGGCAGAGGGAAACTCCCATCCCGAATTGGTGGGAACGAGCGAGTTCAGAAGGGTGGAGGCTCCGTTTTTCCAGAGAAACGGCTGCGAGCTGGGTTCGTGCAACCGATAGGTGTAGCCTACGACTTCATCTGCATCATTGATCGCGATCGCCACACTTGGGCCCGCAACTCCCGCCAGTTGCTCCATGCCATTTCCGCGATAAAGAAAGGCCTGGCCCAAGGAATTCTCATACCTGTTCCCGATCACGTGGCCCTGGGAGTTAATGGCAACTGCAGTGCTCAAATAGTCCGGCTTGCCGTAGTAATAAAGCTTGCCGGTGTCTGGGAGGCGTTCATCCAGGTAGGTAACTATGCCATTGCTAACCACGCATGCGCGTGCGGCATAGCTCGGTTCCCATTTTTGGAACATTACCGGAGGAGGGCCGCCCGCCGCCGCGCCCACGAAGACATCCGAACTATTGCCCGCGCTAATCGTAAAAAACGGGGTCGGGCCACCGAAAACAACTTTCGGTACGTTATCGGACACCCTGGGGTTGTCCAGGAATAGCCATTCGACCCAGTTAAAAGAGAGGGTCACACGATCGTTGTCGGTGAGGGCGACAAATCCATCGTAGCCGTCCCCACCTACGATGCTTCCAGAATTTGATCCTGGGTTATTCCCGCTGGGCGGAGTGTAAAGAAAGGCCTGCAGATTTCCGTAGCCTCTGGAGCTGATAGCGAGCCCAGCAACGTGCTCCCGGTTGTTTATCTTCAGGCCCGATATCGAGTCGGGATAGTAATATAAACGTTCTCCTGTGACTCTATCTTCATCCCATCCAAGATTAACGTTCGTGAAAATGATCGTCGTGCCTCCGTGATAGTACCAACCGCGCCCCAGGGAATCGGTGCCGATCACGCTTCCGTTGTCATTAAGATCGGTTGGAGCATTCGTTCCAAGATCGGTAATCGTGTAGTTCGCGCCTTGGGCTTCGAGCGCCGACGAAATGGCCAGCACCGCAATGAGGGTGAAGGCTTTCAGAAAGTAAGATTTCATGGCGAGTCGGTCTCTGTTGAAAGTGAAGATGAATCAGGCGTATGAAAGGTTACAAGGAAGAATGTTCAATGCGACCATCTGAGAATTGTTCCATCACGGATGTGATTTTGAAAGAAGATCGAACCTCGAAGGCTGGAAATTGAAGGTTTTTGGAGTTTGTCGGTTGCGGGACAGCCGTGCCGGAGTTTTGTGCAGGTCTCTCGTTGATGTGAAGGGGCGATTGAGAATGTTCGGCTCCACATCGGGTCAAGTCGGGCCAAGCTGCTGATTCACAACGAATTGCCGCGCGTGACTTCGATGGACTTTCATGTCAGTTTGGTGGCGTGGGCAGAGTGGTTGTTCCCATGGAAAACAAGGAAACGCGGTGACGATACTTCGCACGATGCTGCAACGGCTGTATGCGAACCTGGCCGCTGGGCCGGGCTTGCAGGCGCGGCCTCACAATAGCCGTCAACGGATCGACTTGATGGACCTGCGCCTATTGCGTTCGGGCGATCCGTCGAGCGCTATCGCAACGCTGCTGGCCAATCCCGAGAAGTCCTTGGATTTCGCCGTCTCCGAAGCGGCGTTTGAGGCGGCTGAGTCAGCCGAAGCGAAGGCGAAGGAACTCCCTACCAAGGCCCGTGCCAGACAGGATCCCCGGGCCAAGCTACTCACCAAGCTTCGCGACATCGCGGAAGACGCGGTGGATTACTACAACGATCACGGTGAACAATCGTTGTTCATCGGCTTTCCCTTGCTTTCGCTGCCTGCCAGCTCGGATCGACAGAGTGGCAAGAGCCAGCGGGTTTTGGCTCCCGTGCTGTTCATTCCCGTAAGTTTGCGGGTTCGTCGAGGATCCGGGGCAGGCGTGAGCCTGCAACTCGTCGGCAATGGTGCGGAACTCGTCCAGCCGAATCTCGCCTTAATGGCATGGTTGGAACATCAGTCCGGGACGAGCACCGAAGGCATTTTCGCCGATGAAACGGGCGAAGAACCGTGGCGCGAGATTGCGGACGCCCTTGGGACTGTGGTCAAGGCGGTGGGTATCAAGGAACCGATGACTTTCACCGCCGAGACTCGTTTGAGTCCGGCTCCTCGCACTGAAGAACTGCCGGACAAACCGGCGCTCTTGCCCTGCGCCGTGATGGGGTTGTTTCCCTTGGCTAATCCCGGCCTGTTGCGCGACACGAAATGGATGATCGAAACCGAACCAGACCTCCAGAATCCGGTGAAGCCTTTTTTGGCTCCGGAAGCGGTGGTGGAACGGTTGGACGAGCCGACGCCTCAAGCGCAGGAATTCGATCCAACCGAGGCTGGACCGTCGAATACCAAGGACTTTGCCGAAGAACTATTGGTTACCCACGCGGATCCGTGCCAGGCAGAAGCGGTGGCCCAGGCTCGAAGCAGTGCCGCCTTGGTCATCCACGGTCCGCCAGGCACGGGCAAGAGCCAGACGATTGCGAATATTATTGGCGATCACCTCGCGCGAGGGGAACGGGTCCTGTTTGTCTGCGACAAGCGAACCGCCTTGGATGTCGTCAAGTACCGGTTGGACAGCATGGGCCTCGGAGGCTTGTGCGGTGTCATCCACGATCCCCAGCGAGACCGGCGGGATTTCTATTTAGCGTTGCGGGAACGTTTGGAAAACCTGGCCCAGGAACCGCCAGTGGCAAGTCCGCAAACCAACCTGGCGGAGGTCAACACCCGCCTGAATGGTTTGCACGCGGAACTGCGTGGCTATTTTGACCGGCTACATTCGGCCAGTCCCACGGAAGCCTCGTTTCACCAATTGTGCGGTGAATGGCTGGGGTTGCAGGGATGTGGGCCGGTGGAGGTGCCGGACATCGATGGGCTGACCATCGAAGTAGTCCGCGCCTACCGGATGGATGCGGAAGAAGTGGTGCGGCGTGCGGTGAAAGCGCGCTGGCCCGAAAACCCTTTTGTGGGACGTCTTTCGATGCCGCTGAAAACGTGGCTGGAAACACCCCCGGGAAAGGTTCGCGCGAGTTTGGATAAAGCCTCGGCTGCGGCGCAAGCAGTCGATGCCTTGGCGGGTGAAGATCTTATACCGTTGGATGCGGCCATTCCCTTGGTAGAACAAGCCGCAGCCCGGCGAAAAGTCGCAGATCAATTGGAATCGGTCGTTCGTCGGAGCCTGCCGGATTTTGCCGCGCGACTGGCAATGGATCGCAACTGGCGACGCTGGGTAGGCGAACTCTCTCATTTGCGTGGGGAACGTGAGCGATTGGACCTGGCCTTGGAGCGGGAGTTGGTCCTCCAAGTGAAGGGAAACGAGCCTAACCTGCAACTGTGCAATGCTAACCTTCTAGCCTTGGAGTCTTGGGGTGCCCTGACGGCCAGTTTCAAACGTTTCTTCGCTTTCGCCGCCAAGAAAGCGGCCACGGCAGCGGTAAGTCCCCTGGCGTTGCGCCTTGATTCTGCGGGCCTGGAACGTGCCCGAGCCTTTTATGCCGGACTGAGGTCGCGGTACTTATGGTCCGACCTGCGCGATCGGGTCTTGGGAATCGACTCGGCAGGTCTGGCTTCAGACGACCTCTTGCTCAGTTTTCGTGACGGGTTACCCGAAATCCTGGCGGTATTGGAGTCTCTCTTGTTGCCGGTCAACGAGGCGATTATGCCGTCAACGCTCGACGCCTTGGCCAGCCTGCCAGCGGCTCCCGGTGTGGTCGCCAGTCTCAGGCGTTCCGCCAATCGCGCGGAAGCGATTCTGCGGCTCGAACAGGAGTTGACGCTGACACAATTGTTCGACGCCCCAGCAATCCAGTCGTTATCAAAACCATGGCGGACGAACCAGGCGGCGGAACCTATTTGCCGCCAATTCATCGACTATAGCCCAACCCTGGATGAAGCGATTCGCTTGTTGGATCGCCTGGGAATGGTGCCGGCGCCAATTCAGCAGGCTCTGGCAGCGATAACGCAACACGGATTGCCGTGGGAGGAAGCAGGGCCGGCCTTGCGGGCATCCGCGCTGGCCAAGGAAATCCGGCGTCGCGTTCGGGAAGACGATACCTTGTCGCGATTGGACACGGCGCGAGTGGAGGCGGCGTTTTCGGAGTTGCTGAATCGAACGGGAGAAAAGACGGCCCTGGTTCGGCAACTTATATTACACACCTGGCAGGCTCGCTGGCGGTCCCGCCTGCTCGCAACCACCGGCAGCCGCTTGAATGGCTTGGGCGCGGCGTTGCGCCAGCGGCTGTTTGTTCGGGGACAAAAGGCCATGAAGTTACGCCAGATGATTGCGGCGGGTGCCGATTCGGAAGGCGGTGACCCCTTGTTCGAGCTCTGTCCGGTTTGGATGGCGAGTCCTGCGACCGTGGCCCAGATCTTTCCGCGCCAGGCGTTGTTTGATGTCGTGATTTTCGACGAAGCCAGCCAGTGCCGGTTGGAAGAGGCCTTGCCCGTATTGCTCCGGGCGCGGCGGGTGGTGATTGCGGGTGATCCCAAGCAGCTTCCACCGACGCGGTTCTTCGAGCAGGCGCTGGCGGAGAGCGATGACGTCGCGGCGGAAACTGCGGAAGAGGTCTTCACCCAGCAACAATCCGAGGCGGAAGACCTCCTGGCGGCGGCGCTCAATCTCAGTGTTCAGGAGGCGTTCCTCGATGTTCACTACCGATCCCAGGATGAGGCCTTGATCGGTTTTTCGAACGAGGCGTTCTATGGGGGACGCCTGCAGCCGATTCCTGGACATCCTCGTCACAAGGCGTTCCAGGCGCCCATTCGATTGATCCATGTGGATGGTGTTTACCTGGAGCGGGGCAATGTGTTGGAGGCCAAGGCGGCCGCGAATCTCGTGGCGGAATTGCTCGACGACGCGAAGCCCCCGTCCATTGGCCTGGCTTGTTTCAATGTCAACCAACGCGATCTGATTCTCGACGCGCTGGACGAGAAAGCGGCCGCCGATTCGGTGTTCTCCGATCGCCTGGCCCAGGCGCGCGAACGACGGGGTGCCGACTCCTTCGAAGGTTTGTTCGTCAAGAACATCGAAAACGTCCAGGGTGACGAGCGGGATCATATTATTATATGCACCACCTTCGGCCCCGACCCGGAGGGGAGGTTCCGCCGGAATTTTGGCGCCCTGTCCCGTTCGGGCGGTGAGCGGCGGTTGAACGTGCTCGTCACCCGGGCGCGCACCATGATCCACGTCCTTACCTCGATTCCCCGCGCTGAATACCTGGCAACGGAGCCGCTCGACGAAGGCCAGCGATTGACCGGACGGCACCAGCTTTATGCCTATTTGCGCTATACCGAATCGCTGGCTCAGGCTTTTGATTCCTGGCAGCAAAGGATCGAGGGAGCCAAGTCGTCGGACGCTCCCGCCGAATGCCAGGTGGCCGAAACCAGCCAGAAATCGAGCGTAGCCGAGGCCTTGGGGCGGCATTTATGTGACCAACACCAGGTCGGTTCGACGGTGTATTGGGGTAATGAAGGCTTTTGCGTGGACCTGGCGCTGACCCATCCCACGCTGCCCTTTGACGTAACGGTGGGATTGCTGGCGGATTTTACCCGCTATCTAAAGACGCCCGATCCGATCATCTGGGAGCAGTTCCGCAGCCGTATTCTGGCGTCGCAAGGGTGGGAATTGCACCGCGTCTGGAGCCCGGCCCTTTTCCGGGACGCCGCAGGCCAGATTGACCTGGTGTGCGAACGGCACGAGGCCGCCGCGAAGTCCTGAGAATATGGCGCGGTTAAACGTAGCCACCGAGGTAACGAGGTGGAAGTGCGTGGCGGGACATAAGTATCACCGACCGCCTCGTCACCTCGTCGGCTACAATCTAAGATCACCGGAGAATCGGATCAGCTATACCGGTTCGGCGATCAGGTCGTAGTCGGTATGACCAATGATCCGGACCTGGGCAAATTGGCCCTTGATCGCAGTCCCTCGGACATAGACCCGGCCATCGATATCGGGTGCGTCTGCTTCGCCACGGGCGACCCAGTAACGGCCCTTGAGCTGTTTGGCGCCGGCGTCGGTTTGGCGAATCAGGCCATGTTCCCAGGATTGGATGCTGGCCTTGCGCAGGTCGGTGGCGCTGGCTTCGCCTTCAACGAGAACCTTCAGGACGCTGCCCACGGCTTTGGTGCCAATTTCCCGGGAGATTCGGTGCTGCGCGGCCATCGCGAGTTCGCGGCGTTTCTGGCGGATCGCAGGCGGCATTTGCGCCGTCATCTTTCCGGCGATGGTCCCTTCTTCCTGCGAATACGCAAACACCCCCAGGCGTTCGAAACGCGTTTCGTTGATGAAATCCAACAATGTCTGGAAACTGGCTTCGTTCTCGCCAGGAAAACCCACAATGAACGTGGTGCGGATCGCGATGCCTGGAATTCCCGCCCGAATGCGCGCAATGAGATCGCGTATATACTGTCCGGTGGTTTCGCGGCGCATCCGGTCGAGCAGGGTGTCATGGATATGCTGGAGCGGCATGTCCACATAACGGGCCACCTTCGGGCACTCGGCAATCGTTTGAATCAATTCGTCCGTCCAATGCGCAGGATGGGTATAAAGAAGACGAATCCAGAAATCTCCCTTCAGCGAATTGAGTTCGCGCAGCAATGACGAAAGCGTGGTGGCGTCCGCGGCGAGTGCCTTGGTGGCGGCGGTAAATTTTTCCGGTGAAGCGATCGCCCGACTGTGGTTCGGACGGAGATCCAGGCCGTAGTAGGTCGAATCCTGGGATATTAGATTCAGTTCCTTGACGCCGTCGGCGATCAGAGCTTTGGCTTCGGCGACGATATCCGCCTGCTGGCGGCTGCGATGGCTGCCCCGCATCCGGGGTATCGTGCAGAAACTGCAGGGATGATTGCAGCCCTCGGCAATCTTAACGTAGGCAAAATGGGCTGGCGTGAGCCGGAAACGTGGCGTCTCGAACTGGGGAATATAATTCGGACGCACCGTCACGGTGACGTCCGGTGCCGCCAGAACCGGGGCACTTAGTTGCTTTTTTGCTTTGGCCGCCTTGGCCTGCGCCTGGTCCAGCTTGTGATCGTCTGGTTCTCCCGTTTGGTCGCCCAATTCGATGAGCCGGGATTTTACCTTACCCGATAGGCTGGGGGTGGTCCCGGCGGTGTTGGCCAACCGATGGGCGATGGCACCCTCCACGAGCTCGGCGACTTGCTCGACTTGGTCGATGCCCATGAAGGCGTCGACTTCGGGCATGAGTTTGGGGAGTTCCTCGCGAAAACGTTGCGGCAGGCAACCTGAGACGATCAGGGCCTGGTCCGGACGTCGGGTCTGGCGGACTTGGTCGGATTCGAGGATCGCGTCCACGCTCTCCTCCTGCGCCGCGTCAATAAACCCGCAGGTATTAACGATCAGGGCGTCCGCCTCGGTGGCATCGTTTACGATTTCCACGCCACTCTTGAGCAGGCTGCCGAGCATGATCTCGGCGTCCACGAGGTTTTTGGCGCACCCCAAGGAGATGAGCCCCACTTTGCGGCGTTGGATAGTCTTGTTAACCGGCGTCACAGTCCGGCGAACGTACCAGCCCTGCGGCGGCTCCGGCAATCTTTCCTCCGGCTTTTGGCGGCGGCACGCGGGCTCCGCCGCCTCGATTCCGTTGCGACCCTATGTGGCGCAGGCTTTTGCACCATCGCGACGACCGTACGCATAGGCTTCAAAGACAGCTTTGATTTCGTCCCGGACTTGGCGAAAGACGGCCATTTTCTCTTCTTCGGTGCCGGTGGCGTGCGCGGGATCCACGAAGGGCCAATGGTAGCGGTTCACCTGGCCCGGGTAAATCGGGCAGGCCTGGTCCGCATTGCCACACACCGTGATGACCGTCTCCACCGGTTGGGTCAAAAACTCATTCATGTGCTTCGAAGTGTGGGCGGCAATGTCGATGCCGATCTCCGCCATGGCGCTTATAGCCATGGGATGTACGTAGCCCGCGGGTTTGCTGCCCGCGCTGGCAACGCGGAAGCGATCACCGGCGGCGCGGCGCAGGATTCCTTCGGCCAGATGGCTGCGGCAGGAATTCCCAGTGCAGAGGATGAGGACAAGAGGAGCTGTGGCTGGTGGATTCATGAGTTTCGTTTGAAAGCGGCAAAGCCAATGCTCTGGGCCACGACCGGTTTTGGCAGGCACCGGTCCTCGGCCAGGCAGGCGGTATGTCGCGGCGTGAGTTTGAAAGTTAGGGTTTCGTCCAACGGCTCGATGCTGGAGATAAGGAATTGCGTGGTGGAAACGATTTCATATTCGATGTCCACCTCAAGGTCCTCCTTCCCCAGAACTGCGGTTGCCTTTTCCAGGATTCCGAGGAGTTTGCCTGCCGCAAGCCGGTGTTCGAGATCGTCGGACACCCAGACCTGGAGACGGCAAAGCGCGTCATTGCGCAGCGTCCCACCGCAATCGACGAACCGCTTTTCAATGCGGGCGACTTCGGTGACGTGGGCGTGGGCCGGCACAGATGTGCCGTCGGGCAGGATAAAGCGGAGTTCGTGCCGTGGGTACGCGGCAAGTTTTTTCCTTAGTTCGACGGTGGTCATAATAATATCAGTCTGGGCAAGACTCATGGGTGGCTGCGGACTTTGAGCAGCACTCCGGTTCGCGAATGAGGCAGCAGACCGGCACGGCCACGGCGGCGCCGCCCAAGGGGCCGAGAAAATAGACCCAGAGATGTTCCAGGTGGCCGCTGACCAAGGCGGGAGCGAAGGAGCGGGCGGGGTTCATGGAAGCCCCGCAAATCGGGCCGGCAAACATGGCTTCCAGCCCGATGACGGCGCCAATGGCGATGCCCGCCGTGATCCCTTTTTCCTTGGCACCGGTGGAAACCGAAAGGATCACCAGCATCAGGAAGGCGGTGAGCACAAATTCCAATATCAGGCTTTGCCATTCGCTTTCCGCGGGGAGGGTCGCACCCAGCAGGGATGGCTTGGGAAACAGCAGGCGGAGCAGGGCGCTCGCGGATATCGCCCCGAGAAACTGAGTGACTAAATAGGCTGGGACATCCTTCCAGGCAAAGCGCCGGGCGAGGGCAAAGGCAATGGTAACCGCGGGGTTGAAATGGGCTCCCGAGATGTCGCCAAAGGCGTAGATCAGCGCGAGGACCACCAACCCAAAAGTGAGGGCAATTCCGGCGTGGCCTATGGCACCGCCCGACACCGAGTCGATCACGATGGCGCCCGTGCCCGCAAAAACGAGGAAGAAGGTGCCGAGGAATTCCGTCGAATGGCGTTTCATGGGGGATTAACCGCACGTATTAAAACCGAGGCAGCAGACACCTTGTTGGCGCGCCGCCAGTCGCTTCTTCAAGCGGACGGCGTCCGACCTGATTTTCGCGTCCTTGGCGAGGACTGTCTCAAAGGGGCCGAAAAACCCCTCCAGCAGTTTCCTGGCTGGGTCGGTGAGCGTGTAATACATCCACTTGCCTTCGCGCCGCGTTTCCGCCAGGCCGGAGTTCCGAATGACTTGGAGATGCGACGAAAGCGTCGACTGGGTGACATCCAACGCGTCGCACAATTCACACACGCAGAGTCCGCCCTCGCGCAACGCCACCAGCACCCGAATCCGGGTGGGATCGCTTAGCGTTTTTGCCGCTAGGAGCAGGGGCTTCATGGCTTCAATAACATATCGATAACGACCGATATGATAGGTGACAAACTCGTGGTGGCAATGCCAATTTGGTATTCCTTGGCGAAAAAACCGCGGTTCTGGCAACTCACCCACGCCTTCGCCCGTTCGCCCCTGATTTCGTCCAACCGACCACCGTTTTGAACCTGCCCGCCCCGCTTTGCTGGGGGCGTGTAACCAACGGGGGTATACCCATGTCGTTCCATGCGATACACCACACCTATCAGGGCTACCACCTTGCTTGCCGCAGGCGTTTTGGCCCTCTCGACCACCACAGAACGCACTCTGGCCCAGGGTTGCGTTGCTGTACGCGGCGGCGGAATGTGCCCGCTGGCGTATAACGACAACCTGACGCCGGACGACGCCAACCTGCAGGACGGCGACTGGCTGGCCTCCGCCGCCTATCGTTGGCTCCATTCCCACCGCCATTTCGTCGGCGACCATGAGCAAAAGGACCGCCAGAAGATCGGCAACCAGGTCATCAATCAGCAGCATTTCTTTGATGTCGGCTTGCAGTACGCGATCACTCCCCGCTATAGCGTGGGTGTCGTGCTGCCTTTTGGCATCTCGGACCGCTCGCAAACCTATACCCTGGGCGGCGTGCTCAATCGTTATCATACCCAGTCAAGCGGATTGGGCGACGCACGTGTTACGGGCTACGCCTGGCTCTGGAAGCCTACCCGCGAACTCAAGGGCAATATTCAACTTGGGCTGGGCCTCAAGATGCCCACGGGCGACGACAACGTGACGGATTTATTCCCCTCCGTCAGTGGCGGGAAGGTGACCTGGTCGGAACGTCCCGTGGATCAGTCGATTCAGCCCGGCGACGGCGGTTGGGGATTCACCACCGAGATCAACGCTTACCGGATCATTCTTCCCCGAACCACCGCGTATCTTCAGGGTTTCTACCTATTCAATCCAGAGGACACCAACGATACGCTGACCTTTCGTGGCAATCCCTTTGAAAGCGTGACGTCCATTCCCGACCAGTACTTTGGCCGCGTCGGACTTTCCTACGCCTTGGTGCCCAAATGGGGCCTGTCGGTCAGCTTTGGCGGCCGCATCGAGGGTGTGCCCGTTCGGGATTTGCTGGGTGACACGAGCGGATTCCGCCGCCCGGGGTACGCGATCAGTTTGGAACCCGGCATAGAGGTCATGAAGGGCCGCTATAGCTTCGGCGTCAGCATTCCGTATGCAATCTTCCGGAATCGCCAGCGCAGCGTGGCTGATGAGGCATATACCACCCTTCTCGGGCCGGGGCCGAACAACTATAAGCACGGCGATGCGGCGTTCGCCGACTATGTCGTGACCGCGAGTTTCTCAGTGCGGTTTTAGTTGAAAAGGCCCGCCGTTCACGGCGGGCCTTGATCATTGCTTTGCGGAAAAGGTAGCAGTGCTTGCACCTTGGCCCAGGGCGGGTCGTCGCCATATCGGCGGTCCGCCTTGGGCTTTTTCTTCGGGAGCCATTAAGTCTTATCTTCCGATTTCCAGGTGCGCAGCGAGTCGTCGATGGCTTCCCAGACCGGCCTCATCTTCACTCCGGTCGACAAGAGCTTGGTGGTGTCCATCACGCAATTTGACCGCGGTGTCTGGGCGGCCACACGATAGAATTCTTCGTCGTTGTCCCAGAAGCTGAAATCCCTTTCGAGCTTGAGCACCGACTTCAGGTGTTCCACGACCTGCCGGGCGGTCACAAAACCTGGATTGGTCACGTTATAGATGCCGAAGGGAGCCCGGGCCGCCCACAAATCCACGCAGGCGCGGACGTAGTCCTCCAGGTGGGACACGGAATTGACGTTGTCGTAAACGCGCGAATAGCGTTGAAGCTTGCTCAGGTAGTTACGGGAACTGTCCACATTGTCGAAGGGAATGCGCAGCCGCCAGATATAGTTCTGGCCCACACCATGGATGGCTTCTTCGCCGAGCGCCTTGGTCCCGCTATAGAAACTGCACGGCGGACGCCGGAAGCTGAAATTCGGTTCGTCGGTCTCGGCAAATCCATGGACCGTTTCGGGGTGAGTGTCCACGAGATGCCGCAGGCCGGGAAGGGTAAGGTCCTTTTCGACCCGGCAAACCCCATCCGAGCCGCAGATCTTGCCGCCGGTATAGATGCAGCCCGACGAAACATGTCCCCAGGGCGTGTCAGTGATGCTGCAGGCGTGCGAGATCACTGCGGGAAGCAGGGCATTGCCGTTGAGCGTGTCGGCCTTGGCGACTTCGCAGGCGTCCACATTCGGCTTGCCGGTATAGCCGGCCGCGTTGACCACGAACTCTGGCTTGGTGTCGCGTAGAAACGCGACCAGCCGTTCGAATCGGCTGTAGTCAACCGAGGAGCGCGACACTGCCACAAAGGACAATTGGCGCTTCTTCAGTTCGCGGGCGAACGCCGCGCCGACATATCCGGTGGCTCCCAGGAGTACGATCATTCGATTAGGCATTGAGTCTTTGGGCTTCTGCTACGACCCCGGCGAGGTAATCCCGGTATTCGCAGCGGGGCAGGCGATCCACCAGGTTTTCCAACTCGGCACGGCTGATGAATCCCCGATGGAATGCCGCTTCTTCCGGGCAGCCGATCTTGACGCCTTGGCGGCGTTCAATCGTCTGCACGTACGCGCCCGCCTCGTGCAGGCTGCTGCTCGTGCCCGCGTCCAACCAGGCAAATCCCCGGCCCAAACGGTGCACGCGGAGCCGACCCTGCCGCAGATATTCCAGATTGACGTCGGTGATTTCGTATTCGCCGCGGGGGCTGGGCTTCAGCGCACGGGCAATGCCCAGCACGTCGTTGTCGTAGATATAAAGTCCCGGCACCGCGTAGTTGCTTTTCGGTTGCTTCGGCTTTTCCTCGATGGAAACCGCCTTGCCCTCGGCATTGAATTCCACCACGCCGTAACGCTCGGGATCCTGGACGTGGTAACCAAAAATCGTAGCCCCCCCGGCAAAATCACGGAAGGCCCCGTGGAAGGTCTCGCCCCCGTAGAAAATGTTGTCACCCAGGATCAGTGTGACGCTGTCCTTGCCTACGAACGATTCGGCAATCAGGAACGCCTGGGCGATCCCTTCGGGACGGGCCTGTTCGCGATAGTCGATGCGCAGGCCCCAAGCACTGCCGTCGCCGAATAGTTGCCAGAAGCGGGAAAGGTCCTGGGGCGTGGAGATAAGGCAAAACTCCCGAACACCACCTTCGATCAAGGTCGTGAGGGGGTAATAAACCATTGGCTTGTCATAGACGGGTTGCAACTGCTTCGACGCCACCCGGGTTAAGGGGTACAGCCTCGATCCCGCTCCTCCCGCCAAGATAATGCCTTTCATCGAGGGAGATACGCTACCCCGCTTTTATTCCAATGGCAAAGCCGATCAGATCCACCCCTTCCACCAGTACCACCACCAGCCGATCTCCTCGTAAATCCGTTGGCCCAACAGGGACAAACCGTCAGAACGTGGCACCAGATACCAAGTGTGGGTGCCTTCCAGTGTGGCAAGTCCGGAAAAATCGCAGCCCACGGGAATAACCTTCACACCCACCTTACGGAAAACGGCCTCGGCCCGTCGTAAATGGCCTGCGGAAGTCACCAGAAGAACTTCCCGCCAGTGTTTTTGGGCTACGAGTTCCGCCGTTCGGACTGCCTCATCGTGCGTATCGATGCAGATCCCCAAGGGATACACTTGGCCCACCGGCAACTTCCAAGCCGCCGCCCAGCCCAGGATGAGCTCCGAATCGGGCCGATAGATGCCTTGATAGGCGTATTTGCTTCCTCCAAGTACCAGATTCCTGGATTTCCCCAAGCGCATTAATTCCAGGGCGGTCAGGATTCGGTTGGACGAATTGCCAACGCTTAAATGGACCAACTCCCGTTTGGCAAAAGCATGGGTCCCACCCAACATGACCACCGCATCTGCTGCGGGGATCTGGGCATTCATGGGACGATCATAAGGCCGTTCCAAGCTGGCCAACCAGCGGGCGGGGTAGGGGCTGGCTCCCGCTAAGAAGAGCAGTACAGCCAAGCCAGCGGCAGTAATACCGGCCCCCCAGGCCTTTTTCCGAAGCGCCAGGATCGCCACGGCGATCAACCCGATCCAGATCAGGCCGACGGGCTGGAGCAGGTCCTTGACCGTATTCACGCAGGTACGGCTGGGCTAGCGCTTGGGCTTGCCGACGCTCGACGGTTCCTGCGCAAACGCTGGAAGCAGGGCGGGATCCACCACGGCGTGGCGAATTTTTTGCCGTTTCCACGTAAAAGTGATGTGGATCAGGCCGTCTACCGATTGGATCACTGCCGGATAGCTAAATTCGCCCGTGCCCCTTTCCAGTTCGACCACCGTCTCCCATTCCTTGCCATTCTTGGAGCGGGCTAGTGCCAGCATATCGCGGCTCGTGCTGCTGGGGTTGCATGCCAGAACCGCATAACCCTGCTTCAATACCACGCCGTCAATGGCGCTGTTGGGATTGGGAAACGAAAGGCGCTTGAGCTTGGGCCACGTCGCTCCGCCGTCTTCGCTCCAGCTCTCTGCGATGACTCCTTGCTTGGTGCGTGCCAGGATTTGGATGCGTCCATCAGGCCAAGGCAGGAGGGTGGGTTGTATCGCCCCCATATCCATCGGGTTGTTCAAGTCTTCCGTCCGATGCCAAAAACCCATGGGATCGCGGGTTCGTTCCATGTGGACGCGCCACCCAGCACTTTCGTCGCTTGCCCCACACAACCAGACGCCCGTGCTTCGCAGGATTGGTTTATTGCGAACTGGTCCGATGATCCCAGTTGGCAGGCGTTCCGATTTGGACCAAGTACGACCGTTGTCGCGGGAAACCTTTATCCGGCCCCACCACGAATCTGGGCGCGGTCCGACTTTATAGCTGAGATACAGCGGTCCGATGCCGTCCTGAAAGAAAACAGGGTTAAAGCACGCATAGGTCCGGCCGTCGGTTTCCTCGTCACCACGCGCTATCTCGACGGGTGCAGTCCAGTGACCGCCTTGCAGCCGTGACATCCAAATGCCTACGTCCGGATTGCCTTCGTCAGTGCCGCCAAACCATGCCGATAGTAACCCTTCCGGACTCTCGATGACCGTTGAAGCGTGGCTGGAATGTGTCGGGGGTTGGTCGGCGATGAATTCCAAACTCCGAACTGCCCCTGCTCCAGAAAGTGGGGACAGCGACGCCGAAGCCGCGGCAGCCACAGCGCAGAGGACGAGTTTCATGCGGCGAAGAATCATGGTGGCGGCCACTCTCCCCTTTTTCTGCCAGATCCCTCAAGCCCTGTCCGTCGCTAGCGAGAGGTTTTTCACGGAAAACACCCAAATCTGTCGTGAGGTGCGCCGAAAACCCAGGTATTAGGGCGCCGAAGTCAACTTTACCCGAAAAAAGGCGCTGGGTGCTGAGTTCGGTAGGACGAGGTGCATTTGACCCGGCACAGCTTTGCCCGATTGCATCGGCGACCACTGGCGAAGGTCGGGTGACGATTCCAGAACGTAGCCGCTGCCGGCCGGGATATTTAGATCGGTTTCCAAGCCTTGGCCCGTCAGGTGTGCGGGCGTGAGCAAGTTGGGGTTTTGGAGTAGGACCTCGCTATGAAAGCCACCTGCAGCGATTAAGGCCACGCTGGTCAGGTTGGTGGGGAACATCAATGCGTTGAACGAATTGTCTCCCCAGGTGGTGACCGTTCCATCAGCGCGCAAGGCGATCGCGTGAAACTCTCCGGCGACGATTTGGACGACGTTGGAAAGTCCCGCGGGTGGAATGGCCAATCCGTCCGTCTGGTCGCCCCATCCCACGACGGTACCGTCTTTCAATAGCGCCAAACTGAATTCAGCCCCGGCCGTCACGGAAATCGCCTCGGTAACATCCTCAGGCACATCCGTTTGCCCCCGGGAATCCAAACCCCACGCGACCACCGTGTTATCCCCCAGCAACGCGACGTTATGAAAACCACCCGCCGCAATGGCGGTAACATTGGTTGCCGTTTCGGGGACCACGCACTGCCCGGACTCGTTGCCGCCCCAGCATACCACTTGTCCGGTGCTTAAGAGGGCCATGCTGTGGCGAGCTCCGCCCGCAATCGCAATGGCGTTGGTGACCGTATCGGGAACGTTGCATTGGCCGTAGGCATTCCAGCCCCAAGCCACTACGGTTCCGTTTGAGCGGATAGCGAGGTTGTGGTCCGCACCG